>JBCDEB010000029.1:0-52881 GCA_039180005.1 Cyanobacteria bacterium P01_G01_bin.54 | reverse complement strand
TGAAGACCCTGAATTTGAGACGTTCTACACCAAGAACATCCTCCTCAATGAGGGGATGCGGGCTTGGATGGCGCCTCAAGACCAACCCCATGAACGTTTTGTATTCCCTGAGGAGGTTCTGCCACGTGGTAACGCTCTCTAGTACATCAATGGCTAACACTGGGCGCGACCTGGAATCTTCCGGTTTCTCCTGGTGGGCGGGTAACGCTCGTCTGATTAATCTCTCCGGCAAATTGCTGGGTGCTCACGTGGCTCATGCGGGTTTGATTGTCTTCTGGGCGGGGGCAATGACTATTTTTGAAGTCGCTCACTTTACAGCCGACAAGCCCATTTATGAGCAGGGCTGTATCTTGATTCCCCACCTGGCGACCCTGGGCCTTGGCGTTGGTGCGGGTGGTGAAGTGGTTGACACCTTCCCCTACTTTGTGGTGGGAGTACTTCACCTCATCTCCTCAGCTGTGCTGGGTTTGGGCGGCATTTATCATGCCATTCGCGGTCCCGAGACGCTCGAAGAATATTCTGACTTCTTTGGCTATGACTGGGCAGACAAAAACCAGATGACCAACATCATCGGTTATCACCTCATTCTTTTGGGTGTGGGGGCGCTGCTCTTGGTCTTCAAGGCCATGTTCTTTGGCGGGGTCTACGACACCTGGGCTCCAGGGGGCGGTGATGTGCGCGTCATCTCTAACCCCACCTTGAACCCTGCCGTGATTTTTGGCTATTTGGTCAACTCTCCCTTTGGGGGTGAAGGCTGGATCGTTGGTGTCAACAACGTGGAAGACATCATTGGCGGCCATATCTGGGTCGGTCTGATCTGCATTGGCGGTGGGATCTGGCATATTCTCACCAAGCCCTTCGGTTGGGCACGTCGTGCCTTTGTTTGGACGGGTGAAGCTTATCTCTCCTATAGCCTTGGAGCCCTCTCCCTGATGGGTTTTGTGGCGTCCTTCATGGTCTGGTTCAACAATACGGCTTATCCCAGTGAGTTCTATGGTCCCACCAATGCTGAAGCCTCTCAGGCCCAGGCTTTTGTGTTTTTGACCCGTGACCAACGCCTCGGTGCCAACATTGGTTCGGCGCAAGGCCCCACGGGTTTGGGTAAGTACCTGATGCGATCGCCAACCGGTGAAATCATCTTTGGCGGTGAGACCATGCGCTTTTGGGACTTCCGGGGTCCTTGGCTAGAGCCCCTGCGTGGGCCCAATGGTCTGGATCTGGATAAGCTGCGCAATGATATTCAGCCCTGGCAGATTCGTCGCGCCTCTGAATATATGACCCATGCTCCTAATGGTTCCTTGAACTCTGTGGGCGGCATTATCACCGAGCCTAACTCCTTCAACTATGTGAATCCCCGCGCTTGGTTGGGAACCTCGCATTTTGTGTTGGGCTTCTTCTTCCTCGTTGGTCACCTCTGGCACGCCGGTCGCGCTCGTGCGGCAGCAGCGGGTTTTGAGAAGGGGATTGACCGAGAAACTGAGCCCGTTCTGTTCATGCCGGATATTGACTAGATTGACGGTCTAGTTGTCCTTACTTTTCCAGAAGCTCCTACATCAGTAGGAGCTTTTTTGTAAGGAAATCTATATCTTGAGGGCTGAGAATGTGCAAACCACAATGTTATTATCAGGGTCTTAGCAGATGTTCATAAGGTACGTCGTATGACTCACGCATCCATTGCGCCTGCAGTACTCGTTATCCTTGACGGCTGGGGATATCGCGAGGCGAAAGACGGCAACGCGATTCGGACGGCTCATACCCCTATCATGGATAGCCTTTGGGCAGCTTATCCCCATACGCTGATCCACACTTCGGGTAAGAAGGTGGGTCTGCCGGAGGGGCAGATGGGAAATTCAGAAGTCGGGCATTTGAACCTGGGTGCGGGTCGAATTGTCCCCCAAGAACTGGTGCGGATCACCGATGCAGTCGAAGACGGTTCCTTTTTAAACAATTCAGCATTAGTCAAACTCTGTGAGACTGTGCGAGAGCGGGGTGGGAAGCTCCATTGTGTGGGGCTCTGTTCTGAGGGCGGGGTTCACTCGCACCTTCTGCATCTATTTGGTTTGCTTGATCTCGCCAAAGCTCACGGCTTACCAGAAGTTTGCCTCCACGTGGTTACTGATGGTCGGGATACGAAGACCACCGAAGGTATTCATGTTGTCGAGGCGATCGCCAATCGCATCGAGCAGGTGGGGCTCGGTAAAATTGTCACGGTGAGCGGCCGTTACTATGCCATGGATCGCGATCGCCGCTGGGATCGTATTCAAAAAGCGTATGATGTAATGGTCGGCAAGGGAGAGATTGACCCGCGTCCCCCTCAAGCATTGCTGCAAGACTATTACAGCCAAGACATTACCGATGAGTTTATTCCACCGACACGGCTGGCTGAAGATGCCGTCGCAGCAGGTGACGGGGTTGTGTTCTTCAACTTTCGTCCCGATCGCGCTCGACAGCTAACTGCTGCCTTTATTAAACCGGGTTTTGAGGGGTTTGAGCGCGAGCCAATTGATCCCCTGGGATTTGTTACCTTTACCCAATATGATGCCAGCCTCGATGTCCCGGTTGCCTTCGAACCCCAGAGCCTCCAAAACATCCTGGGTGAGGTGATTGCCAACCATGGCCTGCGCCAGTTGCGCACGGCTGAAACCGAGAAATATCCCCATGTCACCTATTTCTTCAATGGCGGTCTAGAGCAGCCGTTTCCGGGAGAAGATCGGGAACTCATCCCCAGCCCTCAGGTGGCAACCTACGATCGCCAGCCGGAAATGTCTGCCCAAGCCGTGACCGATGTGGCCGCTCAAGCGATCGGCCAAGGGGTCTATTCCTTGATTGTGATGAACTATGCTAACCCCGATATGGTGGGACACACGGGGAATATGGAGGCGGCCATTGAAGCGATTATGACAGTGGATACCTGTATCGGCCAACTGGTGGACGCAGTGATACAAGCAGGGGGCACAATGCTTATCACCGCTGACCATGGTAACGCTGAATATATGTGGGATGAGGAACATCGGCCCTGGACAGCCCATACCACCAATCAGGTGCCCCTGATTTTGGTCGAAGGTGAAAAACTCAAAATCCCAGGCTATGGAACCCAAGTCCAACTCCGAGAAGATGGCAGACTCTGTGATATTGCACCCACGCTCCTCGAAATTTTACAGCTTGAGCAACCGCCCGAGATGACAGGGCGATCGCTGTTGGAGCCCGTTGGATTTGAAGTACGCTCTGGGCGTACTCCCGTTAAGGTTGCTTTGTGATGCTCGCCCAATGACTTGTCAAGCCCCTAGGGTCAAATCCTAGACTGTCTACACCGATAAAAATGATTGAAAATTTTGATTAGAGTATATAATGTGAGTGAGGAAAAGTGATAGCTCCTGATGGGCAGTAAGTCGAAACATGGCAAGACTTACATTGTCTTAAAGGTTGACTACACATGAGTGACAGCAGAGCGCCTTTTCGAAGGCGCTCTGCGTTTTTTAGGATGAATGTTAATTTACCACTGTATTCATCTGCTTGGTGAGAGAACGCTGAGTGGACGTTATATGGGGTAACTGAATTGTAAAGATGGTTCCTTGAATGGGTTGAGATTCACAGATCAACGTCCCCCCATGTTTTTCGGTGATGATTTGATAACTGATCGCTAACCCCATGCCCGTACCCTTACCAATCGGTTTGGTCGTGAAAAAGGGATCAAAAATACGCTCAAGATGTTCAGGCTGAATACCAGCGCCATTATCTGCAATTTGGATCTCAATGGCATCATGGTCTGACCCGGTGAGGTGGCGGCTGGTAATCGTGAGCTGGCTCGGCTCTGCGCTGATCTCAGCTGTCGATCGCGCGCGATCGCGCTCTTCAATGGCATCAATTGCGTTAGCCAGGAGGTTCATGAACACTTGATTGAGCGGACCCGGGAAACAATCGATGGCGGGGAGTGACCCATAATCTCGAACGACTTGAATGCCCGGACGATCAAAGTGGGCCTTGAGTCGATTGCCCAGAATAACGAGCGTGCTATTAATGCCCTCATGAATATCGACCGTTTTCCGTTCACCCTCATCCAGTCGGGAGAAGTTACGCAGGGATTTGACAATCTCTTGAATTCGGGTTGCCCCGACCCGCATCGACTGCAAGATATTCGGCAAATCTTCCAACATAAAGTCGAAATCAATCTCCTCCATCTGTTCTTGGAGTGCATGACTCGGGTGAGCATGTTCTTGTTGGTAGCGATCGATCAGGTTGAGCAAGTCTTGAACATATCGCTCAGTATGCACCAGGTTGCCGTAGATAAAGTTCACGGGATTATTGATTTCATGGGCAATGCCTGCCACCAGCTGCCCTAAACTCGACATCTTTTCGCTCTGAACCAACTGCATATGGGTGGTCTGGAGTTGTTTGAGGGCTTGGGCTAGCTCGGCCGATTTTTGCCGTTCTCGTGCCTCGGAGGCTTGCAAGGCTTGATTGAGCTGAACCAGTTTATCAGCCCGCTGCAAAGCCATCCGTTGAATGGTTTCTCGTAACTTCAGAACCGTATTGATTTCAACTGTTTTCCACGGCAGAGCGGTGTTTTTGACCGACTCTTGCCATAAGTCGAAGGACTTACGCGGTGTCAACAGGGTGGCATCCTCATCCGTTTTTAGCTCAGGGGTGGGGTTGCCAGCCCAGTTCACAGTTTGAACAACCTCTTGACGAAACCAGAGGAGATAACAGGACTGGACTTCAGATAGGGAAATCGCCAAAACACCACTGGCTAAGATGGGATTAATCTGGAGCTGAGGGTTAAACTTTTGCAAGCAGTCAGTGTGAATAAGGGCTTCTTGGGGGAATTGGGCATGGAGAAATTGCACCAATGTTTTCATCTCAGACTCCGGTGGGGTATGACCCCAAGCCAGACATTGCTCATCCTGCCAGAGCGCTGCACCATCAGCTTTTGCCAATTGTAGAAATTGGTCGGGTTTACACTCAAACAGAGTCGAGAGTTCAGCCCCAGTGGCAAGAGACTCAATCAATTGAGCTAAAACTGAACTCCTTTCTAAACCATGGTCTTGGTCAGCATGATTTTTGTGAGCGGTAATTTCGACAGATAAAACTTGTCCGAGCAATTTGCAACCCAAGCGTAGATTATAGGGCAATGATTTAGCAATGTAATGATGGCAGGCAACCAAGCCCCAGAGGGCTCCTTCATGCATGAGGGGAATGGTCAAGGTAGCACTTACTCCCATGTTGCTGAGGTATTGGAGATGGCAGGGAGAGACACCACGCAGCAAGGCATGACTGAGATCTAGTTCATTTTCCTCTTCCTCAAGGGGAGGAAAGAACTGAGCCCCTGTTGCTTGGACATCAGCAATCGTCCGAATGCCAGCTTCCAAAAACAGCTCACGTGCCATTGGGGGGATATCAATAGCAGGAAAGTTTAAACCTAGGAAAGAATCGAGACCCTCACGTTGAACTTCAGCAACGACGGTGCCGCACTGCTGGGCATTGAAGCGATAGACCATCACCCGATCGAAGCTGGTGAGTTCACGAATTTCCTGAGTCGCCATTTTAAAGAGTTGCTGTAAGCTATTGGCTTTATGGAGCTTTTGAATCGCAACTTGAACCAACTTGTAAAACCCCAGACCATTGCTGTCCGCCAATTCATGGGCAGGCTCTAACTCTAACAAGAGTTGGGCATTAGTGCGGTGGAGAATGCCATTAAAATGAACCTGAGATTGATCAATATTCAAGCTCAACTTAAACGGATTGATCAACTCTATCTCTTTATAGGCTAAAGCATTTTTGAGGTCTGAGAACTGTGAGTAACCCAGAATAAAACTGAGTGATATCTGTATGAGTTCTTCGGGAGAATAGCCTAAAATGGCTTCACTATTATCACTCACTCTGGTAATGATCAGTTCGGGTTCTGAGAGGACGAGTAGAACACCATGTGGCTGAATAGACCCTGGATTTCGTATCGGTTTTTGTTGATAGGTACTTTCGAGGTGACAGTTGATGTCGCCAATTGTAGGGTTAGGGGTCAGACTCATGGTTTGATTTCTCTACTTAAAGATAATAAAAGATTTAAATAAGTACCATTCAGAATTATTTGTCAAGACAAGAAGCCCTAAAACAAAGGGATTCTATGCTTAGCGAAGCTCGTCACACAAAAATATGGACAATCCCGATCAAAGTTTTGCTCTGACGATGATCATACTGAGTGAGAGATGCTAACTCGATAGATTCGATGATGGGCTGACGGTACTGCACTTGTCTGGAGAAGAATCACCCACCCGATGAGAGGTTAATATTTATTTTATGTTTTTAGTGAACTTTTTTTGCGTCTGGGCGGCCAGCTTGTTACAAAAGTAAGCGATCGCTTACGCTTTGTTACCAAAAATGAGTAGTTGCTCTCACTATTCGTGTTTTGCTGCACGCTCTCAGCCCGTTCCGCAGGCTCGCTCAGTTCATTGCCTTGGGTAATAGCGCTGCAATTGCGTATTGCTGGGCAGATATAACGGATGTCGGGGTTGTTTTTGCTGGGTCATCCCGAGACAGTAAATCGGGGTCAGGGGCTGTAGCGTTGCGAGAACCGTAGACGTGCGATCGCGCCACACCCCTTGATTTCCCCAAGCCACGACTGTGCAATCTGCTTGGCACACTGCATTTTTGAGGTAGCGATCGTTTTCTGGCCCGATGGGGTCAGCAACCTGTTGCAATACCTTGGGCTGTGCCGTCCGATAGGCAAATAAGTTCACGACCGCCAGTGCGCCAAAGCCCCAAGCCTGAGCAAACCCCAAACAGCGTCGCAGGGTGGGGTCATCGCGGTGGGCGTCGGCCTGGCTGGGGTTGAGCATCACAAAGGCAATGCGGGGGGCAGCTAAGTTCCAGATGCGGCTGAGATGATAGCGGTATTGGCCGGTCGGGTCAATCACAGCATGGCGATGCATAATCGTGGTAGGGCGATCTCCTTTACGGTTCATTGCTTAAATAAAGGGATACGAATCGATTTTTTTTGTGTAAGTAATCTATGCTCACAGCTTCTCTAGTGCAGCAGATCGCCCGTTTTTTTCCCAATGCTATCTTTTACAAAGCCACCCCCTTACGGAAAATTGCAATCACGATCGATGATGTGGGAGGTCAAAATACCTGGGGCATTCTCAAGGTATTGACGGAGTTTAATCAAACGATTGGCAGTCTAGACAAAACAGTCCATGTCACTTTTTTTATCATTACAGACGACCTTCCAGACGCCCCTGGTTTATTAGCCGAACTGTTGCGCCAGGGTCATGAAATTGGCAACCACGGCTGCAAAGATCATCGTCATGCGGCTTTATCCCCCGCTGTGTTCCGTCATGAAATCCAGCAAGCTCACCAGCTCCTCACCACCACAGTCGATACCAAAGTCCAATGGTTTCGTCCGGGCCAAGTGCTCTACAACCGAGCGATGCTGCAAACCTTGCAAGCGTTATCGGGCTATCAACCCCGGTTTGCCCTGGGTTCGGCGTTTCCCTTAGATACTCGTTGGCCCACGTGTCAGCCCAACTTCACCCTGCCCTACCTGAAACCGTTCATCTTTCCTGGGGCAATTTTGGTGCTCCATGGCGGCACAGCCCAGCGTTCTACCAATACCGCCCGAGTCCTTCAGCGCTTATTACCTCACTTGCAACAACAGGACTACCAGATGGTGACACTCTCACAACTCTTTTCGTGCCATGTTCCTTGATGTTAGACAACTCTTCCGAGCCGTTGCTCCCAGTCATCTCTTGGCTGTGTCAGATGCCAGTAGCATACCGGACAGCATGGATTTTTCTGATTTACAGGGGATTGATGAGCTCAAAAATATGCTCAGTTTTGTTCTTAAAGGACAAGATTGTCATATCCCCTTCACCAGTTTTCCGGGTAATGGTCAAACCCAAGCATTGTTGTCTTTGAAACGCCAACTTGAAGCGGAAGACTGTAGTGTAGTGGTCTGTAATCTCAGTAAAACAGTTGAGCAAGGAGATATAGATGTTCCAGAGCTGGTTTTGGCGATCGCCGACCCACTACTCCAGAACCTAGCGCAATTCTCTCATCTGCCTTGTCCCAGACTCGGGCAACTGTTGGCGGGGGCAATTGCTTTAACCGGAGACATTTCCATTTTTGAGCGGTCGATCCTTTCCACCGGAGACCTTTCTAGTGGAGAGAGAACGCTAGGAGCCGTTCGCCTCCCACTCGCCACCCTCCTCTTTCGTGCTCAAAACGATTCTGCAATGAGAGCCAAGATTCGTGAGTACTTTAGCCCCAGAACGGAGCAACTGATCCAAATTGTCAATGCAGAATTGCTCGAACCGGCGATCGCCCACTGCAACGTGCAGGGAAAATCGGGTTTAGTCATGATCGTTGATGGTTTACATCTGCTCGAAACCATCCTTAAACCCTGGGGACGACCTCAAACTGAATACCTGTTCATTGATCGGGGGACTCAACTGACTCAACTATTGGGTCAATGGGTTTGGGCAATGCCCCTCAGCCTGCGCTTCTCACCGGATTATCCCCGTCTTACTGCTTGTTTTGGCTCAGACATTTTTATACTGCCCCTGATCCCGGTGCGTCAGCGCAATGGTCAAGAATATCGTGAAGGACTGCCCCGCTTGCAGCAGTGGGTATTAACATATGCCTTTCCTGAGAGCACACCAGAGGAACGTCTGGCTAATGTGATGGCGGTCTTTGAGTCTTTACCCTTACTCGATCAGTTGTGTTTTTTAAGTGGGGGGTATCGCCGTGAACTGTTACGGTTGTGGCATGACTGGATTAAGCGAGAACGAGCCTTACCGCTGACCCCATCGACGCTAGATGAGGTTGTTCAAATTCGTTATCGACAGCTTGCTTGTGCTGTGAATGAGAATGAATGGGAACTCTTACGACAGGTCTGTCAAACAAAGCGGGTAACAAACGAGCATCAAACGCTCCTCAGAAGTCTCATGATCTTTAGTTATTGGGATGTCGAAGGGAATTGGTTTGACGTTAACCCGATCCTGATGCAAGCACCACAATTGCACGATTAAGGAGGGTACATCCCAGTTTGGCAGCCCTCTTTTCTGGGGGTATCAAACTGGGATTTGGTATCAGGTTCGATTAAACAGCTACGGCTTGTTGAATCTGATCAGCTTTTAGGTCATGGCCAATGAACACTAATCGAGTCTGGCGAGGTTCATTGGTTTGCCAGGGGCGATCGTAGAAGGTGTCAAACCGTTGCCCGACGCCTTGGAGCACGAGGCGCATGGCTTTGTCTGGCACAGCGACAAAGCCTTTAATGCGGTAAATCTCTTGCCCTTGGACGAGCGTTTGCAGGCGTTCCACGAGGCGCTTGGGTTCAAAGGTCTGCTCGATTGCCACACAGACCGAGTTCATTTCATCATCATGTTCATGTTCTTCTTCGTGGTCATGGTGGCTGGGGCGGCTCTCCAGGTTGTCTTCTACAGCGGCATTAAAACCCAAAAGAATCTCAGGGTTGATCTCACCGTTATGGCAGGGAACAACTTTGACGCCTGCGGGGGCTTGATCTTGAAGCCAGGTTTGGACGCGATCGCGCCCCTGCTCTTCAATCACATCTGTCTTCGTTAGCAGCACCAGATCGGCGCAGGCAAGCTGATCTTCAAACAGCTCCTCAATCGGCGTCTCATGATCCAGGCTCTCATCGGCCTGACGCTGGGCTTCCAGGGCATCGAGATCCCCAACCATCTGCCCCTGAGCTAAGGCATTGCCGTCCACGACTGTGACGACACCGTCCACTGTCGCCCCGGTACGAATTTCCGGCCAACGGAAGGCCTGCACCAGTGGTTTGGGCAGGGCTAAGCCTGAGGTTTCAATCACGATCGCGTCGATCGCCTCCCGCCGTTTGAGCAGTTCTTGCATCGTGGGCAAAAATTCTTCCTGGACGGTGCAGCAGAGGCAGCCATTGGCCAACTCTAGAATGTTGGCTGCTGGATTATCACCATTTTCCTCCTCATCACAGACCTGGCAACCTTTGAGAATCTCACCGTCAATGCCCACTTCGCCAAATTCATTGACCAGCACTGCGAGGCGACGCCCCTGGTTGTTTTTGAGTAAATGGCGCACGAGGGTGGTTTTGCCGGAACCGAGAAAGCCAGTGACGATGGTGACAGGAATTTTATGCATCGCGAAGAATACTCCTTGATTGATTGAATAAGGGCGGGAATTAGGACGCGTTATCAGTTGATGACAGAAACTTTACGGAACCAACGATAAAGCGCCCGACCCAACAAACAGGAAAGGGGCGGCAAGCAAGTCATATCAATTGTTTGAGATCGAACTGATGACAGCCCCTAGAGGGTGCAAGGCTCGTTGGAATTACTGTGTTGGTCAGGGCGGCAGCACAAAGGCAGTGGCTTGACGAAGGGTGGACGCTCACCATAAGGAACCCGACCATCAGGGCTACTGGCGTATTGCTGATAGAAGTGAGCGAGATCGGTCATAGCGCCGTCTGGCGATAGACCCGTCAAAACGAAACGACGGAACGACCTTGCCCTCCATCAGATGGATATGGCATGCATTGTTTCGTTGCACATCTAATGCAGCAACCTGTAGCCCCAAGAGCAATATTGGGAATAGTCTTCCCAATCCACGTGATGGAGTCCCCCAGTGGGGAATGGTATGAAGGGAGGATGCACTGTACCGTGTAAGGAATGGTTGCTTTTCGCTATGCATCGCACGCGATCGCGGCGATCGCGTGTCAAACAAACTTGAATCATCATCCGTACCTCGCAGATGGTTGTTATAGAAGCGTATCCAGATCGGCGGGCATTCTGACTCAGAAGCGTCTTGGCTCCTTCACAGTTGCGGGACAGCGGCAGATTCACACTGCACTTTCCCCGTTACCTCTAGTGGCTGTTCCCCACTAGAACCGATGGCAAGAGTATATCAGGTTCTTCGGGATTGGCGCTAAACAGAGGGATGAGGACTACAACCATCTTTATATTGGGCAAAGACCCGATAACGGCTCCATTTGTCTGTCTTGCCATCAGCCTTCGGGTTACTATCGCTTGGAGGCGGCACACGAATCAGATCGTATTGGACATTGCGATCGCCATGAATCGCAAAAGCAATATTAAAAATTTCAAAAAACTGGATCACCCAGTCACATTCGGCTTCCGGGAACTGCATATAATGCTTGATCAGTTGCGCGATGCGCTTCTCCAAATGGGGGCGGGAGGCGTTGGAGATCAAGGCTAACTTGAGCAAGAGCACGACTAGGGTAAAGGCTTTGCCCTCCGACAGAAGCAGGACAAACAGCTCGGTGGGATATTGACCATCCTGACTGGTCAAGGAATCGATCAGGCGGTTGCAGGTGCGCAAGATCAGGGCATCATCGGCGATGCGGTCTTCTTTGTCGGGGTAGAGCGGCAGTAGCACGTTTTCTAGGCGTTGAGCCAGGGTATCGGCGATCGCCGTCTTGCGGCTAAACGAGAAAATGATGTAGTTCTGCAAGGCTGCCTTAAATCCGGTATAGGACAAGCCCTCCGTTTGCCGCAGAAATAGACGCGCTAAGTTAGTATAGCTAAACCGACCCCGTCGGGCCACGATCGACTTAATCAGACGGAGCACCTCTTCCCCGAGCCCAGTGGGATTTTCTGGGGGTTGCTGTTGATAGAGCACCGACTGCGATCGCGCCGTGTACATCGCCAGATCAAACTTAAACTGGTTACGCAATTGGGTCGAGAGCGCTCGCGCTGCCTCCCGTTGCTCGGGTGAGTTATCGGTGTTGACATATTGGGGAACCAGGAGATAAGAATGATAGCGATCGCTCCAATGCTCGCTCGGCTCCGGTTCATCCGTTCGGGTGTAGCGATTGAGGGTTTGGCGGGTATGCTTGGCCGCAAAGAGCTGAAGGTCGGTGTATTCGTCGCTCTCAACAAATTCCGTCAGCCAGGTGTGAAGGCGTTTGCGGCTGCGATCGGCTTGAGATGGCTTTGCTGCCACCGCCTGCTCTAAGCTCTCGACCAGCGCCGTAATACAGTCCAACTGACGGGCGGTTCCCCAGTTGTTGATCAGAATATAGCAGGCTCGTTTAAGCGTATTGGCAAAGCGGGGGTATTGCTTGCTGTTCAAAATCTGGGCCAGCTCAGCAAACGCCCCTTCGTTACCTGGATAGGCCCGATAGTCGATAAACAGACGCTGGAATTCGCCCAGCGCATCTTCGGGGGGTAAGCGACGAACAATGTCTAGTAGAAACTCAAACAGCATGGTACTCAAGACGATAAATGCGATAGAACCGAGAACCACAAGGCGGAGTTCAGCATTCAGGTTTTAAAGTCCAGAATGCTTGTATAATCGGCATTCTGTGGAGTTTGAACCCCTGGTTTATGTCTGCCCTCCTACCCTAGGGGATGTCATCAATTCACCTGAGAAGTCTGATGGAACCAGCGATAACCGACCCACCTGAGACCCCATTCACTAAGGGGGATAACCCTGGTCTCACAGGGGTTGAACCGCTAAATCATGGCCACCCCTCGCGATGCATTACCCGAGCCGAGAATCCTTCACCCACTCATGCGTTGAGTCAGCACTTCTCGACGGCTATCCCACCCGCAGGTTGGGATTTGAGTGTTTGTGGGAATCCGTCAATTGCTGCAACGCTGTCCTTAGTATAGGATTAAATTTTCTGCCCAGAGAAAAATATTCAATAGTCGAGTTTTTCAATGTTGTCGCGAATCTCGTTGAGGTCGATGTAGCAATCGGTGACATTGCGCAGTTCGCGGGCGATCATGCCATCGGTGGAAACGACAGTAATGTGAGTGTTCTTAGCCCGCAGGAGTTCGATCGCCCGCTCAAAGTCCCCATCCCCACTAAAGAGCACCACCCGATTGTACTGTTCACAGGTGCAGAACATATCGACTACGATCTCGATATCCAGGTTCGCCTTTTGGGAATAGCGACCCGAGACATCGTCATAATACTCTTTGAGGATTTTGGTGCGCACAGTGTAGCCCAGACTAATCAGCGCATCCCGAAACCCCCGTTGATCTTGGGGATCTTTGAGCCCCGTATACCAAAAGGCATTGACCAGGCTCAGGGTCTTACCATGTTGAAAGTACTCTAGTACTCGCTTGGGGTCAAAGAACCAGCCATTTTTTTGCTGGGCATAGAACATATTATTGCCATCTACAAATATAGAAAGGCGATGATCCGAAATAAACATATAGATAAAAATAAATAGAATAAAGCGATAAAAATCGAAGCATCTGCTTCACCTGGGCCATGCGTGGCGATTGAGTTCCGCCCTAGGCCCAAAAGTTACAATTGTTGGGGATATCCCTAACTCAGCATAGAGAGGGAGGTCTTCACCGTTGCTGGATCAACAATTGGCTGTGCCGCTGCCTGAACAGGAACTCTAATATCAGCTAGACGCCATCTGTCGGCAACTGACGACACCAGGCGCTCCAGCCTCCCGGATAGAGTTGGGGTTGGGGCAACTCGGCGTGAGCGAGGGCAAGCAGGTTGACGCAAGCGGTCACGCCCGAGCCACAGTAGAGGGTGGTGGGTTGATGTAAATCAAGATCAGACCATTGCTGCTGAATCTCCTGGGGCGATCGCAAATACCCTTGGGCAGTACAAGAGCGCCGCCAGGGTCGGTTGATCGCACTGGGAATATGACCCGCGATCGGATCAATGGGTTCAACCTGGCCGGCATACCGCGGGGCATCACGGCAATCAACAAGGGTTAAGGTTGCAGGGTTAGTCTGGAGCTGTTGCGCCAGTTGCGGCTGGGTGATGACCCAGTCCGGCTGGGGCTGGGTCACAAATTGGCCCTTGAGTGCTGATGGGGGCACCTCGGTTGTGCTGGCATAACCCGCAGCTTGCCAAGCCTGCCAACCGCCATCTAGCACCTGCACCTGAGGATGCCCCCAGTAGCGCAGCAGCCACCAGAGTCGAGCGGCAAACATGGGCTGGGCTTGGTCGTAAACCACCACCTGGGTCTGATTTTGGCGAATGCCGAAACGGGTCATGGTTTGGGCAAACTGCTGGGCATTGGGGAGCGGATGGCGACCCTGCTGCGGGTTGGGCGGGGCGGAGAGATCCTGATTCAGATCCAGATAATACGCCCCAGGAATATGGTTTTGGCAATATTGCTTTCGTCCCCAATGGGGGTCTTGGAGCTGAAAGCGGCAATCAATAATAGTAAGTTCTGAAGGGGGGTGCAGGCTCATCGCGCTTGCTAGGGCCTGCACCGAAATAAGGGGTTTCATAGGCGTTAAATTGACCGTACGATGGGCATCGCGCTAGAGCATATGCATCTCCTGACCCCTAGAGCAATGCTGGTGGAGTCTTAACATTAAAGGGTTTATGGATGGGAGCATTCGATTAATGAATAACATATAGGTGTTGAGCGGGCCACGTTTTAGAGAACGATGCACGGTTCCCGTCCAGGAACCCTCAAACCCTGAGAATCTTCATTAGTGTAGCCCACTGACCTATCAGTTTTAGTGGGGTTGACGCTCTAGTGGCGGCGATCGCCACATGAGATTGATGCCGCTGGCGAGCAAAATTTCCAGAGCAACCGAGAAGCAAGTCGTTAGAATAAGGGGGAGTTCGGGCTGTGTTATGGAGCATATCTTAATCATTGATGATGACCCAGCCATTCAATTGCTGCTGAAGCGTACCTTGGCTAAACGGGGTTATTCGGTTTCGGTGGCAAGCAATGGGGCTGAAGGGTTAGAACAAGCCCAAGCGATTCATCCAGCGATGGTCATTTGTGATTGGGTGATGCCTCAGATGAATGGCATCGAAGTCTGTCGGCGCATCAAAGCGATCGCCGAGCTTTCAACGACCTTTTTTATTCTGCTAACTGCCAAAGGCTCGATCCAAGATCGGGTTGAGGGTTTGGATGCGGGCGCAGATGATTTTTTATGTAAACCCATTGAGATGTTTGAGATGGAAGCCCGCGTCCGAGCTGGCCTGCGCCTCCATCAACTCAGCAGCGATCTCAAGCAGGTGAATCAAAAGCTCGGAGCTGAACTCGCTGAAGCCGCTGACTATGTTTGTTCTCTGTTGCCCGAACCTATTGATACGCCCAGCATCAAAATCGACTTTCGCTTCTTGCCCTCCAGCCAACTGGGTGGGGACAGCTTTGACTATTACTGGTTGGATGGGGAGACGCTGGCGATTTATCTGCTGGATGTTTCCGGTCACGGTTTGCGAGCAGCTCTGCCCTCAGTGTCGGTGATCAATTTGCTGCGATCGCGTGCCCTTAACCAAGTGGACTATTACCGACCCAGTGAGATTCTCAAAGGCCTCAATGAGGTGTTTCAGATGAACCAACGCAATGACAAATATTTCACCATTTGGTATGGCGTCTACCACCTACCCTCTCGCCAGCTCCACTATGCCAGCGCGGGTCATCCCCCCGCCTTGCTGATGGACGCCGCAAAATCAAAGCATAACCCCACTGTCATACCGCTCAAGACCCCAGGTTTTCCAGTGGGCATGTTCCCAGATGTCGACTATGCCGAGCAATCCTGCCAAGTGCCGCTGAACGCTCGTCTCTACTTGTTTAGTGATGGGATTTACGAGATTTCCCAAGCCAATGGTGAACTCTGGGGTTTAGACGCCTTAAGCAGTCAACTCCAAAAGCATCAAACTCAGCGGGGCAAGCAACATCTAGATCAAATTTTGGATGTAGTGCGCCAGGTGAATGGCGGCACAACCTTTGAGGATGATCTTTCGCTGGTGGAAGTGCAGTTTACACGTTGAGTGGTACAGTAGAAAGTACATTTTTACTTTCCGATGACGCCAGCAGGTCAAACCATCGGTAAAGTTAGAGCACCCTGATGCTGACCTTGACCTAGGGCTGGGAAGCGCGAATCGAGCGATACTCGTCGGGTCGGATGGTTTTCGGGTGCTGACGTTAAGACACCAGAGAAAAAGGATTAGCCTTTGTCTGAAGCCGCTGTCATCGCCGCCTCAAACGCTTCGCGATCGTCGTAAATTTCAAACACACGATCCATGCTGGTTAGCTCAAAGAGCATTTTAATCTGATCGTTGATCGAGCACAGACACATTTTGATCTTCGCGGCCCGCACGGTTTTCAATGACAGAACTAGGGCTCCCAAGCCAGAGCTATCCATAAAGGTGACATCTTTGAAGTCGATCAAGACAATTTTGGCACCTTGTTCAACATATTCGGTGATTTCTTGGCGAAATTCCGCCGCACGCATACCATCCAAGATGCCAGCAGGTTCAACAGTTTTGATTTCCGAGTTCATCATGCAGTTTATTGGGGTTAAGAGCAGGAGAAAGACTTGGGTTGGCAGACGCAGGGCTTGCCCTATGATATGGGATTGCGATGGGTCTTTTAGAGACTCCTATTTATTTCGACGATCATCATAGCCTAGGATCAGGAGGGTCTGAAATGTTTGGGTTGGAATTGGTCGCTTGCGCATCCGGGGGCTTAGCGCGATGGCTGAATGCGATCAGCCGCCCGGCATTGCCTTGCTACTCATTTTATGGATGGATTGCCAAGCTGCCATGGAAACTTACGACGTCATTCTCATTGGGGCGGGTCATAACGGCCTGGTCTGTGCCGCTTATCTCCTCAAAGCTGGCTACCGTGTTCTCCTTTTGGAGAAACGCCCGATTCCAGGAGGGGCGGCCACCACTGAAGAAGCGATCCCCGAAACCGCTCCGGGGTTTCGATTTAACCTCTGTGCGATCGATCATGAGTTTATCCATCTTGGGCCGGTGGTGGAAGAATTGGAATTAAAACGTTATGGGCTAGAGTACTTGTCCTGTGATCCGGTGGTGTTTTGTCCCCAACCCAATGGCACGATGTTTCTAGCCCATCGTTCTCTGGAGCAAACCTGTGCAGCGATCGCCGCCTACAGCGAACGAGATGCCGAAGCCTATGCTCAGTTCACCCGCTATTGGCAGCAATTGGCCGGGGCGATCGCCCCGCTCTTCAATGCACCGCCGATGGCCATCTTTGACATTGTGCGCAACTACGGCTGGAACAACCTCAAGGATCTCCGTGCCGTGATGGGTTCCAAGATTAAAGTGCTCGACTTTGTCCGCAACATGATCACCTCACCGAGTGAGCTGCTCGATGAATGGTTTGAGAGTGAAACAGTCAAGGCTCCCCTGGCCCGTCTGGCGGCTGAAATCGGCGCACCGCCTTCGCAAAAGGGGATTGCCGTCGGCGCGATGATGATGGCCATGCGCCACCATCCCGGAATGTCCCGCCCCCGAGGCGGGACGGGAGCACTGATCCAAGCTTTAGTGAAGTTGGTGCAGACTCTCGGTGGCACCATTTTGACCGAGCAAACGGTAGAACGTGTATTAATCGACAAGGGTCAAGCGGTGGGCGTCCGGGTGGCCAATGGTCGGGAATACCGTGCCATTAAAGGCGTGATTTCTAATATCGATGCGCGTCGGCTGTTCTTGCAATTGCTAGATGAGAGCGAAGTGGTGGCGGTAGACAGACGCTTGCGCGATCGCCTCCAGCGCCGGGTGGTCAACAACAACGAAGCGATCCTCAAAATTGACTGTGCCCTCTCCGAAGCCCCCCGTTTTGAAGCCTACGACCATCGGGATGAGTACCTCGTTGGTTCGGTGCTCATTGCCGATTCAGTCAATCATGTGGAAAAGTCCCATGCCCTCTGCACCGTCGGTGAAATTCCTGATACCGATCCCTCCGCCTACGTGGTCTGCCCGACCGTCCTCGACCCTTCCATGGCCCCTGAGGGCAAGCACACACTCTGGATCGAATTTTTTGCTCCTTACCAGATTGCAGGCTATGAAGGCACAGGGCTCAATGGGACGGGCTGGACGGATGAACTCAAGCAGCAAGTCGCCGATCGCGTCCTCGACAAAATTGCCACCTATGCGCCCAACCTCAAACGCTCCATCATTGCTCGTCGGGTCGAGAGCCCTGCCGAGCTGGCCCAGCGCCTGGGGTCATACAAGGGCAACTGCTATCACCTCGACATGACTCTTGACCAGATGATCTTTTTCCGCCCCTTACCGGAGCTAGCCGAGTACAAAACACCGATTGATAACCTCTACCTGACGGGGGCTGGAACCCATCCTGGGGGCTCCATCTCAGGCATGCCCGGCCGCAACTGTGCACGGGTATTTTTGCAGCAAAATCACCCCTGGGCCCAGCGTTGGGAAGAAGCACAGAGCTATCTACACAGCTTAGTCAAGGCGGCATTGGGCAGCAGCTAGGGGTTGGGCCGTATTCAGAATGCGTTAGGGGCGAGCCCCTCGTGATTACCTCAGGCTCCGCCGAGGTCAGTCCGGGGGCGTTCCCCCGACCCAAACTCAAGATTTCAACATAGACAAGGTTTAGACCGTGACTTCGCTAAAGCGCTCGATACAGCGCACAAATAACTCAACACCCACACAGAGGGCACTCTCATCAAAGTTAAAACGAGGATGATGGTGAGGATAGTCAAGCCCGAGCCCTGGATTCGCTGTCCCCAAAAAAAAGTAGCAGCCTGGTACTGCTCGCAAGAAATAGGACATATCCTCTGCAGCCATCGTCTGGCATTCCGGCACAACACCCGCAGGTGTTTCGATGACGGCAAAGGCAGCATCGCGCACGATCGCCGCCATCCGTTCATCATTGATCACGGCCGGATACAAGGGTGCGTAATCGAGATCATAGGTTGCGCCCTGCATCTGGCAGATCCCGGCAATAATTGCTTCAATCCGCTGGCCCAGCTGACCTTCTAAGTTTGGATTGTAGTAGCGCACCGTACCACTCAAGCGAGCGGTATCCGCAATCACGTTGTGACGACTCCCCGCATGAAATTCGCCCACCGTGACGACGGCTGAGTCCAGCGGATTCACTGTGCGAGAGACAACCGTTTGCAGCGCATTGACGATTTGCGATCCCACCACCACCGCATCGACAGTTTGGTGGGGCATGGCTCCATGACCGCCCTTACCCAGCACCGTACACCAAAAAGATTCAACAGCGGCCATTAAGTATCCCGGCCGCACGCCCACTGTGCCCAAAGGTAAGTTATTCCAGAGATGGAGCCCAAACATCCCGTCTACAGTGGGGTTTTGCAGCAC
Source organism: Cyanobacteria bacterium P01_G01_bin.54 (assembly GCA_039180005.1). Classification (GTDB taxonomy): domain Bacteria; phylum Cyanobacteriota; class Cyanobacteriia; order Cyanobacteriales; family Spirulinaceae; genus SIO3F2. The sequence goes on along the minus strand of JBCDEB010000029.1, from coordinate 33,831 downwards.
GCCTGCTTCAATCATGGGTTTGGCACCACCTGGGCCCTCTTCGGCAGGTTGGAAGATAATCTTAACGGTGCCCTGCCATTGATCTCGGTGTTGCATCAGATAATGGGCTAAGCCGAGGGCGATCGCGGTATGACCATCATGACCACAGGCATGCATCACCCCATCGTGACGCGAGCGATAGGGCACATCATTTTGCTCTTGGATCGGCAGCGCGTCCATATCAGCCCGAATCGCGACCACCGGGCCAGGATGCTGACTCTCTAGGGTCGCCACAACCCCGGTCTGGGCAATCTGAGTCTGGTGGGCAATGCCCCAAGCGGCCAGCTTAGTCGCCACAAACTCGGCGGTTTGTTGTTCCTTAAAGCCCAACTCAGGATATTGGTGGAGATGCCGACGCCAGTCCACCAGTTGGGCTTGCAGGTCACGAATCGGGCGGCGGATTTGGGAGAGCTTGAACGTTTGTGGCGCAACAGAAGCAGTGGAGACCATGGATTTTAATATCTGGATTGCAATGTTTTGAATTCGGATTCACGCCGAACGATACGGTAAATAGCGTTTTTTATACTTACCCCCTACTGTAGCTTTTTGGTTGGGTTCAGGGGATGCGCTCAATCAATTGCAATCAGCTCAGCATCGTCAACCGTGTCGTAGCAATATTTTGATGTCTCGTTTGAGGACTGCGTTAGCGGCTGGCGAGCAATGGAGGATCGCAACTCAACTGACTCGGGATGCCGCACCCTAGGGCCGAAAATGTCCCTTTAGCAGAGATTCGGGTTTCTGCCCCGCAAGCGACCCTGTAGCATGGAAAAGAGACGTCATTCGCGCGATTGGTGATTTGCAAACGGGGGAAGGGAGATGCGTAAACCCATCTTGATTGGTGGCTTAGGACTATCACTACTGTTGTGGCTCGGGAACAGTCTCTCGGGCATAGCGATGGAATGGAGCCAGGATGCATTGGTGATGCTCACATTGCTGGGGGGAGGCATTTGGTGGCTCAAGGCGAAACCCCGCTCTGCACCGCCCATGACAGCATTGCCCGAGAATATTTCTCCCGAGGCCGTTCAGCTTGCCCTCAAACAAGCTGAGCAGATGTTGATGCAACTAGAAACCGAAGCACCCGCCATGGCGGTAGCCTTTCAGGCGCAGCTTGCCCAGTGGCGGCAGATCGAACCGTCTGGCCCACTGACGGGGGGACTAATTGGTGCAGCAGGGGTCGGCAAAACGCGTTTGTATGAACACCTCATGGCGACGACATTACGCCAGCGCATTATCTGGCACGATACGCCACACGACACCGCGATTCCCTCAATCGATCTGCTGCTCTGGCTGATCACGGGCGATCTCACCGATTCGGAGTTGGCACAACTACAGACCCTCTGCCAAACCGCCCATACGGTTTGCCTCGTGTTGACCAAACAAGATCAACATCCGCCTGAGGTTCGTCAAACGCTCGTGAATGGCGTGCAGCAACGGGTGCAGAACCTCATTCCCACTGAGAATGTGGTGGCGATCGCCGCCGCCCCCCAAGCGATCGCCCTGCGCCAGCACCAAGCTGATGGCACCGTGGTGCAAACGACCACGACCCCCGAACCTCAACTCCAGGCCCTCACCGACCGCCTCAAGGCTTTGACGACGGACACAGCACGGGTGAGTTTGCGGCGGGCCAACCAATGGCGACAGTTGCGTCAGCTCAGCCAACACATCCATCAAGACCTCAATCAGGTGCGGCGCGATCGCGCCGCACCTGTGGTTGAGCGCTACCAATGGCTGGCGGCAGGAGCGGCGATCGCTAACCCGGTGGCCGCCTTGGATCTGTTGGCGGCGATCGCCATCAATGCTCAGATGGTGATGGATCTCGGTACTGTCTATCGTCACACCCTGACCCTCGACCAGGCTCAAACGGCGACTCGGGAACTCGGTGCGCTACTCCTGAAGTTGGGCGCGGTGGAGCTCTCTACTCAAACCCTGAGCCATCTGGCCAAGAGCAGCCCCCTGACCTATCTAGCAGGGAGTGCGATTCAAGGCATCAGCGCCGCCTACCTGACGCGAATTGTGGGTCTGAGCCTGATCGATTATTTCGCTGAGCAAGACCCCCTCAGTCCATCCCCCACGCCCTTCAATCTTCAACGCCTGGGTGTGCTGGTTCAGCAATGGTTAACCCAGACGCGACGGAGCGATCTCCTCCAGTCTTTGGGGGCACAACTGCCCGCTCGGGTATCACTAACGTCAGAAGGATGAAAAGAAAATCCTCTAGAGAACGTGAAAATTGACAGTCATTTGGGGGGAGGCTCCCCCTAGGCCGGAAGGGTCTCTGACGCCTCGGTAAACCGTTCCAAATCCCGATCGCCCCCTTCCCGTCGCTTATCAGAATTCTTTGCTACAGTTGAGACAATTCCTGCTCAATTTCTAAATTTCAATGTAATTTCGGAGATGTTTAACGCGACTGAGATTTTAATTGCTGAATTCGTCCAACAACTCCGCAATGGCTATCGTCGAACCTACGGTGGTCTCAAGCAAGACTACGAAGAAATCATCGCCTGGGCTGGCAGTATGGCCATGGAGAATATTGCCAATGGAGATGCGCTCTATCACAATGTTGAGCATTCGATCCTCGTCACATTGGTGGGTCAAGAGATTTTGCGAGGCAAGCATATTCGGGAAGGGGGGGTCTCCTGTGAAGACTGGCTGCATTTTGTCATTGCCCTAGTCTGCCATGACATCGGCTATGTCAAGGGCGTCTGTCGCCAAGACAACGATCGCGAACGCCTTTATGCCACGGGCAAAAATGGTGAGATGGTTCGTGTGCCGATGGGATATTCCGATGCCTCATTAACGCCCTACCATGTCGATCGCGGCAAACTCTTCATTGAAGAGCGCTTCGGTGGGCATCGTCTCATTGATGCAGAACTGATCAAGCGAAGTATTGAGCTAACACGCTTCCCCGTGCCGGACGAGAGTGACCATAAGGCGACCGCCAATCATGCGGGGCTCGTCCGTTCTTCCGATCTGATCGGTCAACTGAGTGATCCGCGCTATCTCAAGAAGATCAACGCCCTGTTTTATGAGTTTGAAGAAACCGGCGCTAATGACCATATGGGGTTTAAAAACCCTGGCGATCTGCGCCGTAACTATGCCCAATTTTTCTGGAATGCGGTCTATCCTTTCATTGAAGATGCGCTGCATTACCTCTCTCTGACCCAGCAGGGCCAGCAGGTCATTGCCAATTTATACGCGAATGTCTTTAAAGTAGAGCATGAGAAGAGTAGTGCTGATAATGAAGCGACTAAAGCTGTGGCATCCTAAGGTGATTTTGACAATTCAATTATGAACTGGTGGCGGAGACTACAGAAGAATCCCCTGGCACGGGCGGGTGCAGTAATCCTGTTGGTGTTTTATCTGAGCGCCTGCTTGGCAGACTTTCTGGCACCCTACGATCCTTATGAAACGCAAGATGGCGGGTCGTTATTGCCGCCGACCCAGATCTATTGGCGCGATGACGGCGGCCAATGGTTGGGTCCCCATGTTTACCCCACCGTACAGGGCCCCACTGACCTGGAGACGGGCGATCGCGCTCTGGAAGTCGATCGCAGCCAACCTTCTCGATTCAAGTTGTTCGTCAAAGGTTTTGAATACCCATTCTTGCAAACTCGATTACCTTTCTTCTCTGTTGATTTCCAAGGCATTAGAGTCGTTCCAGGAGCGACTCGTTACGGGCGTTATATCCTGCCGTTTGAGTTAGAGATATTGGGGTCGATTAATTACCGTGAAATTATCCTCTTTTCCGGCATTCCCCTCGAACGCCACCTCTTCGGCACCGATGGCCCCGGTCGGTTCAATATTTTGGGAACCGATGAGCAAGGCCGCGATCAACTCAGTCGCTTGCTCTTTGGCGGGCGGATTAGTCTCAGCATTGGCTTGGTGGGCATTGCCATTTCTTTCCCGATCGGCATGATGGTCGGCGGCATTTCTGGCTATTTTGGCGGCTGGCTGGATGCCGGAATCATGCGCCTGGTCGAGGTCTTGATGACGGTTCCCACCCTCTACCTGCTGGTCGCGCTGGCGGCGATTTTACCGCCGGGTCTAACGAGTACCCAAAGATTTTTGCTAATTATCGTGATCACCTCGTTTGTGAGTTGGTCGGGGCTAGCGCGGGTGATTCGGGGGCAAGTGCTCTCACTCAAAGAACGGGAATTTGTCAGTGCGGCTCGGGCGATCGGCGCGAATCCCTTCTACATCATTGTGCGGCATGTGTTGCCTCAAACAGCAACTTATGTGATTATCTCCGCCACGCTCGCCGTGCCCAGTTTCATTGTGGCGGAGTCGGTCTTGAGCTTGATTGGGTTGGGCATTCAGCAACCCGATCCGTCTTGGGGGAATTTGCTCTCGGTCGCCACTAATGCCTCGATTCTGGTTCTGCAACCCTGGTTAATCTGGTCGCCCGTGCTGCTGATTTCGCTGACGGTATTGTCGTTTAATCTTTTGGGGGACGGTTTGCGGGATGCTCTTGATCCGAGGAATTTGCGATCGTAGCGAGAAAATCTTGGATCTCAGTAATCACCCAATCCTTCTCATGTTCTTTGAGCCAGGTGCCAAAGAGATAGGAACGGTGTTGAGTCCTCAACGTACAGGCCATAATTCGCCGCCGATTCACCACCAGATTGGTTTGGCCCAATTCAGCGCCTTGGAGCTGCGTTGTAGAACCCCGCACCCTATGCTGCCATTGGAGATATTGCCAATGCAGCTCAAAACGTTCTAGATCGATCCGCAGGCGAAACTGCCCGGCAAATGACCAGAGAAAACTGGCTTGTACCGCTAGCACAACGGGAACGGCAACCAGGCTAAAGGGAAAGGTAAAGAGACCTACAAGACCGACTGTTGCGAAGGCAAGGGTCTGGGCCCGTCCAGTAAATACAGGTGGCACGATGATCTCTAGGCGATCGCTCGTCCTGCGAATCTGGATACGACTCTGGTCGGGGGTATCGAGGGGCTCGGAATTAATTTCCTGCTTCGGTAGAGCCGCAAACGTGTTATCAAAGGGCACTGCTTTTGCCTTGGCGTGAGCCAAGAACGTGCCCAGCTGCTCAGCCAACCAGACTTGTTCCTCCAGTCTTAACCACCAACCCCACCGATATTCAAACAGCTTGGGCGATTGCCAGTTCAATCCCCACAACGAGTGGTGCAAAGGCTGACCTCGTCCCAAATGAATCAACGTTAGCCCTTGACGATTCGGCTGGCGCTGTAAATTCAATTGGGCCAAATCACCAATGATCGTCTTATACAGCGGAAAGCAGCGATATTGCAAGCGGAACCCCTCCGGACGCAGATCCAGCTCAATCGTGTCCCCCCGTAAGTGTCGCGTGACCCGCCACAGGAGCCAGGGAATCAGCCAGAACAGGGCAAGTATGACACCCAGCACAATGCTTCCGCCAATCATGCTAGCCGCAGTACTAAGCTGACCGATCGCCTCCACAATTCCCACCAACAACACAATCATGGTGAAGACCGTCCCCAAACCGAGAATGCCGCTAAAGCCCAAATTGAATGTGGTGATCAGCCCACTGGCGAGGTTCCAGGGCGCAGACGGCAGATAGAGGGTCAGGTTCTCCTCCGTTTGATTGAGGACAATGCGACTCTGGGCCGGCTGGGCGGGGGGGATGAGAGGCGGGTCATCAGTAGTCGCGATAACAGGATTCCCCAAGAGGGCTTGACGAGCCTCAGCAGTCGATTGAAACCGATCTTCAACCGCAGGCTCAATCAGGCGATCGAGCCAGGCCGCTAACTCAGAGGAAACTGTAACAACAACACGAAAATCCAATTTGAGACGTTTTTCCGGCAACGCACTGAGCCGTGTCGGGCCCGTGAGCAGGTCAATCAAGGTAACGCCGAGGCTGTAGAGATCTGAGGCAAAGGTCGCCTGACCGCGAAATTGCTCCGGTGGCATGTAGTCCACCGTGCCCACAAACGTCCCGCCCCGGCTGAGGGTATGGCGAAAGGCCTCTTGCACTGCGCCAAAATCCACCAGCACAATCCGACGATCGCGGGTGTAAATCAGGTTTTGGGGTTTAATGTCCCGGTGAATAACGGGGGGCTGAAGCGTGTGGAGGTAGTCCAGAATCTCCAGGACTTGCAGGGCGATCGCCCGCACGTCCGCTTCAGGGATCGCTTGCCCATTGCGGATCAGGGTTTCCAGGGACTGGCCCTCAATTAATTCTTGGACGAGATAAAAGCGGCGATCGCCCGCCGTATCCAGATGAAAATGATCCAAGTACTGGGGAATGCAGGGATGGTCGAGCTGGGACAGCGTCTGAGCTTCCCGTTCAAAGAGTTCAAGTACCTTCCAATCACTCACTTGCTTGAGTGATAAGACCTTGATCGCCACTGTTGTGTCCTGTTGTTCATCAAGTGCGGCATAGGTTGTGCCGATCGCTCCCTGCCCGAGGGGTTCACCTATACGGTAGCGATCGCGAATCAGTTCACCAGGCGGGTGCAAGGGCTCTGTCATAAATATTGTGGGGAATGCTGGCTAAGCGTTGCAGCCCAGCTCTACGCAATGTTCTAACCGAATTAATTCTTACTATAACCTTGGCTTTTTAGATCTTCATGGGAGGTGGACAACGCCGCTCAAGGAGGAGGAATCAACAAGCTTACGGCGATCCAGTTCACTGGATTTTGGCTCAAACTCGACCGACTCAGCAGGAGTTTATGTTTTTGTAAATAAGGGTTTATTTTCGGGCTTTGGGATGTCTGGAATATTGAAAATTACTGTTACAAATATTTATTTTCTGTACAGAGCAGAGGGTAGCTTATGCAATGTATACTTGCTTGAAGAACTTCACTCAAGACATTTCAAATCACTGTAATGTCTTTAGGTTCTAAGTCGGCTCGGCTGGTAAAAATCAACGTTATTTCTGTGTATCAATAATCCCTGATTAGAAGGCAAAAAGTAAAACGTTCCTTGAAACCTTTATGATGCTATAGGTTGGGTTGAATGATAACGAAACCCAACACAATCGCTCAAAGCATTGGCGGTTTTATGTTTCACTCCGCTCAACCCAACCTATAGCTTATAACTTTTGTCCTGTACTGAGCCATAATCCTCAAAAACTTAGCTTGAAAAAGTTTTTTTGAGTTTTGATATGCTGTAGCGTCAATGATTTTTTCTGTCCTGGAGCGACTGTAGAAGACACAAGTAGAATTTATGGATTGGAGTTCTGTCACACCATTTATTGATCTAAAGTGGAGAATTGTAGAGATGAAATTTATTAACGTTACGATCGCCCTAACGCTTGGGCTCATCCTGGCCCTCGGCCTAGGCGGAATTTTTGGTCTAGGCGGCCATTCCGCCAAAGCGATTCCAGGTGATCTACCCGGGCTTCAGTTTGCGATTGAACCGGGAACCGGAAGTTTTGTCCAATTCCAGACGGGGCCACTTTACGCCGAGCGACCCGTTATCATTACATATGACTCCTTACGTTTAGCACAGCCAGCTAATCCAGATTGTCCTCCTTATCGAGACTTAGCTGAGGTGAAAGGGTATGCGATGTCTGACAATAGCGGCCGGCCAGAGCCTTTTGATCTATCCGGTGACTTTTTGCAATTTGGTAAATTCGATTTACCCGCTTGTTTTCAGGGGAGTGAAGAGCTGCAGATCTGGTTTGTGGGTATGGATGACCGGGGTGAGGAATGCTTTGATAGCGACTTTGGTAACAACTACTCCTTCCCCGTAATTTGCCGATAGCGCAACAGATTTAACCTTAAATTTAGCTGAAGGTCTGGTTCAGGGTGGCCATGGGTATGGTGGGCCACCCTGAATTTTTTTGTGGGCACAACCCTGAGAACTATGCCCAAGTACACCAATTGAGTTAAAGGGATTTGGTAAAATTCCGGTAGCCATAGGAGCCATGAGGAATGGCAGGGGAGCAGGGTTTAACCCCCATCCACGTAATGCTCCTGCGCTCGCGGCTACAAGAACTCAAGTCAAAACGAAAGGAGAACGGGTCATGCGTGCAGTGCTGATGGCGGGTGGTTCCGGAACACGATTGCGGCCCCTCACCTGTGATCTCCCCAAGCCGATGGTGCCTCTGCTCAACCGGCCGATCGCCGAGCATATCATTAATCTGCTCAAGCGCAACCAGATCTATGAAGTCATCGCTACCCTGCATTACTTGCCCGACATTATGCGGGACTATTTTCAGGACGGCAGCGACTTTGGTATACAGATGACCTATGCCGTGGAAGAAGAGCAACCCCTCGGTACAGCAGGCTGCGTCAAGAATGTAGCCGAACTACTCCATGAAACCTTTCTGGTGATTAGCGGCGATTGCCTCACCGACTTTGATTTGCAAGCGGCGATCGCTTTCCATAAGGCGAAAGGTTCCAAAGCCACCCTGATTCTCACCCGGGTTCCCAATCCCATTGAGTTTGGTGTGGTGATCACCGATAGCAAGCAGCGGATCACCCGCTTTTTGGAAAAACCCTCGACGAGTGAAGTCTTCTCCGACACGATCAACACCGGAACCTACATTTTGGAACCGGAGGTGCTCGACTACCTACCCCATAACCAGGAATCTGATTTCTCCAAAGACCTCTTTCCCCTACTACTCGATCGCAACGAACCGATGTATGGTTACATTGCCGAAGACGCCTACTGGTGCGATGTGGGTCACCTCGATGCCTATCGTGAAGCCCAATACGATGCCCTAGAGCGCAAGGTGAAAGTCGGTTTTGCCTACACCGAAACTTCGACAGGACTTTGGGTGGGTCAAGACACCTACATTGACCCCACTGCCCGCATTGAGCGTCCGGTCTTGATTGGCCATCACTGTCGCATCGGCCCCCGGGTCACACTGCAAGCCGGCACAGTGCTAGGTGACAATGTCACCATCGGTGCCGATGCAGATCTCAAACGGCCGATCGTGGCCAATGGCGTGATTTTGGGTGAAGAAGTCCATCTGCGGGCCTGCGTGATCTCGCGAGGAACCCGCGTCGATCGCCGCGCCCATATTCTCGAAGGCGCAGTGGTGGGCTCCCTCTCCCGTGTGGGTGAAGAGGCCCAGATCAGCCCAGCAGTGCGGATTTGGCCCCACAAAAAAATTGAATCGGGCGCAATTCTCAACATTAACTTGATCTGGGGCACAACCGCCCAACGGAATCTCTTTGGCCAGCAGGGTATTTCTGGGCTCGCCAATATTGACATCACGCCCGAGTTTGCCGTGAAAGTCGGCGCAGCCTATGGCTCCACGCTCAAACCCGGCACGATGGTGGCAGCCTCTCGGGATCAGCGCCCCATTTCGCGGATGGTGAGCCGCTCTCTGATCGCTGGACTGATGTCCGCCGGGATCGGTATCCAAAACCTAGAGGCCACAGCAATTCCGGTTGCCCGCACCGTGATCCCGACCCAGAAGGTCGCGGGCGGGGTTCATGTACGGCTGCATCCCGATCGCCCGGATGCCATCCTGATCGAGTTTTTTGACGATAAAGGCATCAATATCTCTAAGGCAAAAGAGAAGAAGATCGAAGGGGCCTACTTCAAAGAAGACCTGCGCCGCGTACCGATTTCAGAGATTGGTACGATGAGCTATGCCTCAGAAACCCTTGACATCTATCGCCGGAGCTTTGAGCGGCAGATCAATATTGAAGCCGTGCGATCGAGTCCCTCTAAGGTGGTCATTGACTATGTTTATGCTGTTTCGGGGGCGATCTTGCCCCAGCTACTGGCCAAGTTTGGCTGTGATGCGGTGGTGCTCAACGCCAGTCTAAACCAAAATGCCGTCTCTAACCCAGAACGGGAATCACTGCTCCTGCAACTGGGCCATGTGGTGGAGGCGCTCAAGGCTAGTTTTGGCGTCCAGGTATCTGCCAATGGTGAGCAGATGATCCTGGTCGATGAGGGGGGCATCCCCATTCGCGGCGAGACCCTGACCGCGATGATGGTGAATATGATGCTCACCACCTATCCCCGCAGTACGGTCGTTGTACCGGTGCAAGCCTCCAGTGCAGTGGAGCAAATTGCCCGCCGCCACGATGCGCGGGTGATTCGCACCAAAGCCAACCCGACCGCGCTGATGGAAGCCTGCCAAACCAATAAAGGCGTGGTGCTCGGAGGTAGTGGCGATTCGGGCTTTATTTTTCCTCAACTGCACCCTGGCTTTGATGCCATGTTTTGCATTGCCAAACTGATGGAAATGTTGACCATTCAGGAGCGATCGCTGGCCAATATCCGGGCTGAATTGCCCCGAGTGGTGCATAAGTCTTACACCATTCGGTGTCCCTGGACGGCCAAAGGAGCGCTGATGCGGCATTTAGTGGAAACTCATACGGCAGATCAGCTCGAACTCATTGATGGCGTTCGGATCGTTAACCGCCACAACGACGATTGGGTGCTGATTTTACCGGATGCAGGCGAGCCGTTGGTGCATATCTTTGCCAACAGCGAAGACCGAGACTGGGTGGACGGGCAACTCAAAACCTATCGCCAGCAAGTCCAACAGTTCATCGACCATGAGCAAGGCATGGATTCGGATCGGGAGGATTAGCGGGATCTGCTCAACTGAAGCGTAATGTGACTTAAGCTTAGTGACTCGCTGGTATCATTTATATGGACTGCTGCTGTCGATTTGCTACTCCCAGCGATTTTGAGGCTTAGTTTCTCCCTAAAAGTGGATATCTGGACGTTTCCATGAGAATTGATTATGTGGAGTTCACCCAATTTTGAATCTCCTCTGCCCGTTGAATATTTAGTGTGTAATCAAGACTTTACGATTACGGATTGCTCATCTGGTATTGTTGATCTGCTAGTTGGAGCAGTGCATCAAACCTCATCCTGTCAATCTGGTCAAGATGTCCGTGCTTGTTTACCCGAGTTAATTGGGCTAGAGAATGTCATTGCCGAAATCCTTCAGCAGCAACGCTTAAACTTTGATTTGGTTGGTTTACAGCAGTCAGAAGATCGTTTTATTGATCTATCTCTTCGCTGTTTTCCACCAGGGTCTTGTCCGCTCAGTCAAAGATCTTTAATGGTATTTGTGAAAGACTCTAGTGATCGTATGCAGCTAGAGAAACATTTTAGTCAAATCACCAAAGAGTATGATCTTGCTCGTCAAGAACTCTCATTGGCAAAAGATTATCTTAATCAACTTTTGCACTATATGAGTGATGCGTTGCTAGTAACGGATGATCAGGGGCGAATCAAACAAGCCAATTTAGCCGCTCTAAAGATTTTCAAGTATAAGGAAAGTGAACTGATTAATCAGCCATTAGCTATTCTAGCTCAGAATGCTGTTAGTAAAAGCCTAACCAAAAAAGAAGTTTACGGAGATGATTTTGAGGTGGAATGCCTTACCCAATCTGGAGAAGGGATTACCATGTCTTTTGCTTGTAGTTCGCTGATAAATCAAATGACTGGAGAACAGGATTTTCTTTACATTGGTCGAGATGTTAGTCATCGCAAGCGAGCTGAGCAGAAACTGATAGATTTGGCAAATAAAGATGGTTTAACTCGGCTTGCAAATCGATATTTCTTTGATCAAAGATTACAGCAATTTTGGCAACAGAGTATTGCGGACAGTCAGCCTTTCTCACTTCTGCTCTGTGATGTTGACTTTTTTAAAGCTTATAATGACTATTACGGACACCTTCAGGGCGATGAATGCTTGCGTAAAGTTGGTGAGATATTACTTGATCTAACGCAAGAGAATAACTTTTTTGCTGCACGATATGGAGGGGAAGAGTTTGCATTACTACTACCGAATACACCTCATGAACTGCTATCAAACATTGCAGAACAAATCAGAGCGTCTTTGCAGAAATATGCGCTCCCCCATCCGCACTCTCTCGTCGCGAAGATTGTTACGATCAGCATCGGTGGTGCAACATTTAAGCCCACAGAACAACTTAAAAAACCCATGGAGCTTATTCAGCAGGCAGATCAAGCGCTCTATCGCGCCAAAAATCTAGGACGCAATTGTTATTACAGCTATGACAGTGAACACACCGATAATCCCTAAAATTCAATGGCAGCGTGTAGTGGGAGTAACGGCCATCCAGGGCGCGATGACCCTTGGCTGGGTAATTTATGCGCTGTACCTGCCGCAACTGCTGACCGCAATGGGCTTGGTTAAAGGCGTTCAATCATTAGTTGGGCGAGGCCAACATCATTCACTTCGCTGGGCATTTGTTGAGGGTGAAAGGTAATCATAAAGGAGACTTGGCTGTTGTACTCAAATAGGATCATGTTGATCTGAGTCGGAAATCCTAAGGGGGTAAAGGTCATAATCGTGCGGGTAGCACGATCGCCCACTCCCTCTAACCATTCGGTTTGCTCTTCCGTCTCGCCCATTGCTACGCCCAGCCAGCTTCCCACAACATCAGCAAAATCCGATAAGCCACTCTCGGTGGTGATTTCATCTCGCATATCCGGCTTGAGCAACGTACCACCAAGGACGACTTCATAGTTGCCCAACCTAGGCTGTAGGCGCTGGAAAATGAAGAGCCCTGCAATTTCCATGCCCATGCTGCTGGTGTCAAAGACAAAATCGTCGAACCATTCTTGTCTCAGCGTTGTGAAGCCCTCGGGTAAATCGGCCAGAGTAATTAGGGGAGCGGCAGCGGTGGGGGCAGGTTGGGCGATCGCCACCGAGCGATGCGCGATATTCTGCCCTACGGGAACCCCTAATAAACTCAAACAAAGTCCGAATGGGATTAATCGTCGGTGCATGGCGTTGTTTCTCCGGCTAAAACGGTTTGAATGCGTTCATCGAGCAGCTGCGCGGTTGTGATTGGTAGAATTGTTGGCGGATTCCCCTTGAGATAGCCCGTTATTGTTACTCCCATCATGGAACTGCGCTGAAAGAAGATTGTATCCATGTCTACAGGGAAACCGAGTACGGCGATCGTCCGCCTTGTCCCCACGGTAACATCACCAATTTGCGGGAGGTCTGGCAAGGTGGTGTCTGGGCGATCTCCGATATCAGCACCCCCTAGCACATCATTCACCTCGGTGAATAATCCCCCCAGCAGCCTTTGTAATTCTGCGGGATCGCGCTGACCCTCTGTATCAACTCCATCATGATCAACCACGTCATTAATGCAGTAGGTTGCACCTCCCACCACTTGAAAGTCGGGAAATGTCGATTTGTAGAGCAGGAAAAAGCTCTGGAGTCGCACCCCTTCACCCGTCTCGGACTCAATTTCACGGCGGATCTCCGCGAGGTTTTCTGGTGATTCTGATTCAAAACCGGGGAAATCTTCAGGATAAAGTGTCGCTTCTGACAGCGGTGAATCTTGAGGAGAGGAGGGCGAGATCTGAGCGGTAACAGGTAGTGAATCGAGACTCAAATAAGCGATCCCCATTGCCAAGAGGCTGCCCCAGACTGCTGGGTTGAGTTTGGCTCGTTTCATTGTGTTTGGGATCATGGTGTTTGGAATTAGGGCGTTTGGGAGTTAGCGAGAATGTTTTGAACCCGTTGATCGAGCAATCGAGCGAGATCAGCGGGTAAAACAGTCGGTGTGCTACCTACAAAATGCCCGGTCATAACAAACGCAAAAACTTGCTCCCGCTGAAATACAATGATTTGCATATCAATGGGAAACCCCATCATGTTGAGTCGTTTTTGGGTCGTTGCGGCAACATCACCAATATTGGCAAGATCACCCAAGTTTTCTGGATGATCTCCCAAATCTATTCCCGGCAGAATGTCCTCCGTTTCACCTACCAGGTTTTCGGTCAAAGCCAGTAAACTTTCTTGATCAAAACGGTAGCCTGCTTCCGCAAATTGATCAGGAATCCAAAACGTGGCTCCCGAAACAATCTGTACATTTGTACCTTCCGCTCGGTGTAACTGAAATAAGCTCTGTACCCTTAATGCTTCGATCCCGAGTTCTTCGTTGGGCTCTTGACCAAAATCGATGCTACGCTTGATTTCGTCAATCCATGCCGCCGATTCAGCCTCAAAGCCATCGGGCAAATCACTGGGGAGAATCACCGCATCGGCAAGTTGAGCAGGTTGTGCCCAGGCTGGGTTTACATAGGTTGTAATGCTGGTAACGGAAAGAACCAGAGCGGGAATAATGGATAAATATTGCATCATAAAAATGAGTGTGGGGTGGGCATTGCCCACCAAAACAGGTTTTAGGTGTTAGGCGATTTTTGAACTCTCTCTAATTAATGTGTTTTAGGAAACGGTGTTAATCTATCAAGATCTCCTGAATACGTTGATCCAGGAGTCGAGCAAGATCATCAGGTAAAACAACAGGCACACCACCCACTGAATGGGCTAATATAATAAAAGCGATGACTTGATCGCGCTGAAATAGAATCAGCTCTACATCCATAGATGTCCCTGCAAAATCAAATTGTTGTTTAGTGGCGATCGCTACATCACCAACACCTGTCAGATTGCGAGAAACTCTTTCAGCATCAGCTTCTACCTCAAGACCAGGTAAAATTACGGGCAATTTATTGGTAAAGCCTTCTGTTAGGGTAAGCAAGATCTCTTCATTAAATCGATAACCAAGAACAGCTAATTCATCAGACATGAAAAATGTGCCGCCAGCGATAATTTGAGCCTCAACACCTTCGACTCTTTGTAACTCGAAGAAACTTGTAAACGTCAACAGATCTATACCAAGCCGATTGCTTGGCTTCAGACCAAAGTCTATACGACGCTTCATTGCGGCGATTTCTTCAGGGGATGCTGTTTGAAAATTACTGGGTAGATCGCTGGCACGAATCACGGCATCACTTAATTGCAATTGAATCGGCTGTTCCTGTAAATATCCAGGAACCCGTTGATCGAGGAGCTGGGCAAGTTCAACCGCAGAAACGGCATTCGCATCCCCCTCAAAAGACACGATCATGACCATTGCTACCACACCACCTCGAACAAACATAACCAAATCAACATAAGGGTGAGCTTCCTGTAACTCCAGATCAAATCGGCGTCCCGATGACACATGACCTAAATCAGTTGGCATGGTCAAGAATTCACTCTCTAATACTTGTACAGAGGCATTGAACTCACTCGCTAAGGTTTCGCCGATGCTCGTTGCAAATTCAGTTTCAAGCTGATTTTGCAGATAAACTTGTATTTGTTGCCATTGCGTAGGAGTAAGTTCCTGATAGCGACGGGCGAGTCCATCGATAACACTAACGCGCCCCAAAATCATGTGAGAGCTAGACCCTCGATCGAGATCAAAGCGAAACCCATTTTCTTGTGAATTCGATGCTGTAAAAAAGTCTGGGTTCTCTTGATACCCAGGTGGCAAATCATCCAGAGTCAAGGTGACACCCGAAATATCCAAGGTTTGAGCTTGGACGATCGCGCCTCCCAACCCCAATTTCGTAGGCAAAATCATAGCCCCAGCCTGCAAACCCAAGACCAGCGCGATCGCCATTCCACACCGCTTATTCAACATAATTACTGATTTCAACCTCGTAAATTATTAGGCAATACCCACTTCACCCTTCATCCTTCATCCCTCTGCCTTCCTAGAGGGTATCTGTAAAATAAACATTAAGAATACTCATAACCTTTGATGGGATTGCGTTTGAAGCAGCGATAGGTCATGTAGACTAATCCGTGAGTATAATCAGCTCTGCGATTGACCTCGTAAGGAACAGAGATTAGCTTTAGATTTTCTTTACAGATATCCTCTAAAGCTCTCGCCAATCACCAGTCAACACATAAATTCCCCATCGATAAGGCGAGATATCTTGCTCTTTAAGAGCTAACATTGCCGTTTGCAATGCTTTCGCCTTCGAGACACCGTTTTGGAGTTGGTCATAGAACCTCACCATCAACTTTTGGGTCGTATCATCGCCAACGGCTTTGAGCGTGGCCAAGACCGTAGGGCTCCCCGCAAACAAAAAACTGCGATTGAGCGCGACAATTTCATCTCCGGGTTTTTGACGGCTTTCGCTAGAGGTTAGCTGAGTCGCTTGGGTTTCACAGGCACTGAGTACCACGAGTCGAGCAGCGTCGAGGTTGAGATTGTAGAGTTCATGCACTTCGAGATCCCCATCCTGCTCCGGCGATCGCGCCAGATGCACCACGCTAAAGAGGGGCTGGGCCAAGTTGAACTTGCCATGAGCCGCCAGGTGAATAATTTCAGCTGTGGGCGCAGCCTGCCAGAACCGCGCTTCCGTGGCTTGGGCTTCGGTGTAGGCGGTGGCGTTCCACTGGGCGGCGATCGCCTCCACCTCGACTTGCGCCCCATCCAAAGACCCGGCACGGGTTGTGGGGTTGCCCATCAAGAGCACCTCACCCGTTCGTTGTTTTTGATGCGATCGCGCCAAAAACCTGAGCACACTGGCACTCGGCAACGAAAATAAGGTGTAGTCTTCACAAAGATAATGCTCCCCATCCGTCAGCGCCGCAAAGGGCACATAATGCAGCACGCTGTGGGGGATGATGCCTAAATTCGGGGTTTGCAGGTGTTCCCGCAGCGGAGCAATCAGGGTTTGATACAGTTGGCGCAGGGGCGCGGGGTGAGCGGCTTGAGCGCCGTTACCGCCCTGATTAGTTGATGCGATACCAACAATCGTTTGGGCAACTTCATCCGGCACGATCGGGATGGCAACGGCTGTGAGTAATGTGGCGCTCACAACCACTGCAAAGATCATTTCATCCGCCACTAAATAGTTAATTAAGGTGGTCTCAGCCTCTAAATCAGCCCGGATTTCTGCCAAGGTTGAAACGGAAACCTGTTGCAGATTGGCGATTTCTGGGCTTTGGGTTTGCAGGTCTTCAAAGCGACGAGCATATTCCGCGTTAAGTCGGTCAATTTCACTTTCAACTTGCCCAATTCGGGTGGCAATGGCTTGGCTCTCAAGTCTACGGGGTTTGAGGTTAGCCAATTCTTGACGCAGGGTATAGAGCTGTTGTTCGAGCGATCGCAGCTCCTCCACAATAAATTGACTGTTACCCCGCTGAAAATCGATCGCGCCATAGGCGATTTGGTCTAAGAAGGCTCTGGCTTTGGCTTTCTCGACCTGTTCGAGGGCTTTTTCAAAGTTCTGCTGGCGGCGATAGAGCCCCATGAGCGGTTTCAAGATTTCGTCTTGGAGCTGGCGCAAACCCGCTTGCAAAGTGGGAACTTTGAGACCGGCGATCACTTCATCCGCCAGGGTCAGGGCTTGCTCGTAGAGGGCGATCGCCTGGGGATAGTCCGCTCGTTGTTCGTACATTCGCCCCGCAACCCGCAACCCCGCACTGCCGAGGGTGAGATACTCATTAAACAAGAACCAATCAATGGCGGCTTGAATATTCGCCTCCGCTGCGGGCCAATTGCCTAAGCCGCCGTGAGCCATACCGAGCCAGAGCCTTGTGTTGGCGATCGACATGGCATGACCCTCCTGTTGATAGAACGCCAGCGCCGCCTCTAAGCATTCTAGGGCGGCTGGGGCGTTGCCTTGCTGCACGTATTGCTGCCCCTGGATGAACAGCTGATAGGCCGCGTGTCGGGAGGCGGGTAATGGCTTAGGCTGTTGTGCTGCGGTGAGCTGCGGCGTGAGGGTGGTGGAGAGGAGACTGGCAATAAATAGCTGAAAATGACGACGTTTCATGTTGCTTTCAAGGGGCATCTAAAGTTGCGAGAGCAGAGCGCGAATCTCGGCGATGCGCTGGGTATTGCCGAGGGTTTGATAGGTTTCCAGGGCAGCTTCCCACCATTGCCTTGCTTGGGCTGGCTCATCAAAATCGGCATAGAGTTGGCCAAGGCGGGCCTGGACGGCGGCCAGTTGGGCGGTTCCGGGCTCGGCGACGCGGGCGGCGGCGTGGTAGCTCCAGCCTGCGGGCAGTTGCAGGTCTGTCCAGTCGTAGAGGTCGCCGAGGAGTCGGTGGACGGTGACGGTTTGATCGGTGTCCGGGAGGGCGTCGAGGGCGGCGATCGCCTCGGCGTTGAGGTGATAGCCCACATAGAGCTGGGTAGTGAGCAGGGCTTTTTCGGTGGCGGTGGTGTTGAGGGCGGCGATCGCCCCCGCCAACTCCTGCACATGAGCCGCATCATCGGGGTTGAGCACCTCAAAGCTGATGCCGCTCACTTCTTCTTCAAGGGAGGAGCGATCGGTCTCAGGCGCACGAACGATCAAAAGATATTGCTTACCGGATTGCAAAACCGGGCCGCCGTAGCGCACTTGAGCAACCTCTGTTTCCGTTTGCCAGACTCTGTTTTGGCTCCCTCCCCCTAGGAGTTCAACCACTTCAACCTGATAGCGAGTGGCGTTGGCTACATGGTTCCATTGCAACAGGGGTTGTGCATCCAAAATTGTGGTGCGACGAGGGGCGATGATATAGGGAACGAGAGGATCTTCTGGGATGCGATTGCCGCTACCATTGTCACGACTAGGTTTGCAATTGTTGAAAACAGGGTAGAACGCAACTAGATTCTGTGAAGTTTGAGGTGATTCAGCCTTAAAAGACTGTCCCCAAACCGATTCACCTGTGGCGATCACCCAACTTACTAAAAGAATTAGGGGCAAGGTATATCCGGGGCGAATTCTTGCTTTTCTGAATATCAGAACCACCCGGCGTAAATGGTTAAGGATTAGTGGTTTGACCTGTCCAACCACTCGCCAAAAAGCTCTCTGCATCTTCCCTCCATTCCTGAATTTCTGGTAAATCTTGATCTTGCTCGGCACTATATTCATAACAGGTTTGCCAGGATGTTCGTGCTTCTTCCATTTGATCTTGTGCTTCGTACACTTGTGCCAGTAGGCAATGGGCAGCAGGGCGATCGCTCTCCCAATTTAAAGCACGATCGAGGTGTTGCTCCGACTCATTTAAACGCTCTCTTTGCTTCAATGCCCAGCCCAAATTCTTGTGCAAGGTTGATCGATTACTATCGTTGATTTGAGGATCGTCTTCCATGATGCTGATGCCTTGCTCTAATATCTTGACCGCAACGTCAGAATTGTCATTGAGTAAATGGAGTCGGCCCAAATTATTGTAAGCCCGAGAAAAGGTTTCTTGCGCATCGATTGCACGTTGATAACGTGTCATTGCTTGCTCAATTTCGTCACGTTCTTCATCAAAATAGCCCAGGTAATAATGAGACTCCGCTTGTTGCGGATCAAACCGTAATGCCCAACGAAAGAGGTGCTCGGCTCGTGACCAGTTGTCCGCAATAAACGCTTGATACCCCTGTTCATTAAGTTGATCTGAAATCCAAGGCGCTGCAAATGGCCAAGCGATCGCCCCCACCATCACAACCGCACTCACCCGCCGAAAGGGGCGAAACTTGCGCCAACCGAGCAAGACCCCATTACGCCAACGACTCTGCTGCGCCAAACGTCGTTGGGCAACCGCCGCTGAAGCCGGTCTCGCCTTGGGCTGTGCGGCTGTTAGCGCCGCTAACAAATCTCCAAACAACTCCGAAACTTTCACCCGCTGCCGCCAACGCAGTTCGTTGGTCTCAGCGTCAAAATCAAGCTCAGAAATTGGCTCCCCCACGAGCAGCGAAATGAGTGTGCGTCCGAGCGAGAAGAGATCCGATCGCGTCGTTGTCGCCCCCTGTATCTGCTCCGTGGCACTATAGCCCGAGGCAAAGAGCTTGGTCATGGACTGTTCAGCCGCCTGCTTCTGCAAATAGGTCTCCGTCACCTCCCGAACCCCGCCAAAATCGATCAGCACCAACTGACCATTGGGCTGGAGCATGATGTTGCTGGGCTTAATATCCCGATGGAGCAGCGCCGGATTTTGCCCGTGGAGATAGATCAATATATCGAGTAACTGAGCCAACCATTGTTGGGCTTGAGGCTCGTCAATTGCGCCATGGGTCTGTTGCCAACGGCGCAAATTTTGCCCCGGCACTTCGGCCATCACAAAGCAGTGGTAGGGCTCAAAACGCTCTGGATCATGATGTAAAAAGCAGCCCTCGGGGTCAGCCTTGGGAATACCAGGATGGTCAAGGGTTCGTAGTGCCTGGGCTTCCCGTTCAAAGAGTGCAATCACCTTGGCGCGATCAACTTCGCTAGTAAAGGTTTGCTGCGGGTCTAGGACTTTGAGTACTTTAGCGGTTTGGCTGTGGCGATCTCGCACCCGCCAGGTTTGGCCAAAACTACCACTGCCAATCGCCGTCTCAACTTCATAACGGCCTTGCAAGACCAAATCTTTTTCAATCATGGCTCAGACTGTGGCGACTCACCCCTCAACATTGCCCAATTTTTTCGAGTATAACCGAAGGCTCCCTGGGGAGTGGGCATTACTTGCGTATCAATTTGTTGCCAAAGCTGCTGCCAGTCTTGGGGCGTATCAAAGCGTTGCCGTAAGCGAGTCTGCACCACCCGTAACAGTTTCGGCTCGGCGGTTGTCTCGGGCCAAACCAGCAGATGGCTCTGGAGAATCGAGTCGGGGTCAAGGGGCTGGCGATGGCAAACGCGCCAAATGGCATCCAGGAAGCGATCGCTCAACTGCTGCCGCAAAGATTTGGCAACGCTCGGGTCGAGCACAAATCGTGGTGGGTGACGGTCGGGCTCAAGGCTGACCCAATCACGGCGTTGTAGCTCGGCCAAGCCCTGGCTCACTTTTGTGGTTTCCGCGCCACCGCTGATGATGTCGGTGAGTTGCGCCAGGGTGACGGGTTGCGCCTGGGCGATCGTCAGCCAATCGAGGAGCGATCGCACCGCTGGGTTGAGGTGTTCGAGCTGTGCCTGCACCACCTGGCCGACGGGATCGCTGACCATCAGCGAGGTGCTGGCTAAGAATTGACCCAAATCACCGCCATATTGAGTATTGAGGGCAGTGACGGCTAGACGCAGGGCTTGGGGATGACCCTGGTAGCGCTGGATCAGGGTTTGGCGATCGCTGGGTTTAACCTCAAGGGGCAGTTGCTTGAGCAATTCTAGCGCGTCGGTGTCGTTTAAGCCCCGCAGATGCCAGTCCCGAACCTGAGCATCGCCGCTAAATTGCGCCAGTTCTGGGGGCTGCTGCACGGAAATGAGGAGCACGGTGCTGGGGTGGCTTTGGCTGGCCAGGCTCTGGAACAGGTCAATATATTGGCTGTCCGGGGCGACGGTTTGCCAGTCATCCAAAATTAGTAGGCAGGGGCGCTGGCGCAGCCAACCGAGCAGGTCAGGCGCTGACCATTGGGGCTTGGCTTCGACATCGGGGGCAAGTCGGGCTTTGAGGCTGGCGATCAGGTCGCTGAGGCGGGGACGATGGCGGAGCGATCGCCACACCACCGCCTGAAACTTCATCTCTTGATCACGGCATAAACCCCTCACTAGCTGGGCAGCCAATAGGCTTTTTCCAACCCCCGACTTGCCCCACAACAAAACAATGTTGAGCGGTTCCGCAATCAACCCTTGATGGAGCTGATCGAGTTCGGTTTTTCGCCCCTGGAATGCACTGACATCAGGCGCTGCCTCAAGATCAATCACCCGTGATGTTGAGAAGTTGGGCCAGATTAATCCTTGCCGACGGTAGTTTTCCAGAAACAGCGGGACTTCACTCCAATGCTTGACTTTACGGTGGGTGAGTTGCTCGACGTAGCGATAGACTTTGCGCGATAGCTCGGTACGAATATGTTTAACCGAAAGGTGGAACTCATCTGCAATCCCTTGAGCGTCTTGGCCCGCCAGCAGACCCCGGAGGTAGTCTTTTTCTGGCTCATCTAAAACGTCTGGCAGGGTGGGGTTATCCTTTTTCAGCAGAAGGTTATAGTCCCGCTTGGCAATGCCCAAGTCTCGATACAGCTCTTCGAGCAGCCACACTTGGGCGGTTTGGGCAAAGGCTGTGGCAGGCGAGGACTCGGTAGACATGGATGGATGGAACGTAAGGCTGCGCTCTTCACTATAGAATCTTTACACCGTATTTTGGCTCGATTTAGGTTGTCATCCTCCATGATCCAATCACGGTTGGAAATCCCCCTTTATATTGCCAACTTTCATCCATCGACAATCTAATTTCCCCTCCCTATCCTTGGATATGTTGAGTTTCAAGGAATGAGGTTATGTCTGAAGGATTTGATAAAAAGTTTACCCGCAAGACTGAGCAGAATCAGTCTACTTCTGGTGAAAATACTCGGAAGGGGTATAGCGGTAGTGGCTCGAATAATCGTACACAGCTAGATCGCATCAATGAGCAGCTCAATGATCCCAAGATTCAAGGAAAAGCCCGTCAGATGCTTGAGGAGAAAAAGCGAAAGCTTTCGAAGGGTTGAGATGGATATAACAATCCTTGATCACTGTGAATCACAGGATCTCTAAGTCCTTGTTTTAATGGTTTTTGATTGTAAAAAAGGAGAAATATGAAGTCCAAGCAAATTGTTGGTCTGGTTCTAGCTCTACTCGGTGGTATTGGTGCAATGTATTTTGGTAAAACAGCCTATGACACCTACAACACCAATAAGTTCTGGGGTGGTTTTTTTGAAGTTGAAGGCATGAATGAATATATTGCTTTGACCACAATTTCAGGATTTTCAACTGTAGCAGGGATTGTAATGATCTCTACTGACAATTCAAAAAAGAGTTGAGTGGATACAAGAAAGATGAACCTGGCGAGAAGTTTTCAAGCACTGATTATTCTGTCAGCAGGAGTTTTCTGTTTTTCTGGATGTAAGCCAAGTGATGATGTGAACATCACCTATACTACTAATGGAGAAATATATGTTTTGAGCTTAGACAATGAGGCCGCTCCTCGAAAAGTAGCTAAATCCGACAATCCTTATAATGCTCCAGCATGGTCACCTGATAACTCAAAGCTCGTTTTTCCTAAAGAGAATGGAGATTTTGGTGATCTTGATCTTTTTATCTATGATGAGTCCACTTCAAAAGCTATCAACTTGACAAATACAGAGGGGATATTAGAGCAATCTCCGAGTTGGTCACCCGAGGGCGATAAGATTGCATTTGCCGGAGCCTCAGATCCTGAAGATTCAAGTTTATTTGGTGTTAATGTTTATGTTATAAATGCAGATGGAACTGCAAGCATCAATCTTACAAAAGATATCAATAAAGATGCTAGTAGTCCTCTATGGCTACCTGATGGTGAACGAATATTTTTTGTAACTCGTGATGATTCAATGTACACCATTAGATCTGATGGCTCATTGCTGACTCAAATAGTGAGTGGTCAAGATGGCGACAACTCGTGGCATTGCTTATCCCCTGATGGCGAGAAGGTTGCTTTTATTTCAGATCGATATGGAGGAGATGACATTTTTGTTTCTCAAATAGACGGTTCTCAAGAAATAAGGCTGACTAATGATGGTAAAAACTCCAAGTCACTGGAGATACAATGCTTTTCTCCAGATAGTCAATCGATAGTCTATAGTGAATCTGGAGCAGGTATAAGAGAGGTGGTGATAATTAATGTCAATAGTGGCGAGAAGACTTTCTTGTCAGAAGGAGAGAATGCCACTTGGTCAAGAAAACTAAACAAAATACTTTTTGCCTCTGAAGATCGAGAATCACTTCTTGTCGTTAACCCTGATGGCTCTGGAGAACAAAGTATTGATCATCTCCCACAATTCGATTTCTCCTGGTGGCAGGAGTGAAGCTATTTTTGACATTAGACATTGGTATTTATTAGAGGGTCTTTTTGTTAAATCAATAGTGATTTTGTGAATAGAGATTTTTTCAT
The DNA here is from genome assembly GCA_039180005.1 of Cyanobacteria bacterium P01_G01_bin.54. Lineage (GTDB taxonomy): Bacteria > Cyanobacteriota > Cyanobacteriia > Cyanobacteriales > Spirulinaceae > SIO3F2. The sequence goes on along the minus strand of JBCDEB010000029.1, from coordinate 10,252 downwards.
TGTGTTCGTTTTTTGCTTTATGATAATGATCCGACCATGAGTAAAAGTAATAATATTGATTGCCGTCTTCAGCACCTTGTCCTGGAGATCCAAAAACTCCCACCCCAAAGCCGATCGCGCCACCGTAAATTCGCCCAGCTCTGCCGAGAGTTGCGCCAATCTCAAAAACTGATTCACCCCCACATTAATGCCTGCTACGCCGGAGCCTACGCCGAAATCTACGACGTTGCTCTGCAACGGCTCTTTTGCGATCTGCATCGACAAATTGACCGCTACAACCCCGATCGCGGCGCTGTTCTCGCTTGGGTCAACTACCTCCTGAAGGTGCGCTTTAGCGAAGCCGTTAATGAAGTCATGCTCGTGGGGCGGGGCGATCGCTTCCATCCGGCTCGTCGCGTCACCTGGCAAGACTGGCATAACGAGAGCTTGAGTGACCCGCGATCGCACAGAGGCGATGATCTCGCCCCTGATATTACAGACGTGCGTGATTATATTCACGCCGACCCCCACCAGATCTTGCGTCAAGTCACCCTCCACAACGCACCCCAGATCAGCTTCCAATGGCTGCTGCTGCATTATCTCGATGGCTACGCTTGGCAAGAACTCGCTGAAGCGATCGCCATCCCCCTCCCCACACTCAATAGCTTCTTCCATCGCACCCTCAAGCGACTACTCCCCCAACTCCGGCAAGGCATTATTCCAGAAATTCGGATCAGCACTGCATAAAAATATGTCACCTAACCAATGTATTACATAGCAACCAAGGAGATCTCCAAGATATGTCAGGTAAGAGTAAGAGTCGGAAAAGCCTTCTCAAGGCAATCGAGTCTCTTCAGAAGCAGATTGAGAAGCACGAAGAGAAAATCGCAAATGCCCATGAGGTTCAAGATCGCTATAACATTGAGCATTGGCGGAAGGAGGTTGCGCAATTTAAGCTAGAAATTGCCAAGCTACAACAAGAGCTGAATTGAGACATCGAAACCAGCATTGCCGAATGCATCAGGGCTCGTTTTTCAAGCTGCTCCAGCGCTTAATTGAATTTTTTGTACTATCGAGGAACAATCATGAAGTATCAGTACACTGTCCGTGTCGTCGATTTCAGCAAAGTTGAGGCTGAGTGCAATACTTTGGGCCAGCAAGATTGGGAGCTGGCAACAGCCTATCCCTCTGCCCGCGCCGACTGCTGCAATCAATCAGTGGCAACCGTTGTTCTTGTATTTAAAAAACCTACATGACGGAATTTCGTAGTCATCGACTGCCCTGGCAACGAACGCGATCGCCCAGTACGCCCTTGAGCCGTTTTATGGCGCACCTAGAGCGGATTCCGCTCCTGGCGCATCATCCCACCTGCCGCCATTACAACCACCATCTGATTCGGGTGGGTTCGGTGGCCCTTTGTTTGGGCTGTACGATGATGGCTTGCGGAATCTTGGCGGGAGCGATCGCGTTTTATTTGAGCCCGTCATTGCGATCGCTCCACCCCACGCTTCTGATTCTGTTGGGTGTCCTTCTCTATAGTCCGGCGATCGGTCAAATCTGGTGGCAAACAAAGCCCTACAAACTCCTTGCTCGCTTTAGCCTGGGGCTATCTGTTGCCAGCCTGCTCTATAGCGGCTTGATTGCATTGCCTTGGTCTGGGCTAGGGTTACTGCTGCGCTTAGGCTTTATCATCGAGTTCATTGCAGTTTGGCGCATAACCCTCAAAGTGCGATCGCGCTTTTCCAAATCGCCTTGTACAAACTGTCCTGACGGACGATTTCCAATTTGCAACTATACACTCAACCGCTTACCGGCTGCGATTGAAAACTACTTCACTGGGCTAGATGGACGTGACCCCCAAGCGGATGAATTTGTTACCGGCCTACAATACGTTGCCAGAAACAACCCTATTCTTCCGCAGTGGAGGCGTGATGACAACAATGGTAACTCCAGCCCCCCCAACACCCCCTAAAGTTCAGTGGCAGCGTGTAGCGGGGGTAACGGCCATCCAGGGCGCGATGACCCTTGGCTGGGTAATTTATGCGCTGTACCTGCCGCAACTGCTCACTGAAATGGGTCTGGCCAAAGAGTTAGCTGGTGTCTTGCTCATGATTGAGCATGCCCTAGGGGTGATCATTGAACCGATTACGGGGGCATTGTCCGATCGCGCCCAATGGCAAATGGGCACACGCTTCACCTTAATTACCCCAGGCATTATCCTGGCCTCAGCCCTATTTATTAGCCTACCTACGCTGGTCGTTTTTGGTAAACCGCTGCCCTGGCTCTTGCCTGTAATTGCCGTGCTCTGGGCCAGCGCTATGGCGATTTTCCGTAGCCCGGCGATGACCCTGCTCTTTAAAGCTGCACCCCAACCCCAGTTGCCGATGGCAGCCAGTTGTCTGACCCTGGTTCAGCAATTGATCGGGGCGCTGCGGTTTAGTGTGTATGGCATTATTCTCAGCTTGGGACCGGGTTGGGCCTTTGCGATCGGCTCCTTTGTTCTGCTTGGCGCAGCGGCGTTTCTGCGTTGGACGGCACCACCCGAAATGCCCCAAAGTCAGGAAAGCACTGTGAAGCAGCCCTTGAGATTGCCGATCGCCGCCTTGCTGGTGAGTGTCGCGGTGGGTCTCGGCTGGAGCCTACGCTTTACCTTTGCCAGCCTGGGGTCTCACTTTACGGCGCTGCTCGGTAGTGAACAGATGGGTGTAGGAATGCTGGGTTTTAGCCTAATTTTGGCCCTCTCGGCGTTGCCTGCAGGCAAGCTAGCGACTCATTTGGGGAATACCAGAACCATGATCGGCGGCGCGATCGCCACAGCCGCGCTTGCTTTTGGACTGATCTTGATTGCCCCTACAACGTTGTGGATTGCCGGTCTCGTGGGTATGGGCTTTGCCTTGAGCACTGTGCTCAACGGGTCGGTGCCACTCGTGCTCTCCACGTTTCCCAGCGATCGCAGCGGTCTCGGGTTGGGCTTGTATTTTGGTGCGTTTGGCGGGGGGCTCAGCTTTTTTGATGCGATTTTCAAGCCGCTGAAACTTAATCTGTCTGCGCTGGTAACTGGTGCTGGGTTGAGTTTCATCGGTGTAGCGGTTTGTATTGCGCTGGTTCAGCAACTACAGCAACCCACATCGGCCGCTGCTGACGTACCATAGACAGACTGATGACATGCCCTCAATCCGACCCACCCCGGTCTCACGACGCGAGACCGCCCCTCCCAAGAGGGGATTTTGGGCGTTGCAATTTCCTCTAAGCAATGAACCGCTCCCTCGCTTCCTCCGCAATCTACCGGATTCTTGATGCCAACCTCGATCGCGCTCGTGAGGGCCTGCGCATTCTCGAAGAATGGTGCCGCTTTGGCCGCAACGACGCTCAGCTTATCCAGACCTGTAAAGATCTCCGTCAAGCCCTGGCCCGTTGGCATCATCCCCAACTACGGCTGGCGCGGAATACCCCGGATGATCCGGGGACAGCGTTGACCCATCCCCAAGAAGCCCAGCGTCCCGGTTTGCCTGCGCTCTTGCAAGCCAATTGTTGTCGTGTCCAGGAGGCGCTGCGGGTAATTGAAGAATATGCCAAACTTTATGACTTGAACCTGTCTGCCGATTGTAAACAGATGCGCTATCGGGTTTATACCTTGGAGAGCGAGCTGTTTGGCGTCGATCGCCGCCAACAACTCCAACAGACGCACCTCTATCTGATTACTTCAGCCGTGCAAAACCTCTTTGGCGTGGTCGAGGGGGCTCTGCAGGGCGGCGTCCGGCTGGTGCAATACCGGGAGAAAACCGCAGATGATACGGTGCGGCTGACCCAGGCGCGAAAAATTCGCGAGCTCTGTGCCCAATACGGGGCGCTATTTATTATGAACGATCGCCCTGACCTGGCCCTGGCACTGGATGCCGATGGTGTGCATCTGGGTCAGGCCGATGCCCCGATCGCGGTTGCCCGCGAACTGCTCGGGCCCGAACGATTAATTGGTCGCTCTACCAATAATCCGGGACATTTAGAACAAGCGATCGCTCAAGGCGCAGACTACGTGGGGGTTGGCCCCGTGTATGAAACCCCGACCAAACCGGGTCGTGCCGCCGCAGGCTTGGACTATGTCCGTCATGCCACCGCCCATTGTCCCATTCCCTGGTACGCGATCGGCGGCGTTGATGCCCAGAATCTACCAGAGATTCAACAGGCGGGAGGCAGCCGCGTGGCAGTGGTTCGGGCGATTATGCAAGCGGAAAATCCGACGCAAATCAGCCAAGATCTTTTGCTACAACTCGGTACACCGCAATAATTTTGACAGTTTTCGATGATGACTGAGATTACGCTCCAAGTGAACGGCGAAGCCATTACTTGCGCCGCACAAACCCCTTTGTTGGAACTCCTCGCCCAGCGCCAATTCAACCCCAAACTGATTGCCATTGAATACAATGGCGAAATTCTCCATCGTCAGTTTTGGGAAAAAACATTGATCCAAGCGGACGATTGCTTAGAAATTGTCACCATCGTCGGGGGCGGTTAACGTTCTCAGTAATAATTAAGAAGCATGTTGAAACGGCCCCACTACTGAGAAACACAGTGTTGCACAGGAGGCTGACACCCCGAACCCACCCCGGTCAGCGCTACGTTTGACCGCCCCTCCCAAGAGGGGATGTCTTGATTAACGTTTCCTCCCTGACGAACTGCGAACTAATAATGACTCCCTTGAACTGGCTCAATCAGCGCCTCAAAGATAATCAACAGCGACGGGCGATCGCCCTTTCGCTGCTACTCTTTCCTGGCACGTTTTGGCTCGTCCTCTTTTTCATTGTGCCCCTGCTGATTGTGCTGCTCTACAGCGTCTTGGAGCGTGGCACTTATGGTGGTGTGGATTGGCAATTGACATTTGAGCATTACCGACGCCTCGCCGATCCAATCTATTGGGGGGTGTTGGGGCGATCGCTGCTGCTCGCCGCCAACACCACCTTGCTCTGTTTACTGGTTGGCTATCCGATGGCCTTTTTTATCGCCAGTCGCCCGCCCCGCTGGCGCAATACATTGCTGTTGTTGGTGATTATTCCTTTCTGGACAAATTTTCTCGTCCGTATCTACGCCTGGATGGTTATCTTGCGACAGCAAGGTGTGCTCAATACTGTTCTGGAGAGTTTACACGTCATTGATCAACCCCTGGATCTACTGTTTAACTCCACCGCTGTAACAATCGGGCTCATTTATGGCTACTTACCCTTTATGATTTTGCCCCTCTACGCCACAATCGAACGCTTTGATTTTTCCCTCCTGGATGCTGCCCATGATCTCGGCGCGAACGATCTCAAAACGTTAGTACGGATTGTGCTACCTCTGACGGCGCGCGGTATTGTCGCTGGTTCGTTACTCGTGTTTATCCCAGCTGTAGGGGAGTTTGTCACCCCTGATCTCCTGGGTGGGGCGAAGAGTATCATGATGGGCAACCTGGTTCATAGTCAGTTCCTCGCCGCACGAAACTGGCCCTTTGGCTCCGCCCTCTCGATGCTAATGATGGCGATCGTCATTGCGCCCATTTTGCTCTATTTTCGTATCGCTGAGAACAAGCTCAACACCTGATGAATCCTTCACCCTTCCCAAACACCTGGCAACCCCGCTTAGATGTCTTGATCCGACAGCTAATGCAGGGGGGTTTGTGGGTGATCATGGGGGTCGGACTCCTGTTTTTATACCTGCCGATCGCCGTTCTGGTGGTCTATTCCTTCAACACCTCCAAACTCAACGCTGTATGGCAGGGGTTTACCCTGGACTGGTATCACAGCTTGTTTACAACGCTCTCCGGCACAGGGGCAGATTTTACCTCCGAGCTCATCTGGACCTCTTTAGCCAACAGTCTCCGCGTCGGCGGTCTGGCGACCCTGGTGGCGACGGTTTTGGGGACAATGCTGGCGCTGGGTCTAGAGCGATTTCGTTTTCCCAAGCGACAATGGCTGGAAGGTCTGCTCTTTTTGCCGATCGTTATCCCTGACATCACGATGGGGATCTCGCTTTTGGTATTCTTTAGCCTCGCCTTTCAACTGCTCGAGCAGCTCACAGGTCTGCGTCTTGTCCTTAGTTTGCCAACCATTATCATTGGTCATGTCGCCTTCAATATTTCCTACGTGGCGATTACCGTCCGGGCACGGATTGCGGAACTTGACCCAACGCTAGAAGAAGCCGCTATGGATTTGGGGGCGAACGAGCTGCGCACGTTCTGGCGGATCACCCTACCACTGATCTTTCCGGGCATTCTCAGTGGAGCACTGCTGGCCTTTACCCTCTCTTTGGATGATTTTGTCATTACATTTTTCACAGCGGGTGTGGGCTCAACCACTCTACCGGTCTTCGTTTACGGCATGATCAAGCAGTCGGTCACGCCAGCAATTAATGCGATTTCGAGCCTGATGCTTCTGGCCTCGCTCGGAATTGTGCTCACGTCTCTCGCGCTGCAAAGACGTTAATCCTATAATGACCTAAGGCGCTTGATTGGTTGAGCGCAAAAGCCTTGAGGGATAAGCGATAAAGCACCCGACTAGGGCAAAATTAGTTAGGGGTTGCAAGGGGTGCTACGGCAAGACTTTAGTACCTTGGATGGATGAGGGCCCCTAGTAAATTGAGGTGGCGATCGCGTCATTGGGTTGTGACATTACGAGATTTTTAAGGAAAATGAAAAAACTACTCGTTTTTGTGTTGCTGTTTGTGCTGGGTATAACGATTCCGGTAGGGTGTGCGGCCAATAGTCCCGATCCTGCAGGCGGCGGGAATACCGATAGCTCCGATGTACTGAGTGTCTATAACTGGTCAACCTACATCGACCCCGAGGTGCTCACCCAATTTGAAACGGAGTTCGGTGTGACCGTCCAGTACGACACCTACGAAAGTAATGAAGCCTTGCTGGCCAAAATTCAACCCGGAAACCCAGGCTATGACATTATTGTCCCCACAGGAGACTACATCGAGAGCATGGCTACTGAAGGTCTGCTGGAGGAACTCGACCCTGCCAACATTCCCAATTTGAATAATGTTTCGGAAGAGTTTCTGGATCCACCGTTTGATCCAGGTAACAAGTATAGTGTTCCCTATCAGTGGGGCACAATCGGCATTGGCTACAATAAAGCGGCAACAGGAACTGAAATCACAACCTGGAAAGAGATTTTTGACCCGACATATGCAGGGCGTGTGGCACTAATGGAAGACCCTCGTGCCATGCTGGGCGCAATCCTGATGATGCTCGGTTATGATCCCAACACGACCAACCCCGAGGAGCTAGAAGCGGCCAAAAATTATGTAATTGACCATAAAGATGTGGTTGCCACCTTTGCCCCCGACACCGGTCAAGACCTCCTCAACCAGGGTGAAGTGGATATTGCCGTAGAGTGGAATGGGGATATTTTTCAGGTTATGGAAGAGAATGAAAACGTTGAGTACGTCATTCCCGAAGAGGGAACGATTATCTGGACAGACAATCTCGCTATCCCGAAAGATGCACCCAACAAAGCCTTGGCTGAACAGTTCATCAACTTTGTCCTTGACCCCCAGGTCAGTGCAGCGATCTCGAACTATGTCAAATATGGAACCCCCAACAAAGTTTCGTTAGAACAGGGCCTAATTGAGGCAGCAGATGTGGAGAATCCGGGCATTTATCCCCCACCAGAGACCTTCAAAAAACTAAAATATGCCCAAGACTTGGGGGATGATACCCAGCTCTATGATGAAGCTTGGACTGAGCTGAAAGTTGCGGTTGGTAAGTAATGGTGGCTGGAATTGACAGAGAAGCCATTCGTCCAATTGCCTGGCTCTAATCGATCGCGGGAAACGGCGTGTGCTGAATTAAAACCAATGGGTTCAATTGAACTACTCAACGTATCCAAAGTGTTTTTGGGTGAACAGCAACGGGAAATTCGAGCCGTTGATCATATTAACCTGGCAATTCAGGAGGGAGAGTTCTTCTCGCTTCTGGGCTCCTCTGGCTGTGGTAAAACCACTATTCTGAGGATGATCGCAGGTTTTGAGCTGCCCACAGAAGGGGAGATTTATCTCGATGGTGAGCCATTGCGCGATCGCCCCCCCTTTCATCGCCCCATCAACACTGTCTTTCAGAATTATGCCCTGTTTCCCCATCTGACCGTGGCGCAGAATGTCGCTTTCGGCCTCGAAATGGAAGGATTCTCCAAGGCGCAAATCCTCTCACGGGTTGGTGATGCCTTGGCTTTGGTGCAGCTCAATGGCTTTGAGAAGCGTCGTCCTCGTCAGCTTTCAGGGGGTCAACAGCAGCGTGTCGCATTAGCACGAGCCTTGGTCAAGCAGCCTCAAGTTCTTTTATTTGATGAACCTTTGGGAGCTCTTGATCTCAAGCTGCGCAAAGAAATGCAGCTTGAATTGAAGCATATGCAGCAGCAGCTCGGCATTACCTTTATCTATGTCACTCACGACCAAGAAGAAGCCCTAACAATGTCTGATCGCATTGCTGTCCTCTCCACTGGTCAGGTTCAACAGGTCGGTACACCGACCGAGATTTATGAGCAACCCAACTGTCGGTTTGTCGCCGATTTCATTGGCGAGAGTAACTTTTTAGTCGGTCAGGTCATTGAACAGGAGGCTGGTGGAATGATTGTGCTAGTGGATGGTGAGCTGCCCATTGCCATTCCCGGCCACACGGAGTTCCCGATCGGTAAAGTCGTTACCTTGGTGATTCGTCCGGAGAAAATTACCGTTCATCCCCAGACACCGACCGATGAGACGGGACTGCTGGGTACAATCCAAGAGCACGTTTATCTGGGCACGAACACACGTTTGATGATTCAGCTCACAGCCCATAGCCGCCTTATTGTCCGCCAGCAAAACCTACACCGGACTCGGGCAACTGCCTTTGAGGTTGGGGAGCAAATTCGGTTGCGGATCAATCCAGATAACTTTCAGGTTCTAGATGAGGGAACGTTAACGGCGATTACCCAAAGTCAATCTTCACTGCGGCACTAGAAGCTGTCATATTGAGATTTAAAGCTCTTACTATGACTGGCTTACAGCCCCTTTTCCTGTGGTTGGGGTTGGGTGTTCCCTCCCTTCACCATGCTTCTGCGGTTAATTAATGACACGCCCGAGTTGCATACTGATATCGAGCCAGGGCGATCGCGTAATCGGCGCACTACTGGAAATAAAGTCCACCCCGGTCTGAGCAACCGCACGAATAGTATCTAGGGTGATATTGCCCGAGGCTTCGATTTTGAGCTGGGAGTTCTGGGTGCGAATGAGCTCAACCGCTGCTTCCAGTTCCTCAAGGCTCATATTGTCGAGCATGATAATCTCAATTCCACAGTGCAGAGCTTCCTCAACCTCGGCAAGTGTACTGGTTTCCACTTCAATACTGAGGGGATAAGGGGCAGATTGACGAACTCGCTCCACCGCCGCTGTAATGCTGCCTGACGCCTGAATATGATTGTCTTTGATCATAACGGCATCATCCAAACCCAGCCGATGATTCCTTGCCCCGCCAACTTGGGTCGCGTACTTTTCCAAAATTCGCAGACCGGGCGTGGTCTTGCGCGTATCCACCAGTTGGGTCTTAAGATCGGCGATCGCCTCAACATACTGCCGTGTCATTGTTGCAATGCCACTCAAATGCATCACAACATTCAATGCGACCCGCTCCCCCATCAAAAGAGCAGCGGTTGAGCCAGTAAAGCAAAACAAAATATCACCGGGTGAAACGGCTGACCCTTCTGAAGGGTGCTCTGCCGTCATACCAGTCGGATCGAGTTTCTGAAACACACGTTGGGCGATCGGTAAGCCTGTAACAACCCCCGCTTGCTTAGCAATCCAAGTAGCCTGGCTTTGGGATTTTAAATCACCACTTGGAAAAATAGCTTGGGTAGTGCGATCGCCCCGCCCAACATCCTCAACTAACCAAGTTTGTACAAGCGGATCAATCAAAAACCATGCAGGAAAAATAGCAGCCACAATCCTTAATTTTATTTGAGATAAACTTAGCATTTCTTGTTACTTTATTACGATAGTTTAGATGATCTATATTTTATTGGCGCTATTTCATGCAGTTTTAACGACCGTGTGCCCCCCTCTCAGAGCTCTTTTTTTGTAGCCAAAGCTCTTACCCTGCAAGGCTTTTGAGCTTTTCCTCTCTATTTTCCCAAAAAAGCAGCTTGACAATTCCAGTCATTCAGGGCATATTGGTAAATGCGCGATTCGGAAGGAGAGCGCAATTAAGGACCTAGAAAAGAGAATAGCTTGAGAGCCAAAAGGGCAAAAAACCTGTTAATTCAAT
>JBCDEB010000028.1:0-54723 GCA_039180005.1 Cyanobacteria bacterium P01_G01_bin.54 | reverse complement strand
GCTGAGCTTGTCGAAGTCCAAGAACTTGAGTTCTTGGCGGTTGGGGTTGAAACGCGCTGGGTGAATAGGTTTCGAGCTTAAGTTCACACCAGTGGGGGAAACCCCGCCCCTACACAAGAACTATCGGGTCTTCTTTTTTCTTTCCAGAACATAAAACAGCCCTACTTATTAAGGGGGGTAGGGGGGATCTAGGGTCTATAGCAACAAGAGAGATAGTTAGGACATCGCGTAGGGTGGGCATTGCCAGCCCTTTCAACGCGTACAAATAAACTATCACTAGATGGGACGACAGAGTGGGAGTTTCAGAGATCGCTGCTTTGAAGATTTCATCATCAAGCTAAAAGATTACGTTTTGTTTCAGGAAATACTACAATTTTCTCGTAATGCAAATGTCTAAAACCCTTGCTGCTACGTCGTTTTCGTGTAGATCTTTTGATCGCATTGAAAGGGCTGGGTGGGCATTGCCCACCAGTAGGGAATTTATAGCTTCCTGAAATGTCCTAACCAGCACTATCGCTGCTATAGATATAGTGTGCAGGGTTTGAAATGCGTAAGTCCTAGGGGGATTGAAGCCCTAAAGCCTCAACTTTAGATGGGGACTCCTTCCACCTCTATACCTCAAACCAGCCCCAACTCTTCCGGTGTCACGGGCCGATCGCCGCCCGGAACATCCACCAGCACCACATAGCCCTCCACCTTGCCCCCGGCTGCCGCATTAAACGCTTGCAGGATCTTCGGCATATCTGCCTGTTGCAGTCGCCCTGCATCGTCATAGAGCTCGATCGCCGAGAGACAGCCGATCGCCGGATTCCATGCATAGCTTTGGGGAGCCCGTTCGTTATTGCTAAAAAACGCCGGTGGCTCCCCTGAACCGTGGATGCGAATCAGCCCCCGCCCCCGACGACCCGCCCAATAGGCCTGCTCAATTGGGAAATAGCCTCGCCAAGATGCGGGCCACAGCGCTTGGTAGACTGGCACGGCGGCGCTGAGGTTGCCCCGCTGGGGGGGCACAAAGGTTGTCACGCCGCGCTCAAAGGGCATAAACATTTTGAGCAGAGGGAATTGGCCAAAAGCGCGGAAATAGGTGGTCGTGGAGCGGGGCATAGTGCCCTCGACGCGATAGATGCCCTGAGGTGTCGCGCCGCGAATATAGTTCCAACGCAAACCATGGAGCGATCGCGCCAGCAGCGGCACTTGCCAGAGGGAGCCATCGGCTTCGCGCAGCCATTGTCCCTGGCGATCTTTGAGCAGCCCGAGGCAAAGCACATCCCGATTGGGGCGACAGAACACTTCAATCTGGGCTTGCTGGGGGGCCACTTGCCAAGTCAGTAGATCATCCAGCGGCGGTAAGGGCCTTGGTTGTAGTTGCTCTTGTAGCGCTCGGAGCGCAATATTGAACACCAGGGATTCTTGCCCAGCAAAGCGAGTGCGCAAATTAATCAGTGCATCAGATTTCGTTGGGTGTTTGGCACCCGTCATTTCACTTGGCTTTGTCACCTGGTAAAAACCATCTTGTCCATCTTGAAACAGGGCAGAGAGTGCCATCGCCGCCCACTTGGGGTGGGGGCTGGTTTGGACAGTGTCCCAGAAGCGATCGCCGATCGCCCCATACAAATCTGGATTGCTCAAATACAACTGGGTGCCAATCTGCATCGCCATGTGCACCGTCTTGGCCTGGGAGACCGAGAGCTGGGGGCGCTGGGTTAAGCTGACGATCGCCGCCACCGCCTCGGCAATATCGGCCCGCTGAGGTTCTAGCACCGCTGTCGCCCAGAGGGTCTGTCGCCAATGGGTTTCCTGGGCATCGGTCACGGGATGACGCCGCAAATCAAAGCGGGCGGGCGCAATGCGCTCTTGCTGTTCTTTGAGTTGCTCGACCCGAGCCGCTGGAACCGTTTGGGGCTGGTTATGCACCGTCAAGTCACTGGCTTTGAGCGCCCAGGGATGGGTGGCCAGGACGGGGAGACAAACGAACAGTAGACCGATAAGAAACAGGGTGAGACCTAAGCTAAAATCTCTCGGCCCACGTCTGAGCCAACGGTTATACCCATTTCGGCAAGCGGAGAAAATGGTCATACAGCGATGGGGTGGGGAAGGATAACTAATAGATTCTTCTAACGTAGCATTGGGGTTACTGCTTTATGGTTATGGGGCTGGGCGCATGATGTGGGGCTCAATTGGGTTAATACTTTTTAACGTCAGTTTCGGTTAAGCGAAGCTATCACATTCCTCAAAGCACTAAAATCTCGATGTCAAACCCGGTTGTCAGGGGATCAGCCCCCCGACACCTCCCGCTGAGGGGGAGAGGGCTCCCGATCAACTCCGGCAATATTGGAGCCAGTATTGTTGGATCCTGCTGAGTTTCAACGTCTTGCGCAATGTCTGCTTATCCAGAACTCACATTTTTTAGTTGCTTGCCGCTGCGCGACCCCTAGGTGCTGGATTGTGAACAAGTTTGGCAAATCGCGCTAACCCTGATGGCTGCAGCGTTTGGGCGATCGATCGCCCCAAAGGGGTCGCGCACTAGTCAGGGCAAGGGTTTGAGCAATTTTGATACAAAACGTAAGCGTTGAGATGACAGTTTTTAATGGCGATCGCGCAAATGGGGTCTACACTATAGGCACGTTAAGGCTTTCACAAGCCAGGGCCTGACCCTCTCGCTGGGTCACTAACTGAATGGAAAACCAGACCTTGATTGCCAAAAGGCACTTCCAACCCGCCTGACCCTCTCGCTGGGTCACTAACTGAATGGAAAACTAGATTTTTGCTGAGCATCTTTGATTTCCTGTCCTGACCCTCTCGCTGGGTCACTAACTGAATGGAAAAATTTAACCTTGTTTATCGTGAGGTTGCGGGGGGTACTTGGTCGGCACTGGGTCACTAACTGAATGGAAAAATTTAACCTTGCAGCTTCCGAACGGGCAAGGTATCTTTCTCCTGACCCTCTCGCTGGGTCACTAACTGAATGGAAAAATTTAACCCTAGCAAACGATTCTCAGAGCACAGGCCTGACCCTCTCGCTGGGTCACTAACTGAATGGAAACTCCTCATCAACTATCTCAATGCATACGGTAAACTCCTGATCCTCTTGCTGGGTCACTAACTGAATGGAAACGTCGCGATACCCGTTAGGTCAGCACGTTCGACAAATCCTGACCCACTCGCTGGGCCACTAACCGAATAAAACCGTTTCTAAAGGCAGAAGGATGAGAAGAGGGAGCATCCCACTTTGGCACATCCAGACTACATCGCCCTCATCCCCCAGCCCCTTCTCCCAAAAAGGGAGAAGGGGAGCCGGATTCAAAGTCCCTCTCCCCGTTTGGGATAGGGATTTAGGGTGAGGGCTTGCGTAACTGGGATGCACCCTGAGAAGAATTATTCAGTTGATTCAGACCCACCCATCTTTCTGCCTTTATTCATCAATCCCCGATCGCACTCCTAATGCTTTGTCAAGAGTGAAATGAGGGGTTGTCGCGCAGCTCAAGTTAACCATGAAACCCAGTATCAGCAATGGTTGTGTGGGGTTTCGCTGGGCTCAACACCAATCTACAACTTAAAATTGACGCTGCACTAAAAAACAGCGTAACGCTGCTGGGCACAAACGCCCACGCCCCGATAGGAGCAATTGCACCCCAAACCTTAGAGGGGGTGCAGAAACCGTCTCAAGCATCGATGGGTCTCACCTCAACCCAAAAAACGGAATCTGCGACCATTCCGCTCGTTGCTGTAGTAACGTCTCCACAGAATACATTGAAACCAGATAGTCCTGTCCGGCTGCATCCCGATAGCTGCCTGGCGGATAACCATGCCAGTTGCAGCAAATATGATCAAGTCGAGTCATGCCAAACTCATGGTAGAGAAAATCTTCCACTGCCGCCGCATGGGCACCCACAACCATATATCTGGCGGTGAGTTTGCTCGGGTCATCCACTTGCGGTCTGAGCCGACAGTTAAGGAGTGCTAGCGGTTCAGGTTTAAGCTGCCACTGGGCCAGATAATCAGGACAATGACGGGTTGCCTTTGAGGTGACACCGGAACAACCGAGAAGTGAGCCGAACACAAGCAGGCCAGAGAGGATTGAAATGACAGTTTTCTGGTGTCTGATCATTGCCTGTTATGTATGGGGGATTGATCTACGTTGGATTCTGACTTTATGGCAGCCGCACCGCGATCGTATAAGACGGTCGTTGCGCCGCATCCCGTCGGCTTTTCACCAAGCGAAAATCAGCATCCATGTAGAGATGCTCCAAAACAGGCTGCGACTTCAATACGTTTTGGTACTTCTTCGCCGTGGACCGGCGTCGCTCTGACATCACGATCGCCGGTTGGGCATCCGGGTCCGCTTGTAGACGTTCAACCGCCTGCTCGAACCAGTTTTGGGCCGCGACGGCATCCAACGGCCTCGGCCCCCAACGGAGCACCTGACGAATGCCCACATTTTGAATCGCCCAACGTTGCGGATTGGTCTCAGCTTGGTATTGCCCCTGAATCTGATAGGTCTGAATAATCATCAAGTCGTAGCTCAAAAGCCAGCGGGTGAGCCCATTGAGCAGGGGTTGTTTGTGACCCGGTTTGTAACGCGCCAGATTGGCGTAGTAACCATTGGCGGCAAAAATCTGATAGGACTGGGTGCGTAAACGACCCGGCAGCATATCTTGAAAAGGAATCGTAGACCAGACCGATCGCCAAATTCCCTGGATCAACGGCACTTGTTGCTCCAGAGCTGGCGTCGGGTTGCGACGTTCGAGTTCCGCAAACAGGGGCATAAGCTGCACCTTAGCCCGCTTGACCTTTTGCCCCATCGGCAGCGTATCTTGTGCTTCGGCCTGTTCTAGAATCCAGGTCTTGAGGGTATTCGTGTCGGTGTTGGCGATCGCTGTCGGGTCGAGCGCAGCGATATCAGGAAGCAGCGTCATTGCCCAGTTGACGATAAATAAATATTAAGCAAGTCCTATTGGGCATCTTGGCATTCTTTCAACGATGAGGCAATGCGCCTAACGGCTCAGATTATACGCCACCACCATAAATCGTCCGGAGATCAACCCTAAAATCACCAGCAGAAACCCCAACAACCAGCGGTGTTTGCGCAGGCGACACCCCAGCAACACGCCGATGCTCAAGGGCAGTAACACCCCCAGCTCGATCGCCAAGTTGTAGTAGAGATAAAAATTGCTCAGACTCAACTTGCCCGCACTGGGCAACAGACCAAAGGGGAGCTTAAAAGCAGTTGGGTTCAGCGGCCAGAGCAGGGGCAACGCCGTCACCCCCACCAGCAGATCCAGGAGCAAATGGGACAGACCCGCCCCAACCAGTTGCAGACTGGCGACCCCAAGACCGGGTCTTTGCCGCCACCACAGTCCCAGAATTGTTAGCAGCGGCAAGATCAGGGCAAAGCCCAGGGAATGGGTAATACGCAAACCCTCATGAGCCGAGGGGTGAACCCAGGACAGCGCGTTGTCGCAGTCGGGAACCAGTGCTATTACTGTGAGCCAAACCAGCCAGAGCCAGCTCCGGAGAAAGTTACGGATCGGGCGATCGCGTTTGGCATGCTTACTTTTGGCACTGGGCAAACCGGGTTTGAGTTGATGAATCGTCCAAGCCGCAAGGCTATGACCGACAAAGGAAGACATGGCAGCTTCAACCCCTTAGACCGTATCCGGATCAATGCCCAGTTCTCGTAACTTTGCCGCAAGGCGCTCTGCTTGGTCTTGTGCCTGTTGGGTCTGCTGTGCTGCCTCTTGCAGTTTTTGTTCAGCTTGTTGTGCGGTTTGCTCAGCCTGCTGCACTGCTTGCTCAGCTTGTTGTGCGGTTTGCTCAGCCTGCAACGCTGCCTCTGCGGGTGTTGGCACCAAGACGCCGTTGGGGGTGAAGAAGCGTAACTGCCCCCCCTCCACACCTAAACCCAACTCAAGCTGACGACTCCAGAGCTGGCCAGACATGTTGGGTTGAATGGGTTCATAGACCCCGCCCACCAAGATGAAACCGCAGAACTCCAAGGTGTCGGGATCAAACCAAAAATATTCTGGGGTGCGGAAGATGTCTTGATAGAGTTGCTTTTTGGTGGTGCGATCGACCGTTGCGGTACTGTCCGACAAAATTTCGACAATCACATTGGGATATTTACCGCCTTCTTCCCAGACGGTCCAACTGCGGCGATCGCGTTTTTCAGTCCCTAAAACCACAAAAAAATCTGGACCCCTAAAGTCCCGCGATTTAATTTTTTGGGGGCTGTAATACACTGTTAGATTCCCCGCCGCAAAGTAATCTTGACGGTCACGCCAGAGCCAATCCAGACAACTGATCAGCAAGAGCATCTGGCGCAAATGGAGGTTGGTTTCCATGGGGGGCTCGTCGCTGTAGAGATTGGTGGGTAGCAGACTGACGGGATCTGGGCTGGTAATCGGTGGAGCAACCATAGGGGGGAGGGGCGATCGGCTGGACGATTGCTTTTATTGTAGGGGCTGTGCTGGCAAGCGTTGTGGGTAGCTGTAAGGTGGGCAAGATCGGTGATCTTAACAAACCAAGGCATTGATCTCTCAACTATTTGCCCAGCCAACTGCCGTGGCACATTTTAAAATTGGTGCATTAGATTACGACAGGGTCAATCCCTCAAAACATTGGCGGTGTTGGGTTTCACTCCGTCCTGGGTTGAGCGGAGCCGAAACCTCAACCCAACCTACTCCCTAAAAGTTCATCCCAGCCGCCTGCGGCTCACCCCCCTTACCAAGGGGGGAAGGGGGGATCATGGGTCTTAAAATGAGGAGGGCAAGGTTTGCATTATCAGCATAGCGAGCGAGATCCCCCCGGCTACGCCGACCCCCTTGGTAAGGGGGTTTCAAACCGTTCTGAACTCTTAAGCCGCGATCGCCCCATCCTGCCCAGACGCCATCACCACCTGAGCGTAATAGTCCTGGAGCTGAGCCGTCGCTGCGGGCCAACCCCAGCGCTCCGCCTCTTGGCGCGCATTGGCCCGCAGCCGTTCCCGTTCGCCCTGAGCGGCCAGCAGCCGCTGAGTGGCTTTGATTGCGCCCTCCGGATCAGCCGGGTCAAAGAGATAGCCATTTTCGCCATCGCTGACAATATCCGGGATGCCACCGGAGTTAGCGGCCACCACCGGGCAGCCTGCCGCCATCGCTTCGAGCACCACCAGTCCGAGGGTTTCGGTGCGGGAGGGGAAGACAAAGGCATCGGCAGAGGCAAAGGCGGAGGCCAGTTCAAGCCCCTGCAGGTAGCCCACAAAATGGGTCGCCGTCCCCCGAAAATGGTCTTCGAGGGCGCTGCGGTGGGGACCATCGCCGACGATCGCCAGCCGTGCCTGAGGGATGGCTTCGAGCACGGGCTTGATCTGTTCAATTTCCTTTTCTGGTGAGACCCGGCCCACATAGAGCAGTAGTGGGCTCTCCGGACTGCCTTGGGTGAGGCGATTACGCATCTTTGCCGAGGTGAGATGGGGCTGAAACATCTCCGTATCCACGCCTCGCTGCCAGAGATCCACCCGCTCAATGCCATGACTGCGCAATTCGTCCACCATGGCTGTGGAGGTGCAAAGGTTGAGCTGGGCTTGGTTATGCATCGCCTTGAGCAGCTCCCATAAAAAACCCTCCAGGGCCCCAAAGCCATAATGCTGGAGGTATTGGGGTAGATGGGTATGGTAAGAGGCGACGAGGGGCGTATCGAGCATTTTGGCGCAGTAAATGCCGGCCAAGCCCAACACCGCCGGGTTGACCACATGGATCAGATCCGGCTGGAAGGCTTCAAGGCGTTTGCGGATCGCGGGTCGGGGCAGGGCAATTTTGAGTTCGGGATACATGGGTAGGGGAAAGGCCGACAAGCCCAGGATCTGTGCGCCCTTATACTCTTTCAAGCCTCCCGCTGGGCAGACCACAAGCACCTGATCGCCCTGGCGTTGCAGATGTTCAACCGTGTGGCGCAGACGGGTGACAATACCATCGACTTTGGGAAGAAAGGTTTCGGTAAAAAGGGCAATTCGCATAGCAAAAAAAGCTGAATATTCTATGAAGCTCTGTTAACAATTGTTGCTATTATTCCATCTTCGGGGCGATCGCCGCCCATTGATTGGCGCTGAAAATCGATGGCTCTGGATTGGGTCAAGAATTGCTCATCTGACAACAGCCGTCCTGCAGGGGGATTGTTAAGATGCGGGGCAATTGCCCCTCTGCCTAGTCCAACCCATCCTATGAGTACCTCCCCTTCTGCAAATTCTTCTCACCATGTTGTGATCATCGGCGGTGGCTTTGGTGGACTCTATACGGCCAAAGCCCTTAGCAATGCCCCGGCCCGGGTCACGCTGATCGATAAGCGCAACTTTCATCTCTTTCAGCCGCTGCTGTATCAAGTGGCCACCGGTACAATTTCACCTGCCGATATCTCTTCGCCCCTGCGCCTAGTGCTGGGTCAGCAAACCAATACCCGGGTGCTACTGGATGAAGTGACCGATATTGACCCCGATCGCCAGATCCTCAGCCTCAAGGATGGCGAACTCGCCTACGACAGCTTAATTGTCGCCACCGGCGTTAGCCACCATTACTTTGGCAACGATCATTGGCAAGCCCATGCCCCCGGACTCAAGACGGTCGAAGATGCCCTGGAAATCCGGCGGCGTATCTTTGTGGCCTTTGAAGCGGCGGAAAAGGAAAGTGACCCGGTCAAGCGCCAGGAATGGTTGACCTTTGTGATTGTTGGCGGGGGACCCACCGGCGTCGAGTTGGCCGGGGCGATCGCCGAAATTGCCCATGGGGCGCTCAAACATGACTTCCGCACCATTGACACGACCCAGGCCAAAATTATTTTGGTTGAGGGACTCAACCGGGTGCTACCACCCTACCCTGAGACCCTCTCCGCCAAAGCCGCCGCTTCACTCCAGCAACTTGGCGTGACGGTAGAGACGGGCTCCATGGTGACGCAAGTGGCGGCTAACCAAGTCCAGATGCGTCAGGGTGAAACAACCCAGACGATTCCGACCCGCACGGTGCTCTGGGCCGCCGGGGTGAAGGCTTCAGCGTTAGGGGCGGTGCTGCGCGATCGCGCCGGCGCCACGCTCGATCGCGCCGGCCGAGTCATGGTAGAGCCGGACTTAAGCCTTGCCAATCATCCCAATATTTTCGTGATTGGGGATTTATCCCATTTTGCCCACCAGGGCGAGCGACCATTGCCGGGGATTGCTCCTGTGGCGATGCAGCAGGGCAACTATATTGCCACCTTACTCAAGCGCCGCCTCAAGGGCGAATCCAGCCCGGCATTTGCATATTTTGATCTCGGCAAGCTGGCGGTGATCGGCCAGAATGCGGCAGTGGTGGATCTGGGCTTTA
This sequence comes from Cyanobacteria bacterium P01_G01_bin.54, assembly GCA_039180005.1. Taxonomy (GTDB): domain Bacteria; phylum Cyanobacteriota; class Cyanobacteriia; order Cyanobacteriales; family Spirulinaceae; genus SIO3F2. Next base: position 45,394 of record JBCDEB010000028.1, on the reverse strand, counting down.
TGAAGCTCTCGGGGTTTGTGGCCTGGCTGATTTGGGTCTTTGCCCATATCTATTACCTCATTGAGTTCGACAACAAGTTGGTTGTGATGATCCAATGGGGCTGGAATTACTTTACGCGGGGGCGGGGTGCTCGGCTGATTACGGGGGAGAGTGTGCTGCCCTTGGTGCGAGAGGAGGTGGAGGAGACACCCGCAACCGAGCAGGTGGCATTGTAGACGAAGGGGAATTGCCAATTGCGATCAAGGCTAGTGCCATGGCATAGCTAGGGGCTGTCATCACTAACTTCCGTAGGGGTAGCGCCCTTCTACCCTGGTCTTGGCCCGCCCACCGATCAACCTTCTGTCACGCAACACACCAGGGCAACCACGGGGGGATTGCCCCTACAGGGATTTCTAATGCACAAATGAAGGTGTGCCACGGCGCTCGGGTGAGCTGCCAATAAAATCTCGCCATCACTTGACTCAGTCTATTTTATGTGGTATTGATTTTGAGACCTAGTGCATTAACCCGCCTCACTGTCGCCGCGATCGCCCCCGATAGCGCCCGAAGCGCTGTCGCCTTACCTGCCCTTCGTCTTTGCCAACCGCATGACTGCCTTGCCCCTTCCTCCCCCTGTCGATCCGGCCCCTGGTGCTGACAACCCAAGTCATGACCCACATGGGGTAGTGGCCCTTAAGGAGCTGGTTGCCCGCCTGCATCGGGAGCAACATCGGATTCAGAATCTCCTGAGTTCATTGGGGTTTGCCCTGCGCAGTTTTAACAATCTCAACCAGTTTTTGGAGATTGTGCCCCTGATGGCCGCCCGCGTCACCGATGCCGACGGCGGTGCACTTGTGTTGCTCAAGCCCAACGGCCAGCCCAAACTCGAACAACTCCATTGCCAGGAGGGCCACGCCTGCCGCAACATTCGCATTGCCCTAGAGACGATGACTCGCCAGCTAAGCCAAACCCGTCCCGGCATGATGGCAGGCGAAGGGCTCAACTCGCTCCAGGACTTCCAGCCCGCGCAGTTTGATGCCGAGCTTAAACAGCATCTCGACCCCGGTATTAATCTCTTTGGCACACCGATCTTGGTGAATAACCGGGAGCGGGGGCGGTTGTTTGTCTTTAGTGATACCGAGTCCTATAGCTGGACAGCGACACGCCGCAAGCTGGTGCAACTGGTAGCGGATCAAACGGCGGTGGCGATCGCCAACCAAGAACTCACCAACGAGCTGCGTAAAAAAGAACGCCTCGATCGGGAACTGGAAATTGCCTCGGAAATTCAAGACCACCTCTTGCCCAACCGTTGTCCCGAAATTGACGGGGTGCAACTGGCAGCTCGCTGCCAAACCGCCAACCGCGTCGGCGGTGACTATTATGACTTTATCCCCACCACCTATGAGCAGTTCAGCGGCGCAGGTCGAACCCAGTCGCGCTGCCCCTGGTCCATCGTGATTGGCGATGTGATGGGCAAGGGTGTTCCGGCAGGGCTGATCATGACGATGACCCGGGGGATGCTCCGGGCGGAGGTGCTCAACCGCCATGCCCCATCTCAGATCGTCCAGCACCTCAACCAGGTAATGTATGCCGACCTGGACAATTCCCATCGCTTCTTGACCCTCTTTTACTCGGAATATGACCCGAGAAACCAACGCCTGGCCTATACCAATGCCGCCCACCATCCGCCCCTGCTCTGGCAGGCCGCCAGCCAGACCGTGCAAAAGCTCGATACCTGGGGCATGTTGATCGGCTTAGATATTCAGTCGGAATATACCGATGCTCAGATTCAACTGGCCGAGGGGGATACGGTGGTGTTTTACACCGATGGCTTTACGGATGCGGTGAATCAGGAGGGCGATCGCTTCGATGAGCATCGCTTTATGTCAGCGGTGGAAATGGCCTGCCAACAGCAATGTAGCGCCCAAGAAATTCTCGACTACCTCTTTGCCAAGGTCGAAGACTTCGCCGCCGAAGACCAGGGCGCAGGGGATGATATGACCCTGGTGGTGATGAAGATTGAGTGAGTGAGTTCAGGGTTTAGGGTTAAAGGGGTAAGGGTTAAAGATGAAAACAGAAGATCCCCTCCTGGCAGTAGGGTTGTTTTATGTTTACCAGCGAAAATTCTTGATCTTCATGTAGGATCTGGGTTTCCCTGCCCTGCGAAACTTTAAAGCCATCCTGCCAACTGTAAGGTGGACAAAATTATTGGTCTTAAAGTCAAAACATGGATTTTCGAGCTTTGCCCACCCTATTGCTCAATGGGTTCTAGCACCTCGGCCCATTGGGGTTCAAACTCTGTCAATGCCCAATTCGTTTGCAGTCGTAACGGTGTATCTTTGAGGCGATAGTGGGACTTGAAGGATTGCGATCGCAAGAGTGCCTCAACTCCCTCCGGTTTGAGGCTAGGCTCACAGTAGAGCAGATTATCAGCGGGTTGAAGACTTTCATGATCCGCGTGGGTCAACCAAGCCTCTTGCTCAAACTCCCGAGGGAGCAATACCTCAATGCTCTCGTCAATGTAGACTTGACCCCAATCGTCCTGGACATGGGCTGCTGCTGTTATGGCGTTAAATGCAGAAATATTGGCCGAGCGCTTGAAATGACTCAGATCCACGGTTCGCACATTGGGTGAGAGTGCTGCACCCAAAATCGACAAGACCACGCCAACGGTAAAGACTTTAACGCCCCAGCGTTGGGTGCTTGGAGTCGGATTTGTGTGACTCATCCACGGCCAAACCAACGGCCAAGCCAGACTGATGATGTAGGGAAAAGTATAATATTTTGCCAATATCCCCGCGATACCCTTGACTGCTAGCAGATGCAGCCCATACCAAGGGAGGTAGGCGAGAAAGCCAATCAGCAGCGTGGGTCGCCATCGCGGATAGAGTGACAGGCTGAGCGTGGCCAGCGCAGGTAAATAAATATAGTGAAGGTTGCGGAGCTGATCGGCAAGACGCTCTCGGAAGAAAGCCGCAGACAAGTGGGCAAATGCTGGATCTCCTAAATAAACGCCTGCGAAGAGAGGATAACCTTGATCATAAACTTCAGGAGCGAAAATCTTTTGCAGCACAATGATGCCAATGCTGTAGGTGAATGCGAATAGGTTGAAGCCCCACAACCAGCGTCCAGCGGGTTGTTGCCAGAAACCACGATGGCTCAAGCCCCGCCCGAGTAAGACGAGCCCCAAAATCCCCACGATATGAAAACCCATGTCTTCTCGAACCAGCAAACAAAGTAGGAAAGGAACAATCGCCCAACCGTAGCGTTGACGAACCCAAAGGGTCAGAAACAAAATCAGAAACGTAGGACCTGCAATCTCGGGATGGGTATCATCCATCAATACCTGGGTAATGCCGTTGAACGCAAACAACAAGCTCAAAAAGGCAGCCCACCCCCGTTGCCAGCCCTGCTGTAGTCCTGGGAACTGGGCCAGCAAAAAGCTGTAGAGGGTGACTGCTGGCAGGGCATAGTAGAGTCCTTGATAGAGTGCGTAGCTTTGCACCATGTTCAGTGGCAAGATGTAGCTCAGGGCGGAAGTGAGCCAAAAAATCCCGAAGACATGGGCTTGTAGAAACGAGCCCCAACCGAGAACCGTGGGGGGATGTAACGCCCAAGTGTTACGCCAAGCCAAAGTGGCCATCAAACCTGAATCTGAAATCGAAGCTTGGCAGTCATAGAAGTGGTCAATTATAAATCCATAATTGACGGCAAAGGGAAGGACAAAAATTAGAATCGGCAGTCCCTTCGCTAGCAAGCTAGGGGGCAGTTTGGACATGGATCAAGATGGGCGATCGCAGTTGAGCCGAATCATCCTAGCACGAGGCTGTTAAGCTACAGAAACCCATCTGCCAATCCCCGGTTGGCAGATGTATTGTGGGTGCTCATGATCATGCCGTCATTTTTACAACGCTTCAGACCCCCGATCCTCGCCCTCCTCGTGATCGGCCTCTTTAGCCTCCTGGGACTTGTCGGCATCTTCAACCATTCCATGTGGCGTGATGAGCTGAATGTTTGGCTGATCGTCCGCGATAGTACCAGTTGGGCGAACTACCTCTACAACATCCGTTATGAAGGTCATCCCCCCCTCTGGTATCTGAGTCTGTCGTTTTGGAATCTGTTCACTGACCATCCACTGATCATGCAGCTCTGGCATTGGAGCCTAGGCATTGCCGTGGTTGTGCTCTTTTGGCGCTATTCCCCCTATGCCCGTTGGCAGAAGATTTGTTTTACGTTTAGCTATTTCCCCTTCTATGAATATTTCCTGATTAGTCGCAACTATGCTTTGGGAATTCTCTGTCTGTTTGGCGTTTGTGCCGTGTTTCCCCAGCGGAGCAAGCGCTACTGGCCCCTGGCGATTTTGTTGGCTTTAATGGCGAATACCAATGCTTATGCCCTGTTAATTGCTTTTGGCTTGGTGGTGATGCTGGTGGTGGAGGCGATCCTTAACCCACCGGAAACTGAACCGCCTGTAGGGGCGGGCTTGAAACCCGCCCCTACACGACAATGGGATATCTTTTTCAGCCTTATCCTAGTGGGTCTGGGCTTGGCGATCGCCGTCTATATCCTCCGTCCGCCCCCGGATAGTTATCTGCAAGGCGGCCTCACGGATTGGAACTTTATCTGGTCTTGGGAGCAATGGTGGCGATCGCTCTCACGGGTCTGGAGTGCCTATGCGATCGTGCTCATTCCCGCCGACTCCCGTGTCTTTGACACCAATCTTTTTGGCATCATTTCTTTGATCATGGTGCTCACTGTCAGCTTGGGGCTCTGGCGTAAACCCCTGCCGCTCTTTTTCTACCTCTTTGCCTCCGCTGAAATTGTCTTTTTCACCTATGTCAAATTTCTCGGCTCTCCCCGCCATTATGGCCATCTTTGGTTTGTGCTATTGGCCGCCCTCTGGCTCTCGGCCAGCTATGCCCCCCGGACAGAACAAATCCCTTGGCGATCGCTCAGTTGGGCCGAAACCCGCCTCTCTCAAGCTAAAAAATACCTCTTGGGCTTGTTCCTAATCCTGCAACTCGCAGGCGGTCTGGTCGCCTACAGTCGCGATTGGTTCTATCCCTTCTCCGCCAGCAAAGCCACCGCCGCCTACCTCCAAGCCGAGCAACTCGATCAAGACTTTATCGTCGCCAGTGAAGATCTGGCCATGGCGCCGATCAGTGGTTATCTCAATCGCCAGCTCTACTACCCCGAACAGCAGAGACTCGGCAGCTTTACCCTGTTTAATCCCGACCGCCAGTCTGTCACGCCTGCCCAAGTGCTGGGTCAAACGCAACGAATCCTGGAGCACGGCCTAGAAAGGGAACTGACAGCGGTTATCCTGATCTTGAATAACCCCCTTGACCGATCGCAACTGGTTCAGGAGGCGCTGGCGATCGAACCCCTCGCGGAATTTACCCGGGGTCTGATCTACAACGAAAAGTATTACCTGTACCACGTTGCTTTAAAGCCCTAAGCTATGAAAATTGCCACTTGGAACGTCAACTCAATCCGCACCCGGGAAGCCCAGGTTGTGGATTGGCTCAACAAACAGCCCGTGGATCTACTCTGTCTACAAGAGACCAAAGTGGTTGACAAAGACTTTCCCCGCGCCGCCTTTGAGGCGCTGGGCTATCATCTGGCGATTTCCGGACAAAAGGCCTACAACGGCGTGGCAATCTTGAGTAAAGTTCCCCTTAACGATGTCACGATTGGCTTTGGCCAAATCGCCGCCGACACCAACCTCGATGAGCAAAAGCGTGTGATCACTGGCGTGGTGGGCAATCTCCGCATTGTTAATCTCTATGTGCCCAATGGCTCAGCGGTGGGCAGTGAAAAATATGAATATAAAATTCTCTGGCTCATCCTGTTGCAACAGTACATCCAACACCTCCGCGCCACCCAAACCCATGAACTCTGCGTCTGTGGGGACTTCAATATTGCCCTAGAAGCCCGTGATATCTATAACAAACGCAAGCCGACCGATATCATGGCCTCCCCGGAAGAGCGCAAGGCCCTACGCCATGTGCTGGATGTGGGTTTAGAAGACGCCTTTCGCAAATTTACCGAGGAGGCGGGACACTATAGTTGGTGGGACTACCGTCGGGGCGGCTTTACCAATAATCGGGGTTGGCGTATTGATCATATCTATCTCACGCCAGATCTCTATGAGCAGGCGAAGGGCTGTGAAATTGACATCGAACCCCGTACCTGGGAGCGCCCGAGCGATCATACCCCAGTGATTGTGGAGGTTTAGCCGGTTTAACGAGGGATACTCGTCAGGTAAACGTTCTGCTAAATGGGTCAGCCTGGAGTCGGGTTAAGGGCTCCTTTATAACGTGAGTTTCGGTTAAGCGAAATTATCGCATTCCCCAAAACACTACAATCTCATTGCCAAACCCAGTTGTCAGGGGTGAGAGTCGGAATCACTCAATCCATTATCTATCCCGTTTTTGTCACTCTGACGGTAGAATAAAACCACCAAATCTTGGACACCAGGCAGGGCATCGTTTGGAGCACTTTCAAACTGATAGAAACTCAACGTGATCTTATTTTTCTGAAATCCTTGAATATTAAGGATTCTGGGATTTCCTCTTCTGAGAGTGACAAAAGGAGGACTAGATCACGAGATCCATTATCTATGCCATATCTTGAGCGGACTAGGGCAGATTGCAGCCTGATGATAAGGCTTCATCTCGCCTTTTGCAAAAGATGAAGCTCGAGCCTCCCCCTTTCCATGGGGGATTGAGGGGAATTAACGTATCTCATACCGATAAACGCCGCTATAGAAGACCAACCAAACTTCTTTGCTAATCAAGCTAGGATAATTTAGGGACAGTTGCTTGGGATCTGGCAGCGCAACATACACTGCCCCTAAACAAAGCCTGGCGGTTCAGAAATGGCTGGATGATTCAGCGATTTAAGCAGGCTTTCCCCAACCTTGGTGGTGCTGGAGAGCGTTCCTGGCAGGATGGTATAAAGCAGGCTCCTAAATGGGTCGAATGTTGGCGTTAGAACAATGGCGGGTGAGCCCCTCAAAATCAATGCCGCAATCTAGATTCTAAGTCACCCTGGATTGCACCCGGCGTTGAATTTTTTTGACGATGGTCTATCCTTTCAGATTGGCTTGGGTCTTGAAAGTTGGCTCGATCTTGTGATTGCAGATCTCATTATTCCCTGTTACCGTGCCGACAAGAGCCAAAGAACAACCTATAAACTTAGTCTGAGTAAGACAAATGGCAAAAAAATCAACAATGGTGGCAGTCAAAAGACGAGGATGCTGGAGGTCAATGACTTCTAGGAGTATCGGCTTGAACAGATCGACTGCTTTATTCTAGTTGATGGATGAGATTTTACGAAGAGGCAAAAGATGACTTGTTTTGAGAGCAGAGTCGAGACGTTCTATGACGTGATATTCGACAAAAAGATAGTGCTTAATTTATAGAATCTCTTTCTATAGATTGCATTGCTTTGCTACGCTTTTTTAGGTCTTTTGGCGATCGTCCCTCAAGAATTTTGATTGGATTTATATCAAAAAAATGAGCTTCCAATCAATTGCCTAAACAGAATCGATTAATTGACCAGGGATGAGATCACCAGTCCAAAAAGATATCGATCACGCTCACAACTGTGAAAATATCACCCGCACACCTGTGCAATTATCACGCTTTGAAGTAGGGAATTTACTCGCTTGAAACTGTATTAATCTCTACAGTAATCCACAGCACTCTGCCCAGGCTGGGGATTGCTGGGAGGTGCTATTGAATTTCGTGAAATTTCACTAAGGTGAATTATGTAACTTAATAATTGACAATTCACTTAAGTATTGCTATAATCGAAGCTCGATGGTAATTATGCACATTGGCCCAATGAAGATGCGTGGAATGACGGTAGTCTTGACTGAAGTGATTGAATAGCTAATCTTGAATTCAGACAAGTTAAGCGATCAATGGACAGCGATGGCTTCCGCCTAAAACTGTAGCCTCAGCAATGCACTTCTTCAGCATGACTCAACCCTTATGACCCGATCTTTCTTCAATCATGTCCCTCGGAAGATGTCTGATCAGCCAATTGTTAGCATCCCATACCCTAAACCACCCATCAGACATTCTTAGACTTCAATTTCTCACCATGACCAAAAACGTTAACCCTAAATCACTCCGCAACCTAACACATGAGGGGCGTCCCTATCTTTATGGCGAGAAAAAGAAACGCCATAGCATCTCGGTGACCCAATCCGGTTGGGAGCAGTTCAGAAAGCTCAGCCAGAAATTTGGCTGCGATAGCACCTCTGACTTTGTCGAGAAGCTGGCCCGCCAACATCTTGTCATCACACGCAATGCGGACGGCAAAGCCGCCGCTGCTGCCGCTGTGGAATCCAAAGCCCAAGAGGCTCGTGACTTGGTGCGGCAGCTTTCGCAACTCCTGGATAATTAGGCCCCTGATTGCGATCGCAATGCCAAAGGGTGCATCCCCGTTTGGTAGCCCTCACCCTAAATCCCCTTCGACAAGCTCAGAGCATCGCCTCTCCCAAGCTTGGGAGAGGGACTTTGAATCTTGCTCCCCTTCTCCCAAATTTGGGAGAAGGGGTTGGGAGATAAGGATAATACTGGCAAAAGTAGGATGCTCCCTGTCTGCTTCCCTATTGTGCTACATGGCAGCTAATGATTTCCCTATTACGGCCAATTCTTGTCGCTCACGGTGAAACTCATGCGCTACTCTTGCAACATCTCCTGAAAACCAGAATGCTCACGAACTGTTTCTAGGGATGGATCATTGCCAGCTAATTCTTTGAAGAGAGTACGATCGAGTCGAAATGCTTTTTTTAGGCACCTGAAGCTTAGATCAACATTATTTTCTTCTGCGTAACAGCATCCTAGGTTGTACCAGTTCGTGAAAGACGCTTCATCTAAATCAATCGCTCTTCTGAACGCATCCCGAGCTTCCGCGTATTGTTTAAGCTCAGCTAAAGCCAAACCTCTTTCTTGCCAAGATAGTAAATGGGCTTCATCAATTTTTAAGGACTCATTAAAAGCGAGAAGTGCTTTTTCATAAGCTTTGATTCCATGCAAAAAGATTGAACCTTGCAGAAACCAAAACTTGGGATCACTGGAGTTGATTGCAATCGCTCTCTCACATGATTCAACTGCCTTCTGATAGTGAGATTGTTCATAAAGTATCTGACTATGGAAGAACCAGATTTCCGGATCATTTTGCTCTACTTTTATCGCTTCCTCAAGAACTTGAAGAGATTCTTGATATCGTTCCATATTAAAAAGGGACAAACTTTTACCGTACAAATGAGATGCACGTTTACCTTGTGTAGAGTCAATCGCCAAGAGCTTGTCAAAAATATCAATAGCCTCCTGCCAAGCCTCGTTATACAAGAGCAATAAGCTAATTCTTTGCAATGAGTCTATATTTGTTGAATCAATAGAAAGGACTTTGTTGTAAGCGTCAATCGCTTCTGCGGTTCTATCGAGTCGTTCAAGACAAAGTGCCTTGTTAAACCAAGAACTTTTATGAGCAGGCTGTAACTCTATGGTTTTATTATACGCACTGAGTGAATCTTCATGTCTGCCGAGTACAGATAGGATAAAACCTGCCAGAAACCATGAATCAGATGAGTTGGAGTTCTTTTTGAGTGCAGCGCGACATTTTTCTAGGGCTTCTTCGTATTTTTCTTCTCTTGATAGCTTTTGTGCTTCTTGGTACAAAGCCAATGATTTATCTCTAAATAACCAGAGGACAACAATCAATCCTAAAAAAACGATAGCGGATGTCTCTTCGAGTATCGAGAATCCTTGCTGAAGCAAATTCGGTGGGACACCAAGGAGGTCAACGAAAATCCTGGGTATCAGAAATAAAACCCTTGCTAATTCTGGCGAAAAAACAAAGATTCCAAATACAATCCAAATTCCATAGGGTCGAATCTTGTTGAAGAGAGCTTGGATATGTGTTGGTAACCATGGCTCAAAAATTCCATAGCCATCAAGTGGAGGAATGGGGAGGAGGTTGAAAATGGTCAAAGAAACCTCAATATAGATAAGGTAAGACCAAGCAGCCCAAAACTCTGAACTGGTATAGAGTGAAGGAGCTTGTCCCATAAAGGGAATAGACAATAGAAGAACAAAGAGAATATTTGCCAAGGGACCAGCAAAAGATACTGCACTCTTCCACAATCGACTTTTAAGTTGGTTGTGGTTAATGTAAACTGCTCCTCCGGGTAGAGCAAAACCACCTAACAGAAGAAATATCAGAGGTAGTACTAGGCTAAATTGTGAGTGTGTATACTTAAATAAATTAAATGTCAAATATCCTTTTTCCTTAACCGATTCATCACCTCCATAATAGGCACAAAGGGCATGCCCAAACTCATGTAGGCACAGAGAAAAAAGATAACCAAAAACAATGAATATAGATTCAAGAAACACAATCGACACCCCAGATTCAAAGCGAATTCCTAAATAAAATGAGAATGAGATTCGACAGTTCGAAAAGCTCACTACACCACAGGCTCAGTCTTCGCGATTGTCCTGCTACCTTTATTTTGGTGCATACAAATCGAATTTGGGATAAATCACAAATAATCTTCACTCAGACGAGGATAATGACCCAGCAGCCAAAGATGTAGTGTGTCATGCAAGTTACATGCAATAGTTTATTGCCTAGCTGCAATTTTCTTGAGCAAATCATTAAAGGGTTGCCAATCATCCGCTTGGGCGATCGGCTCCCAGACGGCCTCAATTTCCGGACGCACCAGCGGCGTTTGGGGATTCGCCGCTTGGAGTTGGGCCTGAATCTGGGCCATTGCGTCCGGCGGATATTCCGTCAGCGCCTGATGATACTGTTGCCGCCAGAGCTGCCAAATCTCTTGCCTTTCATCCGTTTGGAGCAAAATCGCTGCCCCCTCCTCACGCCATTGGGGCGTAAACTGACGCGTCAGGCGGGAAAAAAAGCCCCCATAGTCGATTTGGGTTTCCACAAGCAACTTGACGGTAATTTTCACCAGCTCATGGCCGGTTTCTAAGGGCAAATCCGTCAAACCCAAACGACGCAGCAGCAACGTGCGATAGGCCGTAAAGTAATGGGCATCAAAGGTTTCCAGGGCAACCTCCAGCTCTCGCTTGTCCATCACCATCCGCAACGGCACTTGCAACAGTTCAAGGTTGAGCTTGCAAATTCCGGGTTGATTGCCATAGCAATAGCGGCGTCCGTAGTCAAAGTAGGCGGGCGTAAACTGGGGGTCAAAGGTGTGAATAAAGGCATAGGGACCATAGTCAAAGCTCTCGCCCGTAATCGACATATTGTCGGTGTTGAGCACCCCATGGCAAAACCCTGCGACCATCCATTGGGCGGCGAGGGTCGCCACCCGCTGCACCAACGCCTGGTAGAAGGGGATGTAGCGCTCTTCCCCTGTTCCCGGAACCTCTGGATAATAGGTGCGGATCACATGGTCTAGCAGCGGCGGGATCAGGTCGGGACGTTGAATGTAGTGCAGGCGCTCAAAGGTGCCAAAGCGGATATGGGACTGACTAAAGCGCACCATCACCGAAGCGCGGGTGGGGGATGGTTCATCCCCCCGCCAGAGGGATTCCCCGGTTTCAATCAGGCTCAGGGTGCGGGAGGTTTTGACACCTAATTGATGTAGGGCTTCGGCTGCCAACACTTCTCGCACGCCGCCTTTGAGGGTGAGCCGACCATCGGCAGTACGGGAGTAGGGGGTGCGACCGGAGCCCTTGGTGCCAAAGTCGTAGAGGCTGCCGTCAGTGCCCCGCACCTGACCGTAGAGGAAGCCGCGACCGTCGCCCAGATAGGGGTTATATTCGCCAAACTGGTAGCCGTGGTAACGCAGGGCTAGGAAGGGGGTGACGCTCTGGAACTGGCCAAAGGTCTCAACGAAGTCGTCATCTCTAACCTGCTCGGGGGCTAAATCCAGTCGGGGCAATAGGTCATCGTTGCGAAAGCGCAGTAGATGTTGGGGAAAGGTAGCGGCCTCGACACGATCGCTGTATTCCCAGCCCAGATCGGCGATCGCCGCTTCATAGGGCAGAGTAAGAAAGGGGTTGGGCATAACCGGCCGCAGAATACGCTAGGTTAACAATAATTGTCAGAGACACAATAGTCACAGACACAAGCTATCAGTCTAAGCAGAATCCTGCCGGGGGAACAATGGCCAACAGCATTATGTACCAAGAAGATGCCTATGTGGTGCTCGACTCTGAGCAACCGGAGCAGGAGATCTTGGAACCGTTAGAACTGCACGATAAGCTTAAGGCGCTGCTCCCGACACTCGATCGCCTCCCCCCTGACTTACAGGCGATCGACTCCCTTGATGCCCAGGTTCAACATCTAATCGAGTCCTATTGTGAGCTGGATTTGGGGCCGAATCGCTATTTGCAATGGTATGTGGTGCGGTTGGAGAAGTAGATCGATCCGTAGAGTTGACCTAGCTATCAGATAGCACCTCTAGATCAGCGAGATCTTGTAAACGCCCAGAAGCTTGTTTATTTTTTTTGAGGTTTTCAAGATCGATGAAGTTGACTGTTACACCGACAACTTCAACCGTGACGCGCTGAGCGTAGCAAGTTTCAAAATCGATACCATCCGGTGTGGTGAGAATATCAATACGGCTAGGAGGGTAGCCCAGTTGAACAACGCGATCTGGAGTCGTAAAGTCTTTAACTTCTAAACCAAGAGAGCCAAAACCAAATTCTGCCAAGGCTTGAATCATGCGCTTGGCATTGTCTGGGCTCATACCGATCCAGATATCGATATCTTTGGTGTAGCGGGGATGACCATGATAGGCAACAGCATAGCCACCAATCACCAGATAGCGAATGTCGTTATCGTTGAGTAATTGAATAAACTCTTTGAAGTCTTGGTTCAGCATTATATTTCCATTGGTGATATTCGCGACGGATTTGTTCGAGGGCGGCGAGGCGTTGCAGGGGGGTTTGTTGTTGCCAATAGTCTCGTTCGCTGGTGCGATCGCCCATCGTGGTAATTCGGACAGTGGGGGGGATTTTTCTAGAGGAGTTCATGGGGGTTGAATGGAATGGGGCTAAACCGGAGCGAGTTTGCATTATTCACAAATGGGTCTGGGCGGATGCAATCGGCCCCTACAGTTTGACGGATTTTGTCGATTATCCCTGTAGGGGCGCAACGCTTGCGCCCACGAAAGCTGCATGATAATGCCGTTAACCACATAGGCGAAAGGTTGATCGTCTACCCCTACAGGGTCTAGGGCTCAAGCCCAGACCGAATCAAATCCCCCAAGGGATGCTGACCCAGACCCGTATCCGGCAGCCCAGCAGCCAGAGCAACACGGTAGAAGTCGAGGCAATAATTCCAACGTTTCTGAGTTTCCGGGTGGTCTTCCCCAAGCGTATCAAACAACACTTGCACCCCCTTAAGCATCAATGGTTCCGCTTCTGCGTAGCAAGCCAGGTTCTGGTAGCACCGTGCAAGATTGATTTCAAACAAGGCAAGGTTGGGATGATTGCAATCTAATCCCTGGCGTCCAATCTCAACTGCTTCTTTGTGCAAGGGTAATGCCGGATCGAATTTTTCCTGTGAGTTATAGAGACATGCCAGGTTGTTGAGGCTGGTTGCCAAGCTGGGATGGTTGGGAGGCAAGTTCTCTCGTTTAATATCCAGGGCTTCTCGATATAGGCGTTCTGCGTCCCCATATTTCCCTTGTGCTCGATACAATCCCGCCAAGTTGTTGAGGTGGATCGCTAAATCAGGATGGTCGGGGGACAGGCTCTGGCGATCGATATCTACAGCTTCGATATACAGGGATTCCGCTGCCGTATAGCTCTCTTGCGCTCGATACAATCCCGCCAAGTTGTTGAGGTGGATTGCTAAATTGGGATGTTCGGGGGGCAGATTCTGGCGAATGATGCCTAGTGCTTCATGGTAGAGAGACTCTGCTTCCTTATAGTTTCCTTGCTCTTGATATAACTCTGCCAGGTTGCTGAGAGCATCGGCTGTGTCTGGATGCTGATTCCCCAATCGCTCCCGCGCCACTACAACGCATTGCTCTGACCAAAGTTTTGCTGCCCCATACAAGCCCTGTCCACAGTAGTACTCATCTAGTGCTGATAATGGCGAGACCACTTGCTCGTCCGTCACCCAAGGCAACAGCATTATTGCCACTTCCTTCATGTGGGGAATCCAAGGAGCGAACTCCTGTGCTCTCACCGCCATGAAACCCTCAGGAATTTTTTCTCCCTGCACCACGATCGCCCCTGCCACCTCTCGCTTCAACCCCTCCACCTCATCCGGCGTCAGCTCCACCATCAACCGCCCCCGCACAAACTGCCGCACCAACGGATGCAACCGCACCACATCCGCCGCCTCCCGCGCCAGCAGGTTTAAATTCACCAATCGCCGCAACCCTTCCCGCCAGTCTTTTTGCTCCGCCTCCGTCAACGGAATCGGCGCAGCGCCATAGAGCCCCAACCGCAGCGCCAACCGCCGTACCGCATCCGACTTCAACTGCCGCCAACTCAACATCAGCGCCGCCTCCACCCCATGGGGGTAGCGCATTTCCGGATTAGCATCGAGAGACCCATGGGCCAGCGTCAACTCTTGCAGATAATCCACAATCGGTAAAAACTCATCCAATGCCAAATACCGCGCCGCCAACTCCAACCCCAACGGCAACCCCGCAAACCAGCGCAGCAACTCTTTCGCCGCCTTTGGCTCCGCCGCCAACCGCGCCGGGTCAATATAGCTCACCAACAGCTCCCGCGCCGCCTTATCCGAGAGCTGATCCAGTGGGTAATGCCGCACCCCCGTCCACCGCTCCCGCGTCGTCCACAACACCCGAAACGCCCCGCTCCCCGGCTGTAGCATCGCCAGTTTTTGCGCATCGCGCTCATGGGCCAGATCATCCAACACCACCAACACTGCCCCCTCCCGCCACGTTTGCCAATGCTGCCAACAATAGGCAACCCGTTCCTCCAACGTCGGCAACTCCGGCAACTCCACCACAAACTCCGTCTGGCAAAACAGCACCAACTGCTCCCCCGGATTCCCCGCCGGCATATCTAGCCAGACCACGCCGCCGGGAAAAGTTCCTGCTTCATATTGCTGGTGCGCCCATTGCCAAGCCAACTCCGTTTTGCCCAAGCCGCCCATCCCGGAGACTGCGGCGGCAATAGCGACGGTTTCAGTCTGCTGTAGCAGTTCGCTCAGCGTCTGCATTGCCCCCTCCCGCCCGACAAATTTGGGAACCGAGCGGCGATAGCGGGAGAGATTCGTGGGAGTTGGCCGCTGGGATGATGGGGGCTCAGGGGGTGGCGTTGAATCTGGGCTGTGCTGGGGTTGCGTCAGTTGCTCACGTTCTTTATCTAGCCCCAGGCGATCGCACAGGCTTTGGAAATTCTCAGCGCTGACCGTTTTGCCATTCAAGAAATTACTGACGGTTCCCCGATGAATTCGAGCCGCTTCAGCCAGCTCTGTCTGACTTTTGTAGGAGAGCTGGCACTTACGCTTAACGTATTCCACCCAATCACGATGAACCGCAGGCATGGTAGGAGTTGGCGACGTTGACTCCTCCATCATAAGCCGCTTCCCTAGAGCGTGAAATTTTCGCTATGCCGACAAAACTCAGGCAGCGTTCCGACACCGTTGCCCCAGCGCCGCAGCAGAGCGCCGACAGCCCTCGATTGCAATGCAGATATTGCCATTGAGGACGTATTCATGCCCTTTTTTCTAGCCAACATCCAACGGAGATCAAACCCGCAGCGTCAATTCCAGGAAACCCAGTTTTCGGGAGGGTTTCAAACCCTCCCCTACCTGGTTGGGCTGGAGATGACGTATTATCTTGCCTTACATCACCCCCTGATCCTGACCGTCCCCGACCTGCATTGGCTGATTGGCTCCAGCTTCACCTGCCCCGCTGCCCGTCGTTGGCTGCAATTGTGTGAAATTTTGGTGCTGCTGCTGGCCGCTGCGTTTGAGCCTAGCCCTCTGACCATCCTGCTACTGCGGCGATGCTTCGCCTTGCTCGGCAATCGATAGGACGGATGCCGTTCAAGATAGGCTGCGAAATCCCCCCGGCTACGCCGACCCCCTTCGCAAGGGGATTTCAAGTTGCGCAACACATCATTCAACAGTTATCCCAGCCGCCTACGGCGTCACCCCCCAAACCCAAGGGAGGATTAGGATGAATGGGTCTGAATCCACTGGCGGAATTCACGAATAATGGCGTTCTCAGATTGGCTTTGACGCTGGCGCAATAGGGCATTGAGCTTTTCTGGCGTGATCAGGGGAAACGTCTTGCTCTTTGAGAGCCGGAGGTAATTCAGCGCGGGTTGCTCGACTAACTCAAAGAGTTGTACCCCTTGTTTTTGGGTGTAGCACCACACTTCAAGAATCCCCAAGGCGAGATAGATACCCATGCGTCGGGTGGAAGGACTGGTAATATCAACTTCAACAACCAGATCGGGCGGTAAATCTGGTGGAATATCCGGGTCAAGCCCCTGAACTTGGGGGGCATTTTGAATGTAAAAACAGGTGTCAGGTTCTGCCCCTTTGGCGAGATCTTCTCGATCAAGGGTGGTTGAACCATAGTTGACAATTTCGAGATCGAGTTCTTCTGTTAACGTCGTGACCAGCCGTGCGAGTAAGCGATTGATGATTTCGTGGAGTTTAGAGGGCATTTTGATTTGTAACCACCCTTGATCGTAGGTCAGACGTGTCGCCCGATGATCTCCCATCTCCTTGAGCAGGGACTGATAGGTTTGCCAACTGATGCCAGGGAGCAAAACCGTTTGGGTTTGCTCTGCAAGTTGGGGTTCGATGAGGGGGGCTTGGGTCATTAGACTATTTAGCTTGAACCTTAATCTATTTCTGCCATCTCTAGATGTCTGGAAATGAGCGACTGCTCGCCTAAAAAGTCGAATCGAATATAATTCATATTATCTTGGTCTAAATAGATGAAAATCATACAAGGCTCACCTTTGTCAAAATTGATTAGATATTTACAACTGTATAAATCATTAACTATGGAACATCCTACATAAGTCCAGCTTTTGATTTTGCCTTTACATTTTACAATCTGATTTGATCCTTTATGCATTATTGGAAGATAACGAGGATGGTTATCTTTACTGAAGCTGTGCTTTAAACGAATTACTCGGTTATTTTTGATTGCGTTAAGGAGAAGCTCCGCTTTGCTCTTGATTAATGCTTTGACTTCAGTATCCATACCCGTATTCAGGGGAGAATATCTAACTATCGGCTGAAGGCAACTGGGCAAAGCGATCGCCAAACACCTCAATCTCAACATCTTCCACTGCCCGAGATGCCGCTGGTTTCTTCGCCTGGCCCAAATACAGCGGCACCGATAAACCGGGCTCAGGATGAATCACAGCTCGTGCCCGAATCATGACCTTGCCCCCAGGCGTCCCCAGGCGGCCGTAGGGTGCAATATCCAATGCTGCTTGTTTGAGCGTTGCTTCCACCTCAGCTTCTGTGGTCTCGGGAGAAACCACAATCACCACATTCGCCGCTGCATCATCAAAGACAAGGCTATAGCGCGCCGCCCCCGGAACCGCCTCGCGGGTAAACAAACTAAGTTGCAGCGAAAAAATGCCTGCCGTCAGCACCCCCATAAACGCCGTTGTGCCCACCAGCCGAAAGCGCAAGCCCCATTTAAAGACGAAGGCCAGAATGGTGAGGAAAAAGAAGGCGATCGTGGCGTAGCCTGACCATTGGCCGTAAGTGTAGAGATCGGTGGGAAGTTGCATGGGGATAAGGAAAATTTTGTATGGGACTTACGCATTTGCACCAATTCACATGGCTGGCGAGATCCCCCCGGCTGCGCCGACCCCCTTGGTAAGGGGGTTATTAAAAGTTCCCAAATTTATAACGGTTAGTTTCCCAGCCGCTTGCGGCGTCACCCCCCTTACAAAGGGGGGAAGGGGGGATCTTGGGTCTAGATAGAATGGGCAAGATTCAGATTGCCATTATCGCAGATCGGCGATCGCATTCTGGGCCGTGGCGGCGATCGCCTGATCCGTTGCCCGGGGAATGCGGTAATACTTGCCCCCAGCATTTTTGGCAATTTCCTTGCCAAAACCTGTGGCGACAAACTTCTTCTCAGTATCAATCACCAGTAGCTTAAAGCCCGTGGCACGAATCTTGGTGGCAATGTCGAGCAGTTCCGCCTTGACATCCGGTTTTACGCCCTCCTCCTGGGGTTCGCCGAGGGAGCGGGAGAGGGGAATATTGCCGCGCCCGTCGGTAATTGCCACAATCACCACCTGGCCAATATCGCCAGACATCATGGCATTGGTGCCCACATGCACCGCTTGGGTTAGACCATGGGAGAGGGGCGAACCGCCACCGCAGGGCATTTTTTCCAGGCGGCCGCGGGCCATGGCGATCGAGCGAGTCGGCGGCAAGAGCACATCCGCCGTTTCGCCCCGGAAGGGGATCAAGGCGACTTGATCCCGGTTTTCATAGGCTTCGGTGAGCAGGCGCATCACTGCTCCCTTGGCCGACTGCATTCGGTTGAGGGCCATTGACCCCGAGGCATCCACGACGAAGATAATCAGCGCTCCGGCTTTGCGGGCCAGACGCTTGGAGCGCAGATCCCCCTGCTCGACAATCACGCGACGGTTGGGTTGCCGTGCGCGGCGGGCTTTTTGGTAGGGCGCAGCGGCCCGTAGGGTGGCATCTACTGCAATCCGGCGAACCTTCCCGCGCGGCAGCATCGGCTTGACGTAGCGCCCCCGATCTTCAGAAAAAATCATGCTCCGCGCCCCGGACTTACCCTGACGATTGGCCATTTGGGCAAAGTAGAGCACCGAAGGGTCGAGGATTACGCCTTCGATGTCGAAAACAAATTCTTCGGGGATCTCCGGGGTTTCCGGTTCTGAATCCTCTTGATCGTCGTCGTCCTCATCCTCCTCCTGATCGTCCTCCTGATCGTCCTGTTGCTCTTCGCCTTGATCCTCTGGGGGGGGCGGTGGCGGCGGGGGCTGCATTTCGTCTTCGTTGGGGGTCTGGGCTCCTGTTGAGCGCGGTACAATCACCAGTTCTACGGCCTTGCGCAGGTCGTCGGCTGTTACGGTTTCGCGACCATCGAGGGCGGCGATCGCCTTGGCCACGCGCACGGCAAAGAGTTCCGCCCGATGCCCCTGCACCTCGCCCCGGATCGCCTCCTCGACCAAATATTGCACCTGATCGTCGCTGATCGTCACGTCCTTGAGGTATTCCCGCGCCAGCAAAATATTGGTCTTGAGGCTTTCAATATCTTCGTCATACTGGGCCACAAACCCCTGGGGCGAGTCGGCGTAGTCTACCACCTGGTCTACGGCGGCCACCCGCTGCTCCAGCGACAGCACTCCATCGGCGGAGAGGGTAATGGCAATGCGATCGAGCAGATGGTCGCGCAGGGGGCCCTCTTCGGGGTTAAAGGTGGCGATCAGCAGGGGTTCGCAGGGATGCTCCACGCTGATGCCTTCCCGTTCGATACGGTTGTAGCCTTCAGTGAGGACGGTCAGCAGTTGGTTAGCAATCTGGTCATCCAGGAGGTTGATTTCATCAATGTAGAGGACGCCGCGATGGGCCCCGGCGAGCAAACCGGGCTGGAATACGGGTTGTCCCTGTTGGACGGACTGCTCCACATCCACCGAGCCCACCAGGCGATCTTCGGTGACGCCGAGGGGAATTTGTACAAAGGGGGCGGGAATGATCGTGGTTTGGGCTTCGTCCGTTTCGGCAGGAGCGACTTCGTTGCAGTAGGAGGTTTTTAAAACTTCAATGGGGGGCAGCAGGGCATGAATCCCCCGCGCCATCACGGATTTGGCTGTGCCGCGACGGCCGGCGATCGCCACGCCCCCTAAGCCTGGATCAACCGCGGTCAGCAGTAGCGCCAGCTTGATGGCTTCCTGGCCAATGACAGCGGTGAGGGGAAAGGGAGTATTGAGGGGTGGGCGAGTGGCAGTGACCATTGCAAGGCAGAAGACGGTTCAGGGAATCCATTGTACGGGATTGCTGCTGAACGGGTTTTGCTGTGGATGCAGGGCATCATAGCTCAGTCAGCAAACTCCGGAATTGTGACCCAGAAAAGCGGATCTTTGTCAGACCGTGGATTGCCCCGATCGCGTTCCAAAAACGATACATCCCGATCCGGTTCAGATGAGGCGCAGTATGGTGAGGATAGCTGCAAACGGGTTGCAAACCATGTCACGCCGACTCAAAACCGGACTGTTAATTTTGTTCTCCTGCCTGCTCGTACTCTGGAGCACACCACTTCTGGCCCAGGATCGTGATGCTCGCGTTACGGATGCCGTTTACCTCAACCAAGAAGCCTATGATCTTTTCCGTCGAGGTGAGGCGGCGGCGGCGATCGCCACCTATGAGCAAGCCCTGGAGATTTTCCGGGAAACCGACGCTTGGGCGGGAGAAGGCAATAGTCTTAACGGCATTGGCCAGGTTTACCTAACGCGGGGGGAACCGGAAACCGCCCTGGACTATTTTGAGCAAGCCCGCCGAGTTTTCGCGCAGTTCGAGGATGACCTCGCAGCGGCCTATAGCCAACGCTGGATCGGCCGAGCGCAGCGAGACTTACGCAACATTGAGGCGGCATTGCAAGCCTATCAACAGGCGCTTGATACCTTTCAAGCCGAGCTGAGACGCGAGCCCCGCGATCCGACCTCCCTGCAAACCAGCATCGAAATTAGCCATACGGAGATGGGGGCGCTCTGGTTTCAGCAGGCTGATTACGAAGCGGCGATCGCCGCCTATCAAGCCGCGCTAGCGATTCAAGCCGAACAAAACGACAAAATCGGTCGCGCCTACACCCTCAATAACCTGGGCGTCGTCTATGCAAATCAGAGCCGTTACCGCGAAGCCCTAGATGCATATAATCAGGCGCTAGCGATTATTCGAGAACTCAAAGATGCGGGCATTTGGCATTTTGGGGAAGAGGCGGCGATTCTCAACAACCTCAGCGCTCTGTTTTTGGGTCTGGGGGATCTGGGTCAAGCCTTGGACACCGCCCAA
Organism: Cyanobacteria bacterium P01_G01_bin.54; assembly: GCA_039180005.1. Classification (GTDB taxonomy): domain Bacteria; phylum Cyanobacteriota; class Cyanobacteriia; order Cyanobacteriales; family Spirulinaceae; genus SIO3F2. Next base: position 24,406 of record JBCDEB010000028.1, on the reverse strand, counting down.
CAAGCCGAGGCGATCTATGGGCGTTGGCAGCAGGAGGATAATGCCAAGCCACTGCTGGAGCTGGAACTGTTGCGTGATGCGATCGGCCAGGCTTCTCTCAGTTCTGCTGCTGTTCAACCCACCTTTGCAATCCGGGCCCCTGTCGGTCGGCCAGCCAATGATGAGCGTCGTGCTGGCCAAGCCTTGACCCTCAACAATTTGGCACAGCTCCACCAAAGCCAGGGCAACGGTTCCGAGGCGATTCAACTCTACCAACAGGCTCTGCAGCAATATCAAGACCTAGAGAATCCAGCAGCAGCGGCGATGGTCTTGAGCAATCTGGGGCAGGTTTATGGCTTACAGGGGGAGGCTCAAGCGGCGATCGCCTTCACCCATCAAGCCCTAGTCCAGTATCGCCAGCTCAATGATCCCGTCGGCATCGCCCTGGCTCAGACTAATCTGGCCCAAATCGCCCAAGCGCAGGGGGATCTAACGGCGGCGATCGCCCACTATCAAGACGCCTTGGCCGTGCAAGAGACCATCGGCGATCCGGCGACCCTGGCCTTTACCCTGCGGCAGTTGGGGGCGCTGTATCTGGCCCAAGACAAACCTGCCCGTGCGATTCCAGTTCTGCGCGCGGCGATCGCCCACCTAGAAACCCTCCGCGTCGGCTTAACCGATGCCCAGAAGGTAAATGTCTTTGAGCGAGGCAAGTCGGCCTATGGTTTACTGGCCCAGGCTTTGGTGGCCCAAGACCAGATTGAAGACGCGTTAATCATCACTGAGCAAGGGCGGGGGCGAGCGTTTGTTGAATTGCTGGCCGATCGCGCCGGATTGGCCACGCTGGAGCCCTTGACCTTTAAAGAAATGCAGGCGATTGCCCAGGCTCAGCAGACTGTGCTGGTGGATTATGCCTTGGTGGGCGATCGTGACCTCTACATTTGGGTGCTGCAACCCACAGGTGAGCTGACCTTGCGGACCGTTGCACTGGCAGAATCCACTGCATCGGACTGGCGGGGGTATCTAACCCGCAACCGTCGCTCCCTCTTGCGAGGAGAACGGCAGGCAGCGGCCTCTCAAGTTCAGCGCTCTCCTGTTTGGTGGGCATTGCCCGCCAAATCAGGGTTGTATGGACTGGGCAGTGGACACAATTTGGAGTCAATCACCGCATTACGTCCCCGCCAACAGCAGTCGCTCCAGACGCTTTATGAGTTGCTGATCGCGCCGATCGCCGATCTGCTCCCTCCAGATCCTCAGACCAATCTGGTGTTGATCCCCCAAGGTGAATTATTCCTCATTCCCTTTGCGGCTCTGCTAGACAAGAACGGCGACCCCCTGGTTGCGCAACATCCCCTGCGGGTTGTGCCCTCGATCCAAAGCCTGGCCCTAACGGCAGAGCCGCCCGCATCCTCCAACCCAACTGCACTCATTGTCGGTAATCCCACCATGCCCGCGATCGCCCGCGACGCCACCCAGCCGCCCGTTCCTCTGATACCCCTCCCCGGTGCAGAGGCCGAAGCCCAGGCGATCGCCCACCTCCTCAACACAGTCGCCCTAACGGGAGACCAAGCCACGGAAACCGCGATCGCTCGCCAACTGCCCCAAGCTCAGATCATTCACCTGGCCACCCATGGGCTCTTGGATGAGGTACGCCATTGGTCCACTACACCGGGGGCGATCGCCCTGGCCCCTGACCCGCCGATCAACGATGGCTTTCTCACCCCCAGCGAAATTTTGTCGCTCCAGCTCAAGGCGGATCTGGTGGTATTGAGTGCCTGTGATACTGGACGAGGACGACTCACCGGTGATGGGGTGGTCGGTTTATCGCGGGCGTGTTTGGGAGCGGGGGCCAAGAGCGCGATCGTCTCGCTTTGGGCGGTACCGGATCAGCCCACGGCGATTTTAATGACGGAGTTTTATCGGCAGTGGCAGGCGTTGGGTCAGATGGAAGGGAGTAAGGCGATCGCCCTGCAGCAAGCGATGTTGACGGTGCGATCGCAGTTTGCGAATCCGAGTGATTGGGCGGCGTTTGTGTTGGTGGGGGCGGCTTAGCAGTGCTGGGTCATCGTAGCTATGATATTGAGAGTATTTCAGCAAGGAAGCCTCACTTATTTATGTCTGCAGTCACGCTCAGGGTCATACTTGAAGACCCAGAATTGAATGTTACGGTGAGCAGTCCGAAAGATCTAGAGCGGGTTGTGCCACAGATTCAGCAGCTTTTGGATGATTGAGGAGAGTGATTAATGGCGAAGTTTGCGCTGCTGATCGGCGTTAGTGAGTATCAGCCAGAGTTGAACCCGTTGCCCAATGCGCTGCATGATATTCAAGCGCTGCAAATCATTCTGCAAGACGAAAAGGTTTCCGCCTTCGATGAGGTGACGGTGCTGCCGAATTCTGGGCGTCAAGCCATGGAGGAGGCAATCTATCACCTGTTTGCCAATCGTCAGAAAGACGATGTGGTGCTGTTGTATTTTTCGGGTCATGGGGTGCGGGATGCCCAGTCGTTGGCGTTGTTTTTTGCCACGCCTCAAACTCAGATCACCGAGCGTAAAACGGTTGTTACACCCACAGCCGTCGCTGCTAATTTTCTTCAGGAGCAGATGGGACGGTGCAGGTCAGAGCGGACTGTGGTGATTCTTGACTGTTGCTATAGCGGTGCATTTCCCAAGAATCTGGCGATTAAAGGTGAAGATCGGGTTGATGTTGAGGTGCAACTGGGCGGGAAGGGGTGTGCAATCCTGACCTCTTCAACGGCAACCCAGTCTTCCCGTGCAGCTCGGGAAGCTTCAGAAGGCGATGAACGTCCGCTCTCGCTTTACACCCATTATCTGGTCGAGGGGCTGAGAACCGGAGCGGCGGATTTGGATGGGGATGGACGAATTACAGCTTACGAATTGCACCAATACACCCATGAAAAGGTCACGGAAGAGTCGCCTGCGATGACACCGGAGTTTTATCCGGTTCGGGAAGGGCATGAGATTTATTTGGCGAAGGTGCGAATGGGCGATCCGTTGTTGTTGTATCGGCGCGAGGTACGACGATTGCTGAGCGATGAAGGTGCAATTGACTTTATGACTGGAGAGTTTGATGAGTTTGAGCGAATTTTTCTGGATGAATTCTGCTTGCGGTGGAATATTGCCAAAGAAGTCGCAGTGCAGATCGAAAAAGAAGTCACAGAACCACTCCGGCAACTCCATCAGAAGCTCCGTAAATACGAAGATCTGTATCAAAAGGCGCTCAAACGGGGTTTCCCATTTTCAGCCCGGATTCATCAGCGCTTACAGGATTGCCAAAAACTTTGGGGTCTAAGAGATGAGGATATTACATCGATTGAGGCACGATTAAAACCGAAGCAGCCAACGACTAAACCTCAACCCAAGGCGGAGGAGCAGAAAAACACACCGCCACCCCCAACACCGCAACCACCTCAGGTTCCCCTTCGCTATCAGCAGCTTGAGAAACTGCTCAGGGCAAAGGAATGGCGTCAAGCCGATGAAGAAACAACCAAACAGATGCTTGAAGTGGCTAACCGAATCAGTGAGGGCTGGCTGCAGGCCGAGGATATTGATAGCTTCCCCTGTGAAGACTTACGTGCCATCGATCAACTCTGGGTACATTACAGCAATGGGCGCTTTGGGTTTAGTGTCCAGAAGCGGATTTATCAGGGTCTGGGCGGCACACGGGAGTATGCTCAAGACGTCTGGCGAGCCTATGGAAAGGCCGTGGGATGGCGTATGGGGAATTCTTGGTTGTACTACTCTTCATTAAATTTTTCGGCTAGCGCTCCAGAGGGACATCTCCCAGCCCCGCGGCCCCGAGGGGGGAGCCGTGAGCGCCGCCGTGGAGGGGTGTTTTTTTCTCGCGTCGAGACTTTTTCTCGTGTCACAGCTTGTAGATTGTAATTGTAAGGTGGGCAAAATTATTGATCTTCAAATCAAAGCAGTGATTTATCAATATTTGCCCACCCCACCCCTGAGCAACAACGATGAACGTATCACCCACCTCGATCGCTGCCGCCAACATGCCCAAGCCGAAGGCACAATTTCTCTGGGCGAAGTCCGTCGCCGCCTAGCCACAATGGACAATAATAATCCCCCCTAGAAACCTCACTCCCCATGCCCAACCCCACCCCAATCCGCCAACAACTCGATCAAGAACTCGATCGCCTCTCCCCCGAATCCCTAACCCAAATTCTCACCTTTGTCCGCTCTCTGCAACCCCAACGCAACAGCGAAAATCACTACACCAACCTTTGGGCAGATTGGTTTGCTGAAGTAGACACGCTTCCCCTGAACCCTTAAATTCCTCCTGAACTGCCAGACTACACCGACTCGCTGGTGGAAAAATATCGTGCCCAATAGTAAGGTGGGCAAAATCAGTGGTCTTCCAATCAAAGCAGTGATTTATCAAGATTTGCCCACTCTACTCATCCAATAAACAGGAAAAACCGTAGCGCAGCCGTCTCGGCTGCCTACGATATTCAAACCCAGCAATCGCTCTAACTGTGGCGGGCAGGATGCCCGCGCTACGGGATGATGGATGGGAAATAGCCCAAACCCGTAGCGCAGCCGTCTCGGCTGCCAGCGATATTTGAGGAAAGGAAACAAGGAAATCACGTACTACTGCACCAGCCGCTTCACCTTACCCAACGTAATATACGAGCCCCCCTGCCCCGACTCCTTCACCGCATCCACCACAAACAACACCCCCTCTTTGCGCACGCTGCGGGGAAAGCGCACATTATAATCCGGGTCGTAGCCATCCGAGACCACCCGCGCTCGGAGCTTCTTGCCATCATTCACACATTGGATGAGGATGCCCTCGCCGACGGTATCGGTGGTTTCTAGCTCATCGAGCGAGACTGAAACCTTAGCCGCAGAAAGTTTAGCTGTGGAACGAGAGGAGCGTCCCGCCGCTGCCCGGCTGCGATGCTGCCCGGTGGGGTCATAGACCTTGATCGTGCCCACGGCTCGATAAAAACTGCCGTTGCTAGCCGATTGCAACTCATCGACAAGATAGGTCACGCCCTCCTCGCGGATCGCTCGGGGGAATTGCACATTCAGGTCGGGGTCATAGCCTTCGGAAACGGCCCGCACGCGCAATTTACCGCCCGATCGCCGACATTCCACCAAAACGCCATCCTCCGCCGTTTTGACCACATCTAAACCTTCGGTGGAGCCGGAGGTGGTGCTGCGGGCACTCAGGTCAGCGCGCGATCGCGTCCGGGCCTGGTGGGATTGATCCCGCATTTCCTTGCGGGTGGCTCGGTCAAAGCGGCGCTGTTCGAGGCGATCGGCATAGAAGAGCAGATGCTCCAATTCCTCGGCCACATCAAAGGAGAGTTCCAGTTCCTTGGCTTGAATGCGCTCGACAATCTGTCGCAGAATCTGGGCAGCGTTTTGGTAGTCTTCTTGGTCGGCGAGGCCCAGGGCTTCATCTTTGGCCCGCGCCATGCGCAGCAGGCTGGTTTGTTGCTGGATTGCCGGGTCGGGTTGCGCCGCTGCGGCCGCCTCGGCCGAATCGGCCTGGATCGTGATGGGCAGCTCCCCCTGCTTGAGTTGAATTGCACCGTCTACGACCTGTTGGTAGCCATAGCTGAGGATGGCCAGGTGTTGTTCACCGGGGTTGGCGATCGCCCCCAATTCAAACTCCAGTAACAGAGGCTTGGGCTCAGTGGCGTAGACATCGCCCAGAAAGACGTGCAGGGTTTTCTCCTGCTGTTGGCGGCGATAGTTGTTGAGCAGATGGATGCGTTGGACTGCGGCGTCGGGGGTGATGGTGACGCTGAGGTTTTGAGCAACCACGGCAACCAGACTCTCCAGCTCAATTCGGAAGACCTCTTCAGCGTCGTCGGGGGATTGAATGTAGTAGAAGTTACCGCCAGCGGCGTTAGCCATCTCGATGAGCAGGTCTTCCACAAAGTTATTGCCAAACCCCAGGGTGGTGGTGATAATCCCGGCTTCAGCCTGCTCGCGGGCGGTCTCCACCAGCACCGAATGGTTGGTGATGCCCCGGTTGGCGATGCCATCAGTCAGCAGCAGCACTCGGTTGAGGCTGTCCTCAGTTTGATTCGCTTTGACAAAGTCACAGCCCTGCATCCAGCCGCCGCTGAGGTTGGTGAGCCCGCCCGCGCGAATGCGACCGATTTGCTTTTGGATGGCCTTGGGGTCGGTGACGCGCTGGGGAGCGAGGATGGTTTGGGTGGTATCGTCGTAGACCACGACGGAAAGATAGTCCTCTGGCGTCAGGAAGTTCACCAGGGCCTGGGCTGCGGCGATCGCATATTTCAAGGGTCGCCCCCCCATTGAGGCGGAGCGATCGAGCACCAGGCTCAGGTTGAGGGGAATCCGGGGCTGGTCTCCGGTTTGAGCCGGGGCTTGGAAGCCCAGCACCAGATCAACGGTTGTGGGTTGGTTAACGGCGATGAGACTTTGGCTGAGGGAGGCGTTGACTTGCATTGGCGAGCTTAATTCCATTCAATGGGGCCATTCAGTAGGGCCATGCGGTTGCCTCTAGCCTACGCAGACATCTGAGCAAAGCCAGGCGTTATTTAAAAAAGTTTGAATTTCAGTTTACAAGTCGCAATCTTCTACGTCAAAGGCATCGGTTAGCCTTGAGTCATCTCTTAGGAGTAGAAAATCACGCCAATTACGAACCCAATCAAAGCGTTACAGGGGTACTGTTATGATGAAACGAAGAGCATTTTGCAGATCGGTTGTATGGGGCTCAGTCTCTTGTGCAGGCGTATGGGCAAAAGGTGCCGCCAAAGCCCAAATACCTCAGTCTAAATTGCCTTGCCAATGGGGTGTTCTCTATTGGATGCCCTACGATAATAATCTGGTCGATGCGGGTGAACAGATTATCAATCTGTTAGCCCGTGGAACCCAAGGCACGGAGGTTGCGGTAGCGGTTCAGTCTGATTACTGGGGTGATACAACAATGCGGCGGCGTCAGCTATTTAACGGCACCATTCAAGAAATTGAAGTGACGGGGGAAGATAGTAGTGATGTCAATGCGCTCTTTGAGTATCTGAATTGGGCCTATCAACATTGGGACGCCCAGCATTGGGCGGTGATTGTCGTGGGGCATGGGGGAAAAATCAATGAAGTCAGCCCAGATGATCATCGTTCTACTCATCAGGCACGTACTTGGATGGGGGTTGATCAGTTCTCAAAAGCAGTCAGCCGCTTTAATAAATTGACAGATAATCGTGTCGAGCTGCTATTTCTCCAAAATTGTAACAAGGCAACGCTAGAAGTTATTTATGAGGCCAGGAATTGTGCTCGCTATACGCTAGCGTCTCAGCTCAGACTTGGTGCACCTAATTATTACTACGGAGGGTTCCTGAATCGTTTAAACGATCCGTCTGTAGCTGGACAGGAAGCGGCGATCGCCATTATGGAATCCGAGCACCCCAGTATGTTTCACGCGTTGACTCTCGTCGATAATCAAAGTACTCAATTAATCCCCCAAAAACTGTCTGAGGTTCTTGCGGAAATTGCCAATATCGAGTTATCTCAGTCCAAACCAAGCGATCTTAAAGCGTATCACTATGCTGGCGAGACGCAATGTGATGTCTTAGCTTTTTTGAATTATTTTGTGCAGGAGAATCGTCACGTTCAAAAGTTGGTCGCGGCGTTTGCCGATTTTCTAAAATCATCCGTCATTACCCATTATCAAACGGGCGGCAATCTCCTCGGCAGTTCAGGCAGCTCTGACCCAGAACAGCTCTGTGGCTTAGGTTTATATCTGCCCCACAGCCCAGCGGCAATTTCTCGCTATCAATCTATGGCACTTGCTCAGGAAGTGGATTTAGGGAGTCTTTACCGTAAAATTCTGGCCCACTCATGATGTGTAATAGATTACACGACCATCTGGAATGATCTCTCATGCATTGCCTCAGGGAAAACTATCCGGATCAACATCGAGTTTGAAGAGACGATCACGTAACTGCTGAATTGTCTCCTCAGCATCATCGGCTCTTTGTTGTTCTTGTTCTTTGGCTTGCCGTTCACGCTTAGCGGTTTCTAAGGCGCGAGCGCGTTGGTCTTCAGCTTGAATCGCTCGTTGTTGCTGGCGATCGCGCTGCTCAACCACTTCCACATAATCCACAAAACGTTCACCATTGGGGTGAAATAGGGCTAACTCTCCGGCTTGGGTGCTAAGGCGGATTCCCAAACGTGGACTGAGCCAATCCTCAGGTGATGAGCAAATACCAGTTATATACGTGTGCTTTCTGCTCTCAGTAAAGAGCCTTTCCGTGTTGATGGGCGATTACAATATAAATCGTATTGCATTTGCAAATGCATCCAGAATCCGGGTGTTGTCTCCAAAGCAGCGGATAGCAACCAAGCCGTTTCAGGCGAAATTCCCCGCTTACCTCGAACAATTTCATTAACTCGCTGGGTGGGAATCCCTAGGTGTTCTGCCAAGGCAGTCTGGGTTATACCAAGAGGCTCCAAAAACTCTTCAAGGAGAATTTCACCAGGATGGGGCGGCGCTTGGTGGGTCGGTAGCATAACCTTTAAAACTCAAGAGTGATAATCGACAATCTCTACGTCACGGACAGAACAGGAGACCCAACGAAAAACAATTCTCCATTGATTGTTAATCCGGATACTGTAGAAGCCTTCTCGATCGCCTTTCAAGGCTTCTAAACGATTAGCAGGAGGAGTTCGCAAATCTTTCAGGTCTTGAGCCGCATCAAGCACGAATAATTTATTTCGTGCTCTTCGGACAACATCAGGTGGGAATTTTTGTGTTTTTTTGCTGTTGATACCATTGAATAGGTCTTGGGTTGCTGAATCACTGAATGAGAGAATAGGCATGAATTGGCACCAAAAAAATTGCAAGTTGACAGCTACCAACTTAAGAAAGCAGTCAGTCATAGGATCTATAGGAACCTCAAAAAATCTAGACAGCTCCTGAGTCAAACCGCAACGAATTCTAGTCGTTCCCGCCTTCAAAAACCGCAGTTAATCGGAGTTCCCTTATGTGTAGCCACGCCACTCCATCAGAATTTAGAGAGAGTATGTGAAGCTATTTTCTAGTTGCTGGGTGCAACTTGCTTGGTGGAATTCAGCTCATCAGTGAGCAAGATACAAGCCATTGTACACAACTACACGGTATCCATGTATTTTTGAAAAAGTTTTTTCTCATTCCGTATCATGGCGCTATCGCGATAGCGCCATTACAGTCGCGTTAACGGTCTGGAGACATAACGAGAAAATGAATTCGCTATCGTTTTTTGTTGATCTTGTGTCCTGGCGCTGCCATGACCCCTCTGCGGCGCTGCCGCATCCAGGCTTGAAAAAGAAGAATAAACTACTGCTCCGGAACAGCTTCCGGCTGCGGCTCTGGGCTACTGGCCAAGAGCCGCTCCCACGTTTCGATCTGGGTTTGGGCGGTGCTGTAAACGTTACTGGCCGAGGGGATGAGTCGGGCAATGCGAATTGCCCCATTGATATCACTGCGAGCCTGGATCTGGGCCATGCGTAGCAGTTGTGAACTCCAAGTATTGATGCTCTCTCGGGCACGACCTGCCTGGGGGCTATTGGAGCCTACCTGTAGCGCCGATTGAATCGCGGCACTCAGGGCTTCTGGTGTGCCCGTGCGGGCCTGTTGTTCGGCCTGGGCCATGAGGCCCTGAGCGGCCACTTGAGCCTGCCAGTTGCTGATTTGGGTCTGGGCTTCGCCATGGAGGGGGCTACCCGAGCCAATTTGGCGGGCGAGTTCAATCGCTTCATCATAGCGTCCCTGGTTGGCTAAATTATTCGCCCGTTGGAGCAGCGGTCGATCGCGCCCCGTGGCCAATTGACGCTGCCAGTCTTGGATGCGCTGTTGGGCTGGGCTATGGAGGGCGCGGCCCTGGCTAATTTTTTTGGCTTCGGCGATCGCCCCGTTGAGGTTACCACTCAGGGCCAGGGATTCGGCTCGATCGAGGATCGGCTGGTCTTGGCGACGCTCCAGTTCGGCTTGCCAGTCGCGGATGCGGCGCTGGGCCTCGCCATGGCGGGGGTTGCCCGCGCTAATGCTGCGGGCCTCGGCGATCGCTGCCGCGAGCGCTTGCATCGTGCCCTCTCGGGCTAGCTCGATGGCCGCGTCCAACTTCAAACTGGCGGAGATCGTGGCCTGCCAATGCTGGATCAGCGCTTGAGCCTGATTGTAGAGGGGGCGTCCCGGTTCAACCCGCTGCGCCTCCAAAATGGCATCTTCCAAATTGATTTGTGTGCCAAAGCTGGCGATCGAAGCAGCATCGGCCAGCAAGGTCAAGTCGTCAATTTCGTCTTGCAGCTTAAGCCCAGTGGGAATGCGGTTGACGATTTGCATGGCGGTTTGCCAGTCGTCGCCCTTGAGCGAGCGCACCGCCAAAGCAATCAATTTCTGCTTGGCTTCTGCAATCAGGGTCTGGGCTTCATTGTGAGCCGGGCTCTCGACGGGTACTTGCTCAGCAGCGTCGATCGCAGAGAGCAGGTTCTCTAAGCCCCCCTGGTTGAGTTTGGCAAAGGCATCATCGAGTTTTTTGCTTTCTTCGCGGGCCGCCGTTAATGCCCCGTAGAGTTCGTCGTAGCGCGTGGTAGCCCAATAGCGGTTGTCGAGTTGCGTCAACTCTCCGGCAGCACGGAAGGCCTCGCCCCAAGCGCCGTCTTTCATCTTGGCACGGGCTTCGGTTTCGATTGCTTCCGCTTTCTCCCAGAGGGCTTGCCAGTCGGTGATGCGTTGACGAATCAGCGCTGACTCAATATATAATTCCAGTTCCTGAGCCAGATCGATCGCCTCATCGAGCTCCCCGGCTTGGAACGTCTCATCGGCGAGGGTTAGCAACTGTTCCACCCAATCGCTGAGGTAGCGATCAATCTCGGGACGCAGGGGATGATCCTGAGGCAAGCCCTCAATCAGATGTACCGCCTCAAGCAGATCGGCTTGGGTGCCCTTATTCGCGGCCAGTTGCGCACAGTAGAGCCGCACCGAGGCTGAGGCCGTAGGCAAAAACATTTGGGGACAATTGGGCAGGGTCGGCAGCTTCAGCAAGACAGCTGCCGAGCCAAAGCCCAAAACACCCGAGATGACCACAATGCCCGCTGCCAGCCATTGCCAAGGGAGACCCCGTTGAGGGGAGTCCGCTGGAGTGACGGGGGGATGAGTCACGGCAGGCCGAGTCACAGCGGGAACGGCAGGTGACGGCGTCCGCACCGACTGGGTTGCGCTGCCCGGTTGTGAAGACGGGGCGAATTTCGAGTTAGGACGGTTAGAGTTAGGGACTGCCGAGCGCTGGCCACGGGCAGAGACGGCGCGAGAACGCGACGACCCCACCGAATGTATGCCAGCCCCTAAACCCTCCGCAGCAGGATGCGGATGAGGGGCTTTAGAATAGTGGGGTTTGGGTGGCATCGCTAAAGTAGAGTGGAATGTGTCGAGCAACTGTAGACGTGAACCGGTTTAAGGAATGAACCGTAAGGACGACTCACAGTCGATGCAAAAAAATTTTGGGTGTAGGGTTGAGATAGCGTCTAGTGTATGGAACGTGCCCTATGATAGCACGAGCGTTTTAGCCGGCTTGACGGTCGTCTAAGGAACCCGGACAGGACGCGATCGTAAAGATAATGTGGAGGCTCAGAATAACGTGAACGGTTGGCAGCAGACAACTCGGTCGGCAAGGGGATGGGTAGGGATTGGCGCGATCGCCAAGGGTATAGTGCTCAGTGGCGGAATGCTCCTGGCGGGAACTGTGATCGATGGGGCGATGGCCGTCGCTAGCCCCCTGGTACTGATCCAGACCCTCCCCGCTCAACCGCAAGGAGCAAATTTGACCGAGCGTCTGGATGCGACGGGTTGGCATTATTGCACCCTGACCGATGCGAGAACCGATGCCAAGGGAAACAGCATCCCCCCTCAGGGAGCCGCAACGATTCTGCCTACAACACCCCAAGCCCAGATACTCTCTCAATGGCAGACGCCTCGCCCCACACCCGCGATCGTTGCAACCCCACAAACTGCGCGTTTAGGCTGGCAATGGGGGGCCAGTGCCATTAGCACCGCCCCAACCGATGTGGCGGCTCTGCAACAGCTTGTTGCGACCCAAGGGATTGCCGTACAGCCCCGCGATGACCAAACTGGGACTGCCTGTGCTGACTGGGTAGAGCGTGATTTATCAAACGCTGATTTACCAAACTCTGATTTACCAAGCAATGCGCTTGCAGACCATACTGTAGCCGTCGCTGAGACCCATGGGTCTGGGGAGACTGCGACGCCATTGCCGAATGCCTTGCCCCTAAATACCTCCGGCCCCAACACCATGACTCCAACGGTGGCCCCTCAAGCGGTGAGGACTCAGGAGCAGACAGCCGTCGTGCCTCTCGCGTCTGACTCGGCTTTCTCTAGTTTGCTCCTGCCCAAGGCAAACAAACAAGCCTCGGAACTTTCAGCGAATCCGACCCCTATCGCCCCCGTTTCCCAGCGAGAACTCTCGCGGCTCCTCGCCGCAGCCCCCAATACCGTTCGCCAGCAATACCTAAACCTCAACCAATTGGTGAACCGCTACGAAAGTGCCGTGATTGCTGTCGAGTCTCATCGCTTCCACACGGATGACACAACCTTCTCAGAGACCGTACAGCAGCTTGGCCAACCGGGTCAGGTTGCCCCCCTCTTGCCCGAGAATCTGCAACAGGTGCGCCAGGAGCTGCGGCAGATCCTTAACCTACTTGCCAACAAAAACTATCGTCAGGTCAATGCCAGAATTGAGCAGCTTGAGCGTCTGATTTGGCAGCGCTATCCCCTTGAGCAACCTATTAGCCATGCCGCGAGTCGGGCCATGTGGCTCGATCGCGGCACGATTGTGCGAACCCGCTCAGAACGGGATCTGGCCCGAATCTTTAATCGCTTGGCAGACGCCGGGATTAATACGGTCTTTTTTGAAACGCTCAATGCCAGCTATCCCATCTATCCCAGCCAGGTCGCCCCTGAGCAAAACCCCCTGACCCAAGGCTGGGACCCGCTCGAAGCCGCCGTGAAGCTCGCCCATGAGCGGGGGATGGAGCTCCATGCTTGGGTCTGGATCTTTGCCGCCGCCAACCAACGGCACAATGCCATTCTCGGGCAACCCCAGAACTATCTGGGCCCGGTGCTCAGCCGTAACCCGGACTGGGCAATGTACGATCGTCGGGGCAATGCGTTCCAGCCCAACTCCCGCAAAGCGTTTTATGATCCGGCTAACCCAGAGGTTCGCGCCTATCTTCTCGAAATCCTTGATGAAATTGCCAGCCGCTATGCTGTCGATGGCATCCAGCTTGACTATATCCGCTATCCCTTCCAAGACCCCCGCACCGACCTGACGTTTGGCTATGGCATTGCGGCTCGGCGTCAGTTTCATCACCAGACGGGCGTTGACCCAGCAACGATCCGCCCCAGTGATGGCCGCTGGCGGCAATGGACCCAATTCCGCATGCAACAGGTCAGTGAGTTTGTCGAATCTGCCTCGCAGCTTCTGCAGGAGCAGCATCCTGATGTGCTGCTCTCCGCAGCGGTGTTTCCCTTCCCAGCCCATGAGCGACTAGCCAAGCTTCAGCAAAATTGGGAGACCTGGCTGGATCAGGACTACCTGGATTTTCTGGTGCCCATGACCTATGCCCAGAGCACTGCTGAATTTGAAACCCTCACCGCGCCAGTGCTCAACCACAACCAACGGGGCAGCACCTTGCTGCTGCCGGGGATTCGCTTGCTGCAACTCCCCACCGTCGGCACCATCGATCAACTCCAACACCTCCAGGATCGTGCCACGGGCGGCTATGCTCTGTTTGCGACCGAAAATCTGAGCCTCACCCTGCAAAGCAGTCTGCGCAGTCGTCATGGTCGGCAGACGAGCCGAAGCAGCGAGCCGATCGCCCACCGTCAACCCCTGCCCACTGCCCTCACTCGCTATCAAGCGCTCCAAAACGAATGGCAATATTGGTTGGCCCATCAACAGCTTCAACTCCCGCCCCAGACATTGACGCAATGGGCCACCGCAGCGGCGGAACTCGAGACCCAACTGCTGACTGCCAGCCAAACCCCTTCAGCAGCCAATCGACGCCAGGCTCAACGGGCCTTGTCTGAGTTTCAGCGTCAGTTCGATCGCTGGCTGGAACCCGTCGCCACCGAAACGCCCTACCGCGTGCAGGTCTGGCAGCAGCGCCTGCTGGGGATCGAGCAGCTCCTACGCTATAGCGAACGGCGCAGTTAGGGGCACTAATTAATTAGATATTGGTATAGAGGAATTCCCGGCCGCTAATCAGCAAGCCGCCGATTGCCAAGCGCATATTGTAGGATGAGGGGAGGCAAATGCTCGGGTGAGCGATCGCAAATCGCTACCCTTGTTGAGTGTGGAAGTTGAGTGAGGTGTTGGCGTGTCCAAATTTGTCCAGAAACCCAAAATAACCCCTGCAGCGACGAGTCAACCCTCGTCTGCCTCGACTGTGCCCGCCACCCAGGGCAAAGCTGACCCAACGTCCAACGGGAGTAAACCCGCTCAGACCTCCCTAAAAACAAGTCCCCCCCCAGTCAATCTGGCTGAAAAAAACTCGACCCAAAACGACGCCACTAGAGGGAAGACTCAACGCCAAACGGTGAGTCGGGCTAAACCCCAACGCCCCAAAAAGTCAGGTCGCCCATTATACCGTCGGGTTTGGCTGTGGGTATTGTTAGCCACAGCAGGTGCGATGGGTGGCGGCTCCGCCTATGGCTATCAATGGTGGCAAAATTTTGAAGCCCAACTTCCCGAATCGGTCGACGCAGTTGAGACCTATACCCGCAAAGAAACCATGCGTGTCAAGGCGTCTGACGGTACGGTTCTCCAAGAAATTGGCCCCCTTAGCCATGAAGAGCTCAATATTGACGACGTCCCCGATTTGGTTGTGCAAGCCTTCATTGCCAGTGAAGATCGCCGCTTCCTTGAGCACAAGGGGGTCGACGTCCAGGGGGTTGCGCGGGCAGCCTGGGTGAACCTGCGCTCCGGTGATGTGGTCGAAGGCGGCAGTACCATTACCCAACAGCTCAGCCGGATTGTCTTTCTCAACCAGGAGAAGGCGATCATGCGCAAGCTCAGAGAAATGCGCATCGCCCAGAAGATTGAGGTGGAGTATACCAAGGAAGAAATTCTGGAGCGCTACCTCAATTTGGTCTATCTAGGCTCCGGAGCCTATGGCGTTGCCGATGCGGCTTGGATCTACTTTGGCAAAACGGTAGCGGATCTAAGCGCTGCAGAGGCAGCGACCTTAGCCGGGATCGCCCCTGCTCCCAGTGTTTACTCCCCCATCGAAAACCCAGAGGCTGCCAAGGCACGGCGGAATGCGGTGTTAGAGCGACTCTACACCGAGGGCTTTGTGGATGAGACCCAGTACCAAGCCGCGATCGATCAGCCCTTAGCGCTAGACCCCAAGCAGCCCAAGCGCCTGAATCGACAACAACCCTACTTCACGGACTATGTCCAAGACCAGCTCTCCGAATATCTCACCGAGGCGCAGATTCTCGAAGGGGGGCTGACTGTTGAAACCACCATTAACTTGCGCTGGCAGAAAGAAGCCGAAGCAACGGTTGCCGAGATGAGCGATCGCTACGCGGGTCGTCAAGGCTTCTCCCAAGCGGCATTGGTGGCCATTGACCCCCGTAATGGCCAGATTAAGGCCATGGTCGGTGGGCGAGACTATTACGATGCCGAGGCCAATGGCCAGTTCAACCGAGTTACCCAAGCCATGCGTCAGCCGGGTTCCACCTTTAAACCCTTTGTCTATGCCACGGCGATCGCGGCGGGCTTCTCCCCCTACAAAAGCTACAAAGATGCCCCCTACGTCGTCGATGGCTATAAACCCGAGAACTACGGCAAAGACTACCGAGGAACCGTGTCCATGCGCGATGCCCTCACCTATTCCGTGAATATTCCGGCGGTACGCGCCTTGATTGAAGTGGGTTGGAACCCTGTCGTTAAGCTCACCCAGCAGATGGGGATTGAATCGGAACTCAAGAAGACCTATTCTCTGGCCTTGGGCTCCTCAGAAGTAACCGCCTTAGAGTTAACCAGCGCCTATGGAACCTTAGCGAATCAAGGTAAGCATGTTCCGGTGCATGGTATCACCCGTATCCTCGATCGGGAGGGCGAGGTGCTCTACGAAGTGGATAAAAAAGGTGAGCAGGTTCTGGATGCAGATTCCGCTAAAATCATGACCTGGATGCTCCGGACAGTCATTCAAGGGGGAACCGGAACCGCCGCTCAGATTGGCCGCCCCGCAGCAGGCAAGACCGGAACCTCTGACGATTACCGAGATCTCTGGTTTGTGGGCTATATTCCCCAACTCGTGGCTGGGGTTTGGCTGGGCAATGATGACAATACACCCACCCGAGGGGCGAGTAGTACCGCAGCTGCCTTTTGGCGCAACTTTATGAACCGCATCCTCAAGGATATCCCCCAGGAAGATTTTCCCAAGCGCCCCGACAAGCTCGGTGGTCGTAAGCCCACCATTAAAGCCGAGCCGATTAAACCCAGCAGTAGCTACTACACCAAAACAGACAAGGAACAGGAGAAACCAAAAGCGGGCTCCGGCGCAAACAACAAACCCGCTCCCGCCAACAATCAAAATTCAGGAAATAGCTCCAGCAGCCCTACACCTGCCAGTTCCAGCCCAGCCAACAACACCCAGAAGCAACCGAAGTCCAGTGTGCCGAGTGCGCCGCCGAGAACGCCAGGCTCTGCGCCGTCTTCTAGCCCCTCCCCTATTATTTCACCACCAGCGCAGCAGTCCACCCCGACGCCTGCACCCGTCGTGACCCCGCAACCCCCACCACCCCCCCCTCAAAATACGGCACCGCAACCGGTCGCCCCACCGCAACCGGTCGCCCCACCGCAACCGACAACTGCCCCACCGCCAGTAACCAAGCCGCCCAAAGAACCTGCGGCGACCCCTGAACCCGTGGAATAGAATTAAGCACAAGCCGGACGCTTGGCTACAATAGAGCCAAGCTGTCTGGCGTAGGGCAGCGTTTGTCAGAATATACCGTTAAACCCTTCTTGAAGAGGCTGAAGATTAATGCAGAAACTCATGGTAATGAATGGCATAATCGGGGGCATTGTTGCCCTTGGGATCGGACTCGTCGGGGGGAGCCGGGCGATCGCTCAGGACATTCAAATCCTTGATGAGAAGCCGGTGGAATTTCAAACCATTCCAGATGCCTTTGTGCGGGGTCTGACCTTTAGCTCTCAGGACGCCTATTCCACCACCGCCACGATCGGCCGTCAATTTGACTTCCTTTTCGGTTTTGCGGGCTTTCCAGATTCAGAGCTCAGCCGAGATGGTTCGATCGTCAACTCCATCTACGATGAGACAATGTATCGCCAATATTCTTTGGGTCCCTTGATTCGAACCCCTGATCTGAGAAATCCGTACGATAGCAGCCTGCGAACTGATCCTAGTTTATTGGGCCCCAGCCAATCCTTCCCTGGCGGAGAATTTATCTTTCCGCCCTTGCAGTAGGTTGAGGGGCAATCCCCCCGGGGTTGCCCCAAGCTCGGTTGGAGTGGCAGAGCGCGACCTCTACAGAACAACAAACCGAGCCAAGATAGACGCCGTTTAGTCTGGCTGAACTACATCAATCAATCCAGGGTACAGGAGTCGAACCTGTCTGAGGCGAATTATGAGTTCGCTGCCTAAACCGCTCGGCCAACCCTGGTTTAACCTCTAGCTAGTTATTATAGAGTGTTGGCCGGATTGCCTGGGAAACCTAAGGATAGCGACAGAGGGGTATCCGCGACCCCGCTCTAGCCGATACACTAGAATTTGGCATTTCTTGCCCCCCCTCTACTGTTTTTCGCTCTAGATTGTGAGTTGAAATCCCTCATGAAGATCAATCCACCCCTTGTTTTGACTGGAACGTTATTGGTGTTTATGGTTGGTGCGGGCACATTGAGTGGTTGGCTCGGCTACCGGATGGGTTACGAAGCACTCAAGGGCGTAACGCAACCCGATGTCAGTCCAGCCAAGAAACTCACCCAAAGCGATGATGCAACCACAACGACGGGTCAAGATGGACAAATTATTTTGAATGAGCAGGAGTTAATTCAGCAGGCTGAGGCAATTATCAAGGGAAACGTCCAGCCTGCACCGCCACCGGAGCCGCAGGAGGCGGATGTGGAAGCGGTGCTGCCACCAGAGGTGTTGCCCGAAGTCCCCCCTGAAGCGCAACTGGTCAATGATCTGGAGGACTTTAACCCCATTCAGGGTAACGATCGGGGGGTTACTCTCGCTGTAGTGAATGCGACCGAAAACGACGGGGACTATCTCTTGGATGTGAGCCTCAAAAATGATGGCAGCGAAAATGTGCGCTTTCTCTACAGTTTTCTGGATATTCGCAATGATCAGGGGCAGCCGATTAGTGCTTTGACCGATGGTCTTCCCGGCGAGCTGCCCGCGACAGGAGAATGGTTCTCGGGCACGGTGAGAATTCCAGCGACGCTTCTTGAAGATACCCAACAGCTTTCGCTCACCTTAACCGATTATCCTGACCAAAGACTGGAATTGAGCTTAGCGGATATTCCCGTGCAACGGGAGTAAAAGGAGCCCCTTGATTAACCCGTTTGTGATGCTGATCGCGGGTCAGAGCGTGGGTATGAGTCTCTTGGCAGTCTTCCTGTTGATTGCGATCAATGGCTTTTTCGTTACAGCAGAATTTGCCATTGTTTCGGTGCGGCGATCGCGCATCAGCCAACTGGTGGCCTCGGGAGATCCCCAGGCCCGTACGGTGCAGTCCCTGCAACAGAGTATTGAGCGGCTGCTCTCCACCACCCAGATTGGCATTACCCTCTCGAGCCTGGCTCTGGGTTGGATTGGTGAACAAACGATGGCCCAACTACTACAGCGAGTTTTAGCCACCCTGCCCCTAGGTGCTCCCCTGCAAACCATGCTGGTGCATTCTGTTGCCCTGCCCCTGGCCTTTTTTAGTTTGGCCTATTTGCAAATTGTACTGGGGGAACTTTGCCCCAAGTCTGTCGCGCTGCTCTACCCGGAGCGACTGGCTCGGGTGCTTGCCCCCCCAAGCTTAGCAATTGCCCGCATCTTTAACCCCTTCATTTGGGTGCTCAATCAATCCACCCGTTGGCTCTTGCGCTTAGTGGGGATTCGGCATCAAAACGCCCAACTCTACCACCGGGTCACCTCTGAAGAACTACAACTGATTATCACCACTGAACGTGAATCCACCGGTTTGGAGGCTGATGAGCGGGAGCTGCTCAAGAATGTCTTTGCCTTTGGCGATGTGCAAGTAACCGAGGTGATGATTCCCCGCACTCGGATTGCAGCGTTAGAGGCCCAAACCACGTTTCAGGAGCTGATGGAGGCGGTGGTACACACCGGTCATTCTCGCTATCCGATCATGGGAGAATCCTTGGATGACATCATTGGCACCATCGACTTTAAAAGTCTCTCTTTACCCCTGGCTCAGGGCCAGCTAACACCCCATACACCGATTCAGTCCTGGGTTCGGCCCGCTCGCTTTGTCACGGAAACAACCCTGCTTGGGGAGCTCTTAAACCTAATGCAGCGATCGCACCAGGAGATGCTCATGGTAGTGGATGAGTTTGGTGGCACAGCGGGCCTAATTACACTCGATGATCTGATCGCCGAGATTATTGGCGAAGAATTCCAGCCCGATGACCCCAGCACCGAAATCCAGGTGCTCAATGACCAAACCTTCATTGTGCCTGCCCAGCTTGACCTCGAAGAAGTCAACGAACAGCTCGATTTAACCTTTCCCCTCACGGACGAATACCAAACCTTGAGCGGCTTCTTGCTCTACCAGCTCCAGCGGGTTCCCCAAGCGGGGGAAACGTTAATTTACGAGAACTTGCACCTCACCGTCACCCAAGTGGATGGTCCCCGGCTGGATCAGGTGCGAATCGAGCGCCACGAAGAAGAGTCTATCGACGCCCCTGGGGTGGATGATGTTGAGTTGGAGTAGCGTAAATCCCCATGCCCCCAATTACTGGCCTTGCCCTCCATACCAGCAGTCCCGAGCTCGGGCTCGCGCTCCAAACCCCGGAGGCTGGGTTAAAGCAACAAATCTGGAATTTAGGGCGGGAGCTGTCCCATCAACTCCACCCCTACTTGGCGGAATTTATGGCCGGTACGCCTTGGTCGCAATTGCAGTTTCTGGCGGTGGCAATCGGTCCCGGCGGCTTTACCGGCACGCGCTTGGGTGTGATTACCGCCCGAACCCTGGGGCAGCAGCTCAATCTGCCGGTCTTTGGCATCTCAACGCTGGCAGCGGTGGCGTGGCAGGAGCGTGAGGGACAAATCGCTCAGACCCTTGCCGTACAATATCCGGCGCGTCGGGGTGAGTATTTTGGTGGCGTGTATCGCGTCACGCCGGAGGGGATTGAGGCGGCGCGGGGCGATCGCCTCTACACCCCTGAGGTTTGGTCAGCCTTTTTAGCCGAGCAACCGCACGATCGCTTCATCGAGGCGGAGAATCCCCTCGGCGGAACCGTCAGCGCGGTTTTAGAGTTGGGGGCGATCGCCTATGCCCAGGGCCAACGACCCCATTGGGCAGAAGTGTTGCCTTTTTACGGGCAGAGTCCAGTGGCATCGACCTAAGCTGAACGTCCCAGCCCATTGCTACTTGACGGGATCAAGCCACAGACCGCCGCATCTATCCCTCTCAGCGCCAAAATCTCCTGAGCATTGGCGCGATCGCCCGTACAGCTAATCCGTCGAGGGCCTTCGAGAAACTTGAGCTTAAACCCCAGCGAGGTGTAGAGTTCGACAATCCTGGGGGTCTTTTGGTTAGACGCAATCACGGGTCCCGAATGGGCCGCTAACCAATGGGCCAACCGCTCTTGATCCGGCCAATCAAAGCCCTGCTGAGAATATTGACGAAACGCCACATCATAGGGCGGGTCGGCATAGATAAAATCATCAGGCTTGATTGGCAAATCCACAAAATCCTGATGGTCAAACCGCCAGTTTTGCAGTGTTGCACAATAGTCCCGGAAATCTTGGCGATAGTTAATCTTTTTGTAGCGACCAAAGGGCACATTGTAGCCACCCTTTTTATTAAACCGACAAAGACCGTTATAGCCCGTGCGATTGAGGTAATAAAATAATTCCGCCGATCGCTGGCTTTGGCCCAACTGCTGTTGAATCAACAGGTTAAACTCCGCCCGCCGCGCATAGTAAAAGTCGGGGTCATTTTCCATCGGGTTGCCAATGACCAAGCCCTGCTGTAACCACCAATAAAAATTAACCGGGTGGGGGTTGATGTCATTGAGCAAGGCTTGACGAGGTTGCAGACCAAGCACGACGGCCAAACCACCACAAAAGGGTTCGACAAGGCGGTGATTCTTGTACCGTTGCCAGATCGGTTCTAAATGCGGCACGAGCCAGCGCTTGCCACCTGCCCATTTGAGGGGTGGGGTGAGGGGGGGCCGTAAGGTAGCGCAAAGATCATTTGTCCGCATTCATCCATTCTAGCCGGAGATGGTTAATGCGCAAGGGCTGGATGCCCTCGACACCCTGAGCAGGCAGGTTTCAAACCACTGGTGTGAACTTAAGCTCGAAACCTATTCACCCAGTGCGTTTCAAACCCAACCGCCAAGAACTCAAGTTCTTGGCTCATAACGAAAACCCGCTCAAGCGGGTTCCGGAGTTTGCTGAATGAGTGGGCTTTAGCCTACTTCTGCTATGAGCCTGGGGCTTAAGCCCCAGGCGGGGCGGGCTTCCCAGCGTTAAGTTCACGCCAATGGTTTCAAACCTGCCCCTACGATGGGGCTTATGCAAAGGGATCTTTGGGATCACCAGCAACGCTATTATCAGATGTCCCCTCTTGGGAGCTGTCCTTTACGCAAAAGTCGCTCAAAGCCATTCAATGAGAGGGTTTCAGAAGATGGTTGCCAATGACTTTTGGCAGAGCGAAAACCCGCTCAAGCGGGTTTTCGCTCTGAGCCTGGGGGTTGAGCCCCAGGCTCACGGGGTTTGCGGCTCGGTAGCTGGCTTTTAGACAACTTTTCAGGGCTGCAAGCAAAGCTCCAAAGCCTTGCACAGCAAGGATCATGCTGACTTGTGCCTAATGGATAGCTCTTGGGAGGGGCGGTTGCGCGCAGCGCCGACCGGGGTGGGTTCGGGGTGTTGGCCACCCCTGCAGTAACGTATTTCCCAGACGTTGAATTAAACTGAACAAAACCCCGTTTTCTGATCGGTCATGGCGAATTGGGCTTGGATTGTTGGCATCAATCAATACGATAATTTTCAGAATCTCAAGTATGCGGTAGCAGATGCGGCAGCAATGCGGGACTATTGCCAGCGGGCAGGGTTTGAGAAGGTGTTCTATTTTGTGGATGATGCACCCCAATTCACTGCCGCAGATGATTCTCGACGGGAGGCCAGTCCGACTTGCGGGAAGTTGTTCTCGTTCTTGAATGATTTTTTTGAGCAGCCGCTACTCGGAGATGGGGATAACTTTTGGTTCTTTTTCAGTGGGCATGGGATGCACCATGACGGCCATGATTACTTGTTGCCCAGTGATGGCAACCCACGTGACTTGCCGCGTACTGGAATTCTGGTCTCTGAGCTAACGGCGCAACTCAAGCAAGTCGGTGCAGATAATATTATTTTGCTCCTAGACGCCTGTCGGAATAGGGGCGCACGTTCAAGAGCAGGTGGGGGGATTGGAGATGAGGTTCATCAGGGTGTGATCACGGTTTACTCTTGTGCACCCCATGAGGAGTCTTGGGAGATTGACCCAGTTCAGCATGGCTCATTTACTCAAGCGGTTTTGGAGACGCTCGATACGCCGAACTGTGCAACAGTGGAGAAGTTTTGTAAGCAGATCGCCTATCGTGTGCTGCAGTTGAATCAGCAGTATGGCAAGCCGGAGCAGCATCCTTTGGCCAGTGTTGAGCCCAACACGAAGAATTACCTGATTCTGTTTCCGGGGGCAGCGACGGCTCACGACTTAAGCCGGATGCGCGAGGCAGCACGGGATGCTCAGATGGATGAAGATTGGCTTGAAGCTAAACGTTTATGGTGGCGGGTTCTGAGTATTGACCCCTCGGATTCAAGGGCTAGAGAGCGCTATGAAGAGGTCGTGGTGGCGTTGAGGACCGGTCAACGGGTGAAGTCGGCTAGACCGAAATCTAAAAAGAAGACCGCTAAAACAGCACGTCCGAAAAGTGGGAGAACCCCGACTGCTGGGTTTTCGCTGCCCAAAATATCGCGGCGGGACATCCTCTACTATGGCGGAGCGGCAAGTTTAGCGTTGTCAATTGCGTTTGCGAGGTGGGTTGATGGTATCCGACGCTCTAGTAAGACGAGTGTTGAGCCAGAACCAGAAACACCACAACCACAACTCTCTCCATCTCCTGCTCCTGAACCCACTCCAGCAGCGCCTCAAACGTCTTCTATGGATTCATCACAAGACTCACAGACTTTTGACCTAGGGAATGGGGTCACATTAGAGATGGTGGCGATACCAGGTGGCACGTTCATGATGGGTGCGCCCGAGAGTGAGGTGGGCAGTGATGATGAACGCCCCCAGCATGGAGTAAATGTTCTAGCGTTCACGATGGGGAAGTATGCAGTAACCCAGGCACAGTATGAAGCGATGATGGGGGAGAATCCGGCAAACTTCAAGGGGTCGAGTCGTCCGGTTGAAAAAGTGTCTTGGAATAAGGCTCAGGAGTTCTGCCAGAAGCTCTCAGAACGAACCGGGCGCAAGTTCCGACTGCCGAGCGAAGCGGAATGGGAATATGCCTGTCGAGCGGAGACGACGACCCTGTTTTATTTCGGTGAGACGATCAACACTGACCAAGTGAACTACGACGGCAGGTATCCCTATGGCAATGCACCGCAGGGTGAGTATCGAGAACAAACCACGGATGTGGGCAGTTTTTCGCCTAATACCTTTGGTCTCTACGATATGCATGGCAACGTTTGGGAATGGTGTGAAGATGTTTGGCATGACAGCTACGAGGGGGCTCCAAACGATGGTTCAGCTTGGCTAGAAGGATCTGAGAATGATAATCATTCTCGTGTGCTGCGCGGCGGTTCCTGGGTCAATTCTGCCCGGGTTTGCCGCTCTGCCTCCCGCAGCTATTATTCGCCCGCGTTTATCGTCAGCGATGTTGGTTTTCGGGTGTGCGTGGCGTAGGCGATCGCCCTTCTTAGCCCCCAACACCCTAGACGGGCAGGTTTGAAACCTGCCCCTACATAATAATAGGGTCTATGCACAAGGGATGCTTGGGCATTACGAACAATGTCATAGGTAGGGGAGGGTTTCAAACCATCGGCGTGAACTTAAGCCCGAAACCTAAACAACGAGCGTGTTTCAACCCCAACCGCCAGGAACTCAAGTTCCTGGCTCATAGCGAAAACCCGTTAAAACGGGTTCCGGAGTTTTCTGGATGAGTGGGCTT
>JBCDEB010000027.1:0-55998 GCA_039180005.1 Cyanobacteria bacterium P01_G01_bin.54 | reverse complement strand
CCTCGGGCAGGCGGGACGCAGATTCGACAAGCTCACTGACCACCTGCGCTACGGGTTTCTGGGCTCAATATCCCGTAGCGCGGGTGGTTGCTGAGCGCTTGTCCTGAGCGGAGTCGAAGGGGAGTCGAAGTCCATCTTGCCCGCCACCCGGATCAGCCTTCGCTTTCTGTGTTCATACAATCCGGATTCAGTATCAGGCATAAAAAAACTGTAGGGAAGGGTTTTAAGCCCCCCTACAGATCTTGGGGATGATAGCGGGAATTTAACTTATTTAGGATAATCCCCGAGTTAAACTGTGCCAGCCTGCCTTAGCGGTTACGTGGCAAGAACGCTGTGGGGTTGACCGCGCCGCGATCTTTGGGGTGGATCTCAAAGTGCAGGTGGGGGCCAGTGCTAAAGCCGGTGCTACCCATTAAGGCAATCTGTTGGCCTTGGGTGACGCGATCACCCTTACGAACGAGAATTCGACTGTTGTGCGCGTAAAGTGTCTTGCTGCCATCCGGGTGGCGGATCTCCACTAGATTGCCATAACCACCAGAGTTCCAACCTGCGGTAATAACCACCCCTGGTGCTGCCGCATGAATGGGGGTTCCGGTGGGCGCAGCAATGTCGATACCACGATGCATCCGACCCCAACGGGGACCATAGCCTGAGGTTAATGTTCCCCGGGCGGGCCAAATATAACCATTGAAGGTCTGCGAGTCGTCAGGCAGGTACTGATCCTGCTCAAGCAGCGGCGGAATCTGGGGTTCAACCGTTTGACCCGCTGGGAGCTGGAGAAGACGGTTATAGCCTTGGCTAGGAACCGGCGCTGCAGCAATGATGTCCTCTGATGCGTTTGGACGGCTGGGCTTATCCACACGCTGGCGCTCTTCTAGTTCGGGATGAATTGGCGCTGCGGCAGTCGGTGCAGTGGGAGGGGCTGAAGGCGTGGGAGTCGGTACAGCGGCTTGTTGAGGTAAACGAACTGTTGCTGCAGGCTGAGCTGCAACCTGCTGAGGTGTATTTTGAGAACGAATTTCCTCTCGCATCCGCATGACATCTGCTTTCAAGCGCAGAATATGATCCTCTGATGAGGGTGTTGCACTCGCAGGTGCGGTAACACGAGCAGTTCGAGACTGAGCAATAACTTCAGGAGACTCCACTGCTACTGTGGTAGTGGGGATAATGATGGCTTGGCCGACCTGAAGCTGCGTTGGTTCTACACCGTCATTGAGTTCAACCAGCGCATCGACAGAGACACTGTACTGTTCAGCCAGGGCAACAAGGGTCTCCCCCGGAGCAATATGATGAACTTCAGCGTCTTCGGGTAAGGCTCTCGCCTCAGTTGTAACGGTCGCCGGTTCGTCCACAACAGCGGCAATGATCTCAGGTTCAGCTTCGGGCTCAGCTTCCGAGACAGTCACTTTTCGAGCATCTTTTTCCACTGCATCTGCTGCATGCTCGGGTAGTTCAACTGCTTCAACTGGAGCAGCAGCAACAATTTGGGGCTCATCAGCAGGAGATGTTTCCTCGATCAGAGCAATTTCCTCTTCTACCTCTTCTACAACTTGGGGTTCGTCTTGAGCTTGAACATCCCGTGTAGGAGCAGGAATTTGTAGGGTTTCGCCCACCGGTAGCAAATCACCTTCCTGAATTTCGTTGGAAATGGCGATCGCTTCAGCGGGGACACCATAGGAAAGAGAGAGCCCCCAGAGGGTATCTCCATCCTGGATACGGTGCTGAATGAGGGGTTGGTTGAGGGCAGTAGACTCTACGGCTAACGCGTCTTCGCCTTGAATCGGTAGGAGCATACCGGCTGTAGCCCCAACAGAGACCGCTGCTAAGCTCAAAGCCGCAGTACCGGCCCGACGAGCAGTGTCACCAACCCCAACCTTCAACGTGCCTTCAGCGACAGTCTGGGCTGGGGCGTTTGGCCGGTTAGAATTTTGAGTTTGTGTGAGTGAGCGTTTCAACAACGACCTCCTAATGGCTAAAAGAGTGATTGACTACAGCGTGTTGGGACGTCTGAGAAATCAGCGGTTGGCTAAGTGAGTGAGCATCGCACTTGAGGAAGGTGAGATTGCTTAAGCTGAATTGTCTCGTCCCGTTCACGAATTGTGATTGTGAGTGACGTAGGTTAGGGTACTCTGCTTTTCCAAATTAGACAAGCAAGTCCCTAAACCCTCGCTTAACAGATTTTTGATCTGTCTGGCTATTTCTAGCACAGATTGCAACAATCCGAAAACAGTAGTTTACAGTTCGCCCTGCTCTCAAGAACAAATGAACGAATGCGATTGCCTGTGCTCCTGCTCCAGGATTGGGCTATCCTTCTATATTCCCGACTGATCGCTTGAAATCCTTAATATATGTAACGTTGAACGAATGACTGGGTGAGTCGTTAATGGGCTGGCGAAATCATGAATCAATACTCATGAACTTTATTTTTTGGATGATAGCTCGCCCCATCAATAGCAATAAATAAATCTGATAAGTTGCCCTGCCTGTTGCAACCCAAGATACGGAATTTCGGGGATTGTGTTTTCTCTATTGCTCCTACGCTTGACGAGGATGGCGGTTAGACCCTGTTCCTGAAGAAGAAGAGCGAGCTCAATTGCTGGTGATAGATGGAGTGCGACGAATTCAGACGACAGGAATGACGAATTGAGTCCTTCAAATAAACCCTCTTCTGTCCCCTCTCTTATAAATGACGACAGTTTTTCAGGTTCAAACCCTTGGTAAGCACTGGTTTCATAGTGGCAAATCGTCGTGGTGTTGGTGCAAACGTCCCCAGCATCTAACGCTCATTTAGTATCCTCTGATACTAAATGAGCGTTAGATGCTGGGGTTGAAAAGCGCCAGTCCGACAGGAAATCGGCAGTTGGCTGGGAGAGAACGATGGTTGGGGAGAGGGTGCGTTAGGAATCGCCTCATGGATTGTCTTAAAAGCTATATAGCGATTAAGTATTTATGTGAGCTCTCCTAGGATCGAGCTGACGTCGGGCTTCAAAGAGACCGATCGCCACACTTACAGACAGGTTCAAACTCCGGACATGGGCTTGCGTCATCGGGATCTTGAGGGTTAAATCACAGCGTTCCAGCACTGTAGCGGGGAGACCTTTGGTCTCACAGCCAAAGAGCAACCAGTCGGTCGGTTGATAATGACAATCCCAATAGGGAGTCTGTCCTCGGGTACTAAATCCTAGGAGACGGCCGCCCTGCTGTTGATGCATCTGCCAAAAGTGATGAAGATCACTGTGGCAGTGTAATTTGACGTAGGGCCAATAGTCGAGTCCGGCCCGTTTGAGATAGCGATCGCTCAACTCAAAGCCCAATGGGCCAACCAGATGCAGCTCTGTCTTCGTCGCGGCACAGGTGCGAGCAATACTGCCAGTGTTGGGGGGGATTTGGGGTTGAACCAGAACAACTTTGGGCATCATTTCAACACTCTATCGCTTTAGGGAAATGTCAATCTGGCGGTCGAGAGACTGATTGTGTTTGCTAATCGTTCACGATGATGAGCTGGATTATAATTTATGCCTATTAAACCAAAGATAAAATATAGGTTTTTATAAAGATGAAACAGCATATTCTCCTTGATGAGGGCTCCTCGTGCAGGACGACAGAAAAGCCCTCGATTCTGGATCTATAGAATATCTGTCGTACAAGCCGTCTGAATTTTGAACCCTGAACTCTGAACCTGCTACGCCTAAGCGGCATCAGGGCAAATTTTATGATGCAGTTCTGCTTCTTGCGTCTGCATGGTAGCAATCGCCTCTTGCAGAACTGTCTGGGGCGTTGCCTGGGTCGCCTGCAGTTGCTGGAGCCACCGTTGGGCTTCATTGCCCTGACTCACAATCTTTTGCAGGGGGGATAAGAAACAGCTAAAGCTATGTTGCTTGGCGATTGGCAACACTTCTTCGTAGAGCTGCTGCACCCAGACCCCAGCATTAATTGCTTCACCATTGCGCCAATGGTAGAGCTGCGCCCCCAAACTCTGCTTTGCAGCTTGTGTTTCGTTAGTTTGGGTCAGTTCGAGCAGTTCGGTGGGTGTGAGCTGGCTTTGCTGGAGGGGGTCTAAGCTGGCATCGGTCAAGAGCTGCCAGAGGCGAGCTTCCAGAAAGGCGACAATCGAGAGTAGGGCGATCGGGTCACTGACAAGATCACAGATTCTTAGCTCTAAGCGATTGAGATCATAGGGACGGTGATTGCCGTTGGGGCGTACCGAGAGCCAGAGATGGCGGACATTTTGCATCGTGCCCAAGGCAAGCTGTGCTTCCGTCCATTGCACAAAGTGGTTGTGGCTCTCGAACAATGGTACCTGAGATGGTGTTTGGGGAAACAGGGCCCAGCGGGTGGAATGGGAGCCCGTCACCTGGTTATCTAAAAAGGGAGACGCGGCACTCAGGGCAAGATACAAGGGCGCTTCGACACGAATGAGGCGATAGGCTCGTATGAGTTGCTCGGGGTCAGCAATACCAATATTAATATGAACACTGGCGGTGACAACCGTGGTGTGATATGTCTTCTCTATATAAGTATGATAAGGGTTTTGGGGGTCAGAGCGATGGAACGTCCGGCTATCGCCGAGGCTGAGGGTGCTACCGGGGATTACGGTATAGTCGCCGAGGCTGTGTAGATACTGTCGCAGGGCCTGGCGGGGTCGCAGTAAGGCACAGAGCAATTGATCGTAGCAGCGAAAGGGGGCCGTGGTGTACTCGACATTGCGGGCATCGGGCTCTCGGACAAAGCCCGTTAGCTGTTGTACGATGCGATCGGCAAAGCCAACGATCTCACCGGTGGGTGAGCCAGTGTAGAGTTCAATTTCACACCCTTTGGAGAGCAGCAACACGGAACTTTGTCCTCATCAATGAAAAAGTGGCTGCCAACAAGCTGCTCGTGTCTTGGGGCAAGTCGGCGATCGCGGAGTGGGGTCGTCACGCGAGGAGGGGCTCAAAACGGTCGGGCTAAGGGGACGCTAGCGCAACGCAGTTTACGATTTCCCCACTAGGGATACTGCGCAAACGCAGGTACAAAACCTTTGTTATCTCTGGGTTTGAGCCGGATGATTGGTCGCCGGATTTTTGAGTTTTGGTATTATCTTGCCTTGACCGGAATGACCCCAGTGCGGCACTGAACCGACGCTGTAGGTTCAGCAGTCTTGTTGATCTGTTCTCTATTGTTTCATTGCTGGGAGTTAACTTCAAATCGCGATGCTAAGGATGTTGCGGCAGTCAGGGCTGACCGAGAATGGCTCCCCCCTGTCGTTGCTGATGCCAGGCCCAAGCATGGGCGACGATCGCTGTCAGCTCGGCATAGTCCGGCTGCCATTTGAGAATCTCCTGTGCCCGTGCTGAGCTGCCCACCAATGAAGGTGGATCGCCGGGTCGGCGGGCCTGTTCAATCACCTTGAAGTCTCGTCCCGTAACCGTTTTGACCGTCTCAATCACTTCCCGAACCGAGAAACCATTGCCATTGCCCAGGTTAAAGACTTCAGTCTGGCCGCCCTGGAGGAGGTAGTCCAAGCCTAAAACGTGGGCCGTTGCCAAATCCGTGACATGGATGTAGTCCCGGATGCAGGTGCCATCGGGGGTGGGGTAATCCGTGCCAAAGATCGCGATCGCCTCTCGCTGGCCTGACGCCGCTTGGAGGGTGAGCGGGATCAGATGGGTTTCGGGGTCGTGATGTTCGCCCAAACGGGCCTGGGGATCCGCACCTGCCGCATTGAAGTAGCGAAAGCGCACCGATCGCAGCCCATAAGCCGCATCTAAATCATCCAGTATCTTTTCCACCATCAGCTTGGTCTGGCCGTAGGGGTTGATCGGATTTTGGGGATGGTCTTCGGTCAGCGGCAAGCGTTCTGGCACGCCATAGGTGGCACAGGTGGACGAAAAGACAAAGCGATCGATGCCAGCCGCCAGCATCGCCTCCAGCAATGTTAAAGTGCCGACCACATTGTTGCGATAGTACTTGTCGGGATGGCTCACCGACTCACCCACGTAGGCATAGGCCGCAAAATGCATCACCGCGTCAATGGCATGGTTCGCAAAGAGTTGATCCAAGAGGGCGCGATCGCCAGTATCACCGACAATCAGCTCCACCTGCAACACGTTTTCCACCAACTCACGGTGACCGTAGACCAAATTATCTAAAACCAACACATGATAGCCCGCTGCTTGCAGCGCTAAAACGGCGTGGGAGCCAATATAGCCGGCCCCACCAGTGACCAGAATTGTGGATTGTTCTGCCATAATCTGCCGAGAGGAAATCGGGAATAATTACTACTCCCTAACCTACATCAACCTTGCTGCCGAACCCGCAGAGTTTGGACCCGTTCACGAATTATTGGTATTCTTGAGCCCAATGCTGACATTCACCTCAACAGCAAGATGACGATCGCCCTAACCCAAGGAGTCACGACCCTACGCAATTGGCTAATCGCTGTGAATCATCCCTGGCGTTTGCCGTTGGGCCTCTGGTTGGGCAGTCGTCTGCTCATCCTTTTGGCTATCTTTATTATTACGCCGCTCATTTCACCAGAACTCGCCCAGGGCTGGGACACCTTCACGGCCAATGATGGACAATGGTACTTGAGAATCGCGACGGAAGGGTATACCTCTGACCCCGATGGGGCACTGCGATCGCCCGCATTTTTTCCCCTATTTCCGGGCTTGATCGGGCTCTTGTCGCTACTGCAGATTCCACCCGTTCTGGGAGGGCTGCTGATCAATAATCTGGCATTTTTCGGGGCTGTTCTGCTCCTCCATCGCTGGTTAAGGCAACGGTATACGCTAGCGATCGCCCATTGGACGATTGCCGTGCTCTGTCTACATCCAGGTTCCCTCTTTGGCACGGTGCTCTACAGCGAAGGGAGTTTTATCTTCTTGAGCGTGCTGCTGCTCACCCGTTTTGAGGCGCATCAACTTGGCTGGATGACGATCGCGGGCATGCTCGTCACTGCCCTGCGTCCCCCCGGCATTGCTTTTATTCCCGCCCTACTCCTCCAGGCTTGGCGAGAGCGGCGATCCTGGCTAACCTATGGGGCAATTTTGCTGCTGGGCGGCGGTTTAGCCGGCTATGGACTCTACTGCTGGTGGCAATGGGGCGATCCCCTGACGTTTTCTCAGTCCCAGGCCCATTGGGGTCGTGACGTGGGTAGCATTGCGGTCTGGTGGCAGGCCTTACAGATTACCCTCTGGGGTCAAACCAACCATGCGGCGGGGGCTTGGGTGCGCTGGGATCATCCCCTCGCCGTGCTCGCCGTCACCCTGGTGAGTCTCCTGGTCTGGAGCCAGCGCCAGCGTTTGGGGCCAACGACGCCCTATTGGACATTTTTCTTGGCTACCGCCGCTTGGCTGGTGGGGGATTATGGCGGGGTACGGCTGGTCTCGATCTTTGGTGGTTTAGGGCTGCTGTGGTACTGCCGGACGCAGCTGAGCGGAGCAATGATTCTCTATGGCTATTGTGGCCTAGCGCTGCTGATTGTGTCTGGCAATGACATCTCTGCTGAGCGGTTGACCTATGGCATTGTGTCCTTGACGATCGCCGCCGGAGCCGCTCTCGATCGCCATCCTCGACTGGGCTATGGCCTACTCCCTTTGCTGGGGATTATGTTGCTGACCCTAGCGATTCAATGTAGTCAAGGTGTGGTCTGGGTTTAGGCTAGTCCCGATACTCACTGCCATCGGGCATGGTGGCTCCCTTCCATTCCACCCAGGTCAAAATGGCCGTACTCAGCTCCGCACGAACTAAATTGGCATAACTGAGATTAACACCCGTCAGATTGGTTCGTGCGCAGTAGGCTTCCACGAGCTCGGCTTCTGTCAGGTCAGCATTGCGGAGGTTGGCCCGACTCAAGTCGGCGCGGTTGAGGCGAACCTGTTTCAGTTTGCCTTTCTCCAATTGCACACGACTCATTTTGGCATCAATCAGCAATGCCCCTTCCAGGTTAATATTGCTCATCCGGGCTTCACTCAAAAGTGCTCGCTCTAGACGAGCCCCCTTGAGATTGGCACTATCGAGGTTCGCACCCGTTAAATTAGCCTCCGTGAGACTCGCATGACTCAGATCCGCTCCACTGAGATCTGCCCCGCGCAGGTCGGCATTGCGAAAATTTACCTCTCGCAAATTCGCGCCACTCATGTTGACCTTGGGTAAATCAGCCCCCTTCAAATTCGCTGCCTGTAAGTCCACATTGCAAAGAATCGCCCCTGCTAGGGTAGATGAATAGATGCGCTTCTCTTCTCGCAGATTCGCTCCCCGTAAACAGGCTCCGGTCAGATTTGCGCCACTGAGGTCGGTTCCCCGCAAGTCGGCTTCAATGAGGTTGGCATCCAACAACGTTGCTAGGGTAATGTCGGCACTGCGTAAATCGGCCCCTTGGAGGCTAGCCCCGTGGAGATCGGCATTATGGAGATTCACGCCCGTCATGGATGCTTGGTTGAGATTCGCGCCACTCAGCTTAGCTCCCATCAGGTTTGCCTTGGTCAGGCGAGCCCGACTGAGATAGGAAAAAATCAAGATGGCGCTGTGTAAATCCGCCTGGCTGAGATCAATGCCAATCAAATCCGCACCGTGAAGATCGCAGCCACTGAGATTACTCCCTGAAAACTCGATTTCGCCTGCATCATAGCGTTGAATGAGATTTTGAGGATCCATAGATTAGCTAGGGACAGGGAGAATAATAGGGTTTCATGGCTTTGATGATTGCCTCCGCTGCTTGCAAACTATCCTCAGGAGACTCCAATTGCTCGGCAATAGTATTGAGCTGTTCCGTCAGGATCTCCAGCGTCTCGTAGCTTTGATACAAGGTTTGCAACAGCTCATCAAATGGTTGTGTCCGTAGGTGGGGCCAATCCTGACCCCGTGTCTCGAAGGTGTGATGTAGAGCGGAGAAGGCTAAAATCTTTGCCCGCAACGGGTTGGCGTATTTCATCACCTCCAGACGCACGGTAAAAGTATCGTAGGTGGGTGCTGTCGCTGTAGCATCGGTATTTGCGACGGCTAAATCAAAGTCGGGGTTAAAGTCAGTGCCCGTCGCACGTCCATATTCCGTTTCTTCCAAGGGCGGTGGCTCCTTGGGATATTGATCGGAGACAATTGTCTCGAGTTGAGCCTGGGTTTGGGGCGAGGAGACAACGGTTTTCATCTGTGCCGTTGTCTGTGGTGCGGCTGTCTGGGCTATGGTCTGTGGTGAAGCAAGTTGTGGTGCGGCAGTCTGTGGTGCTGTCGGCTGGGTAGAAACGATAGTCTCAAGCTGGGCAGTGGTCGGCTTCAAGATCAAGGTGTCCTGCTGCGTCAAATCGGTCGGCACTGCCATGGCTGGGAGTTCTGAAGATAAATCTGTGGGGAGCTCCGTGACCTCATCTGGGGGGAGTGCTTCAGATAAATCTGTCGGCGGTTCCGTCGGCGGGGCTGCGTGATAGAGCGGATGGAGATGACTCATTAGTGTCTCGGCGATCGCGCCGTATTCCGCTTTACGGTTGACACTCTGAACCACGCGATCGAGACCGGTTCGCAGATCAGCTTCCGTGGGGAAGGAATAATGCAGCTCTTCGAGTAAGGCGGCCAGATCCAGCACAAGCAACGTTTGGGCATTGCTCTCCCATTGCTGGCGGCAGGCGCACCAGAGCATTTTGCGAATTCGTAGAATCTCGGATTCGCTGTCTAGAGCTTGAGCGAGACGCTCGTACGAGAAATTAATGTCCGTATCTTGGGCAACCAGAAATTCAGTGCTGTCTGGGACACCATTAAACTGTGTTGGCTCCGAACCCTCTTCCCCTTCGTACAGAGGGCCCATCTGGTTGAGAACAACCTGGGCGATCCGCGCATACTGATTTTGGCGATTGAGCTGCTGTACCACGCCAAAAAGCGCATCACTCAACTGCGTCAAGCTGGCATATTTGTTGCGGAGCGTGGTAACCAGCTGGCCCAGCGAAAGATTCCGCAAAACCCCTGTATTGTTTTCCCAGCGCCGCTCACAGACGCAGAAGAGCAACTTGCGGACGCGGAGCGTATCCTCGTGCTGCTCTAGAACCGTTGCGATCGTCTCAAACGATGATGTCACTAACATTGACCCCGTCTATTTCTATAGACACACCCAATATACTAAAGTATCCCAAAATGCGGGATCATACTTAGCGCTTAACGATAGCTGAAATAGGTCGATTGCACCCCCTGTTCTTCACCCTCCAGGGCCGATGTCCCGCCAACCTTGGATTGTTGCCCCTTGGCCCAATGGAGTTTATGGCTCAATTGCCCCGGCCATGAGTTCAGCCGACATCTCAAAATTCGCGGTAACGGTCTGCACATCGTCCAGACCTTCAAGGGCATCCATCAGCTTGAGGAGCGATCGCGCCTGGTCTGGCTCCGTAATTTCCACAATAGTGCTGGGAATCCAGCGCAGTTCCACCGCTTGAATCGTAAACCCCGCTTCTTGCAAGACCCGGCTCAGGGCATCGACATTTTCCACCGCTGTCACAACCGCCGCCCCAGTCTCCTCTGGCTCCTCGACTAGTTCATAGCTCTCGGCCCCACCTTCTAACGCAACCTCCAACAATTGCTCTTCATCGGCGATCTCACCTACTAGCTGTACCACCCCCTTGTGGTCAAACATCCAGCCTACACAGCCCGTCTCTCCCAAATTGCCACCATTTTTGTTAAAAGCTGAGCGCAGGTCGGCAGCGGTGCGGGTGCGTTTTTCGGTAAAGGCTTCAATCAGCACAGCCACGCCCCCCACACCATAGCCCTCGTAGCGCATAGACTCATAGCTGAGGGAGTTATCACTGAAGGTTCCCGCGCCCTTGGCGATCGCCCGCTCGATGTTGTCATTGGGGATGCCTGCGGCTTTAGCCTTATCGATTGCCGTCCGCAGTTGAAAATTACCCTCCGGGTCGGGAATCCCTTGGCGAGCCGCCACAATGATCGCCCGTGAGAGCTGAGCAAAGGTCTTGCCCTTTTTGGCATCGACCCTAGCCTTCTGCCGCTTAATGTTGGCCCATTTACTATGTCCTGCCATGGATAAGTTGAATTGTGCTGACCTTATAGGATTATGACAAAGATTGACGCTGCAAAGCGCATTCTGATGTCTGCAGTAGATTGTGAAAATGCAACCAGTTTGCAACCCAATGTTGTACTTGTCGGGGCAATGTCCCCGTGTTTACACTGATTGAGCTTGGGTCAATCACGAGGAGAGGTTTCCTCCCGTATCCTGAGAAACTGAACAGAAAACGTCTGAGCCAAAGAACGAGATTGCGAAAGCTGAGGGGTTGGGGCGATCGAATGCTGTCAATCTTGTGGCCTGCGTTTTTTATCTCTAAACCAACCAGAACTCAAAACAACTGAGCCATAACATTCCTAAACAGCTAGGAAGAAATAACCGCTGGATGACGTGCAACGCTGAACAATGACCCGCCTTGGCGATGGCAGAGGAGTAGTACTGCTTGATTGGGGGAATGAACCTGACTAATCCTGTGCTCCAGAGCATGATTCGCAGCAAATTGAACATCACATCTAGGAGGTGTCATCAGTTAAGCTCAGACGATTGCTGCGACTCACTGATAGCCCCGTTCTTGTTGTTGGGGTCGGGCGCTCGATTGTGCTTTGCGCAATGCCAGGGGTAATTACCTATCCCGTAAGGTTTCTGGCATTAACTGATGACGCGCCCTAGTATTCCAGAGTCCAAGACAAACAATAAAGCGCTACCTGAACCGCTGGTGATTTCGTCGATTGAATGGAGTGACAACGTCGTGTGCTTCTGGTGAGCGTCATCCCACATGATTGCCTGAAGCCTTGCTAGCGTTGGGCTAAAGCAACGTGAGTTCTGGATAAGCGAAGCTGTCGTATTCCTCAAAGCACTGAAATCTCGTTGTCAAACCCGGTTGTCAGAGGTCCAGCACCCCGACACCTTCCGCTGAGGGGGAGATTGCCCCCTCAGACTCCGGCAATATCGGAGCCAGTATGGTTGATTTCGTTGAGTTTAATGAGTTTTCGTGATCTTGGCTTAACCGAAACTCACGTTAAAGCAGGAAATCTAACTGCCTGTTTTCAAAAGTTGTCCTGCCCGGAGCTTGTGTTCATCTGTTCTACTGTAAAGACAGTCCAAGCAATATAAAAAAATGTATAGTAATATACTGTTTGATGACAATTCAGCAGCAATTGTATATGAAGAGTTCAATGCTAAAGAAATATTCCTTAGGATTCATCAGCCATTCTCTCTCCAAACGAGAGCGGCGTGCGCCAATTTGGTGGGAGCATCTAACGTTTGATATGCTAGAGCATCCCCTCATCAAGGAGTGTATTTTTGAGGAGAATTTTGGTTCTTCTGCCTTTCAAGAGCCTGCCGATGTTCACTTAACTCGCTTAGGATATGAAGTCGTTGATCGATTAAGTTTGTTAAACCGCAGTGATATTGTTATTTCGCTTAAACCGAAAGATGAGTGGGTGTACATGAAACCAGAGAGTACACTCATCGGCTGGTTTAATCATCTTGAATCTTTTCCGCAGCCGTCCTCAACCGTTCGCTTGCTAAGCTTTGAAGATATTAAAATTCCGATTGGAGAACGACAGGAAAAATTACTCTATAAGAATGCTTGTGTTGCCGGTGAATGTGGGGTTGCTCAGACATTAGACTTGTTAAGAGAGAACGACCCTCTTTCGCCTGCTGTCTCTCCTCGGCAGAGATTAGCCGTAGTTTTGGGCTATGGCAACCTTGGACAAGGTGCAGTGGCAGAGTTGATCCGACAAGGCGTGGAACAGATCATCGTGTTTACACAGCGCCAACCCATTCACCTTGAGAATAAGCTTGCTGATGTCGATTATCGGCAAATGATCTATGACTCCGACAATACTTATGTGTGTGATGCCCAAGGTTTAAACACTGGTGCGATGATAGAGATCCTGCGTGATGCCGATATCATTGTTAATGCGACCCTACCATCCTTTGAACAGCCCAGTTGGACTTTTATTCCTCAGCAGAATTTTAACCAACTCAAACGGAATATGGCATATATCGATCCGGTTCATAAAGTTGGACATGGTGCGAGTTTTGCCCAGACGACACCACTCACAGACCCGATTAAGCAGATTTGCCAGTTCGATCACTCGATTTGGTATAACGGTTGTAATGCGATGCCGAGCTATCGACCGGCCCATGCCTCATTCGTGATTTCACAGGCGATCACAACGTATTTAGATGACTTATTAAACACTGTTGTGCAGAATAAGTTATTGCGAACGGGGATAAACTAGCGATGAATAGAATACAGGCCTAGTAGACAGTTTGCATCGCTCTTCCCCCTAACCCTTTTCCCTAGGAAGCAAGGAGTATTTCCTCTCTCTAGAAGAAAGCACATAATACCAAATCCGGTTTGTATAGACCAATATAGCGAAGCCTGAGCGGAGTCGAAGGCAGAGCGGCCGGGCTTCGACTCCGCTCAGCCCTCAATTTCGCCCTCTACTTTCCGGATTTGGTATAACCCTCTTTTGTCACTCTGACGGTAGAATAAAATCGCCAAATCCTAAAAGACCTTCAGTATATGGGTTTGGGCAGTTTCAAACTGATAGAAACTTAAAATGACCTCACTTTTCTGAAATCCTTGTATATCAAGGGTTTCGGAATTCCCTCTCCCGAAAGTGACAAAAGAGGGATAAATTCACATAAGTAATCCTACCCTTAGGGAATGGCGCTGTAGGGGGATAGTGTTTGAGCATAGATAGATTTTTCTTAAG
Organism: Cyanobacteria bacterium P01_G01_bin.54; assembly: GCA_039180005.1. GTDB lineage: Bacteria > Cyanobacteriota > Cyanobacteriia > Cyanobacteriales > Spirulinaceae > SIO3F2. The sequence goes on along the minus strand of JBCDEB010000027.1, from coordinate 42,291 downwards.
AAGGGAGTGTTCAGAAAACCGTGTTTGATCCGGCTGTAAACCCTGATTTTTCGCTCCCAGAACCGATGCTTTACACAAAAATCAGAACGTTCCCCTGAGAACACTACAAAAACAGAAAATGATGGCTACTGAGGAGGAAGGTTTTCAGCAACCGGGCTAATGTTTGTCAAAGGAGAAGATACCGCAGCAGCAGAAGAGAACTCTAGCTCCATGCCCGGTATGGCGATCTCAATATCTTTGGCTACAAGCTGTTCCTGCAATGCATAGAGCACCTCTTTGTACACTCCCCAATACCCATCAGTTTTGGTGACCGCAGTTAGCTTTGCTACGAGGAAGTACTCTAAAGGGATGACACTATTTGCTCCAACCGACATACTCGGCGCTGGATCGTCCACAACCGCTGGGTGATTAGCTGTGATTTCGTTCCACATTTCGGAAACCACCTTGAGGTCTTGGGAAAGACGGACATGAAGCACAAACCGGAAGCGACGATACTCTGAGTGGGTGTAGTTTTTGATCTCGCTACCCCACACTATATTGTTGGGTAAATAAAGAAGGTTATCATCAAAGTCTTTTACACAGGTGTTTGCTAAAGAAATGGATTCCACAAACGCCCAATGGCCACCCAAGTCAACTTCATCGCCAACATCAAAAGGCTTAGTGACCAGGAGCATTAAGCCACTGGCGAAGTTGCCCAGATTGCTCTGGAGTGCGAACGCCAGTACAAAACTCGCACCCCCAACTAAAGCGAGGATCGGACCAAGACTCACACCCAGCGAGGTGAGCGCTAAGAGCGTCCCGATAACGAGAACGCCACGCTTGGTGACCACGACCAAAAACTGGCGAAACAGATCAGAAACGCCCCCGAAGCGACGCAGAATCCTGTTAAAGATTAAGGCGAGGAGCTCAGCGAGAATCGCTGAGGCCAGGACAATGCCAACAAACGTAGCAATATTGATGCCCCAGCGCATCCCCCCTTCCTCAGACTTGAGCCAAGTGGTCAGCCGAACGGCCAAGCCTTCTGTATCTTGGATATCCAGTTCAATGCCACTCACGGCGTCGATATATTTGCGGTAGGAGGTTGTGTCACCGCCTTTTTGCTCCAGTGCATCCAGCACAACCTTAAACCGCTCGATCAGGGCAGTCTGCTCCGTCTGCAATTCAGCAACATTCGCCACAAGCTGATTCTTGAGGTCTGCTTCTGCTTCTGCTACCTCTTCAAGGGTTTCATCAATGCCTTCAAGCCCCTCTGCTGCTTCTCCTGCCGCTTCAGCCTCATTTTGCGGAGAAGCCGGCGTTTCAGTCGTACTGGTCTCCGGAGTTGCTGCTGCACCGTCCGCGTTAGTGGCTGTGCCATCCTCACCAGCCGCTTCCTGAGTACCGTTACCCACATCTTCAGCAACCTTGTTTAAGGCGGCATCGGCCGCTTCCGATTCAATTTCCGGTTGCTCTGCCAAGAGCGTCGGTGCAAGCCCTGCATTGATCACTGCTGCTGAGGCTTGGATGACTTTCGCCTGGGCTTGATCCACATTTTTTTCTGCTTCTACAAATTCTGGAGAGCCTGGCACTGCCGCTGTTACTTCTCCTTCAATGGCTTCGAGGTTAACGATCGCAACCGTTAAGGCATCGATCTTCTCAGTGGCAGTTTGGTATTCTGCTGAGCCCGCTTCGAGCTTGTCTCGTTCCTGCTCGGCTTCTTTGAGGGCTTTGTTCGCTTGGGAAATCTCTTCCTCGGTTTCAGCTTCTTCGACAACATCTTGAATCTCTGCATCCGCTTCCAACTCTTCGGTGGCAGCCTTGAGTTCTTCAACAGACTGTTCAGCAGCTAGGAGAGCATTCTTGGCGTCTTCTAAATTCTGGGTCGCTTTTTCATGCTCAGACGTTCCCGGTTCTGCGGTTTTGAGTGCTGCCTCTGCTTCAGTCAGCTTAGTTTTCGCTTCCTCAATGGCTTTAGCGGTTTCTTGTTCCTGCTGAATTACAGCATTCTCGCGCTTGATCGCAATCTCGGTGGTGCTGATTTCTTGAACCTTGCTCTTGAGCAAAAGAAACCAAGCGGCTGCCTCGGTTTGCAGCTCCTCCAGGGTGAGGGGTTTTACCAGCAGCTCCAGCTGATCGACGGGAATGGTTAAATCTTCGACCGAGACCGCTTGGGACGGATCGACATCCCCCACGATCGTAGACTCAACTAATACTGATTCGGGGTCTTCGTTTCCCTCTACCGCTTGAGGGATGGCGGGTAGGGCAATTGCTGTGGTAAGCGTAATCACTGACGCTGTAAAAATGAGTGTCTTCCGGGTGCGGATGAGAATCAGTTTGATCATTCTAGAGAACATACGCTCTCGCCAGTAACGGTCAAACTGTGAACCCCAGTGACGATGAAACGTCCATATTGTTTTTTGAGCATTGGCAGGCGTATTCTGACTGAGATTCTACGCAAATGACAAGTGAATGAAACATATTTTAATAATTTAAGGTCAGGTGCAGTCATGCGCCTGACCTTAATATTGAGAAGGTTTAAACCTTCTCCCATTGCCATAATGAATGGAGTTTAGCTGACACCTGAACCCTCTTGGGAAGAGAGTTGCTCTGCAATATGCGGGGGGATGGACTCAGGTAAGATAACTTCTGTACCCGGAATTGACATTTCAATGCCCTCGGCTTCAATTTGCTTTTGCAATTTACCCAGCAAGTCAATATAAACAGCCCAATGATCCGTGGTTTTTACCCAAGCTTTGAGGGTCAGTCCGATGTAGTATTCATAATTGCTGTTGTAGGGGAAGAAGCTGGGTGCAGGATCTTGGATAACTAAGGGGTTGGTCAAGGTGAGCTTCTTCCACATTTCAAAAACAGTATAAAAGTCTTGGGAGAAGCGAATCCGCAGCGGGATCGCAATCTGACGACGATCCGAATGGGTGTGATTAATAATATCTCCACCCCAAACGGTGTTGTTGGGAACGGTGATGATATCCCCGCCGAAACTCCTGAGCTTTGTGCTCGCCAGGGAAATGGAATCAACGTAGGCCCAATAGCCACCGGCTTTGACCTCATCCCCCACATCGAAGGGCTTGTTGATCAGGAGCATTAAGCCACTGGCAAAGTTGCCCAGATTGCTCTGGAGCGCAAATGCCAACACGAAACTGACACCACCCACTAAAGCCAGAACCGGTCCAAGACTCACACCCAGCGAAGTCAGGGCACCGAGCACCCCAATAACGATAATGCCCCGTTTGGTGAACACGACCAGGAACTGGCGGAACAGGTCGGAAAAGCCGGGAAGCTTTTTCAAGAGCTTGTCAACAGTCCGGGAGAGGATTTGGGCGGCGATCGCTGCGGCCACAACAATACCGACAAACTTAGCAATATTGAGACCCCAGCGAATGCCGCCCTCCTCGGACTTGAGCCAAGCGGTGAGCCGTACTGCCAAACCTTCCGTGTCTTGAATATCGAGTTCAATGCCACTCACGGCATCAATATACTTTCGATAGGAGGTTACATCACCGCCTTTTTCTTCCAGCGCATCGAGCACCACATTAAAGCGCTCAATGAGAGCGGATTGCTCCAATTGCAATTCAGCGGCGTTGGCTACAAGCTGGTTCTTGAGGTCAGCTTCCGCGTCTGCGACTTCTTCTAGGGTTTCATCAATCCCTTCGAGTTCCTCAGCCGCCTCGCCTGCTGCTTCTGCTTCATCTTGTGGGGCATCAGGCTCCTCGGCCGTTTCTGCATCCGGAGTTTCGGCTTCGCCATCGGCACTCGGCGCGGTGTCACCGTCTTCGCCATCGGCACTCGGCGCGGTGTCACCGTCTTCGCCCGTTGCGCCTTGTGCACTGTCGCCCACATCTTCAGCCACTTCGTCTAAGGCTGCATCCGCTTCTTCAGACTCAATCTCGGGCTGTTCTTCTGCCACCGTTGGTGCGAGCCCTGCAGTAATGAGTGCATCTGATGCTTGGGTAACCGTCTCACGGGCTTGCGCCAACGCTGCTTCCGCCTCGACATTCTCGGGAGAACCGGGTACGGTCGTTGCTAATTCCTCTTCGGCAGTTTCGAGGTCGACGATCGCCACGTTCAAGGCATCGATCTTCTCGGTGGCCGCTTGGTATTCCTCCGAACCGGCTTCGAGTTTGTCGCGTTCCTTTTCTGCTTCTTTGAGGACTTCGTTGGCTTGGGTGATCTCCTCCTCGCTTTCTGCTTCGGCTACAGCATCTTGAAGCGTTTCATCTTCCTCGAGGGCTTCGGTGGCGGCTTTAACGTCTTCAACCGCCTTTTCGGCGGTGAGGAGGGCTTCCTTGGCGTCTTCTAACTCTTTCGTGGCTCGTTCATAGGCGGGGGTCTCGGGTTCTGCTTCTTCTAGAGCCGCCTCCGCGCTAGACAGCTTTTCTTTCGCCTCCTCAACGGCTTTAGCCGCTTCTTGTTCTTGCTGAATGACGGCATTCTCACGTTTGATGGCGATCTCGGTGGAACTAATTTCTTGGACTTTGTCTCTGAGCAACAGGAACCAAGCGGCGGATTCGGTTTGCAACTCTTCGAGGGTGAGGGGTTTCACCAAGAGATCCAGTTGATCGACAGGAATCGTTAAATCACTGACCGAGATCGCCTGACTGGGATCAACATCGCCGACGATGGTGGACTCCACCAATACCGATTCGGTTTCTTCTGTTGCTTCTGCTTCTGCCTCTTGAGGGATGGCCGGTAGAGCAGTTGCCGTGGTCAGTGCCAGCACTGACACAGCAAAAATAAGCGTTTTCCGGGTGCGAATGAAAATCAGCTTGATCATTGTTGAGAACGTACGCTCTCGTCAGAAACGTCCAGACCACGAACGTTGGTGACGACAAACGTTAATATTTTTTATCGAGAGTAAGCAAGCGTATTCTGCCCGAGACCCCAGCGGATTACAAGCTATTGATACATATTGTGACAGTGATGCGGCTGGTTTTCAGCGTGAACGCACCCGATAGCCACAGCGATGCTCACCATCCTTGAGCCAGTCGGTGCGCTCAACCATGCAGTCGGGTAAGATCGCCGCAAACATTTCTAGCTCATGGCCACAGACCGTCGGGAAGGATTCCGCGACATCGGAAATGGCGCAATTATGCTCCGCAAAGATATATTGTCCCGGCTCTGATGCCACCGGGTGCAACTCTGCCACATAGCCCTCTGCTTGACGAATCGCCACTAGTGCAGTTAACCGTTCAGTTAGGGAACCGGAACCGATGCGATCGCGATACGCTTGAGCCTTCCGCTGCCATTGCTTGTGTAGCACCACACCAAGCTGTTCCTCCCCCACCGTTTCTACCAGCGTATCCATTAAATCGACGGTAAACTCACCATAGCGATGCGGGAACTGCTCTCGGCCAGCGTGGCTCAGGGAATAGCGATGTTGGGGGCGGCCCATTCCCCGTTGCACCGCTTCATATTGAATCAGTCCAGCGGCTTCGAGATCTTTGAGGTGACGGCGAATGGCTTGGGGGCTGATCGCCAGGCTCTGGGCGAGATCGTGGGCCGTGATCGGCCCCTGCTTAAGTAAGCATTGCAGAATATCTTGCTTGGTGGAGGCGTGTTGCGTCGTCATACCAAAAGAGAACCCCAGCCGCGAGATAACATTAACTTTGACAACATCTTTGTTGTTAATGTAGCCTATGGATAGTTAAACAACCAAATCGTTGTTTAAGTTCAACCCTCCTCTCGCTGTTCCGCAGCCCTCCTACTCAACCCCGTTGAGCATCATACACCCCTCTTCCCTAGAAATCCCCAATCGGCGGAGTCTTGTCATCCTATGAGTGCGACCACTGTTCAAACCCTTGTCAATCAGCCCTACAAGTACGGCTTTATTACAGATATTGAAACCGACAGCATTGCTGCGGGTCTCAATGAAGACGTGATTCGCCTCATTTCTGCCAAGAAGGAAGAGCCCGAGTTTATGCTGGAGTTTCGCCTCAAGGCCTATCGGCGATGGCTCAAGATGAGCGAGCCAGACTGGGCGCACCTTGGCTATCCTGAGATCAACTATCAAGACATCATTTACTATTCTGCCCCCAAACAAGAGAAGAAAAAGCTTGATAGTTTGGAGGATGTTGATCCTACACTGTTGGACACGTTTGAGAAGTTGGGGATTCCCATCTCTGAGCAAAAGCGACTGAGTAATGTGGCAGTAGATGCGATTTTTGATAGTGTTTCGATCGCCACCACCTTCAAAGAGAAGTTGGCTGAATCGGGGGTCATCTTTTGCTCAATTTCCGAAGCGTTGCAAGAGCATCCCGAGTTGGTTAAGAAATATCTGGGGTCAGTGGTTCCCATCGCTGATAATTATTTTGCTGCCCTCAACTCAGCTGTGTTTAGCGATGGTTCCTTTGTGTTCATCCCTAAGGGGGTCACCTGTCCCATGGAGCTCTCGACCTATTTCCGCATTAACAATGGTGAGACGGGTCAGTTTGAGCGAACCTTGATTGTTGCGGAAGAAGGGGCATCGGTGAGCTACCTGGAAGGCTGCACCGCCCCCATGTATGACAGCAACCAACTCCATGCGGCTGTGGTAGAACTGGTTGCTTTGGACGACGCCGATATCAAATATTCCACGGTGCAAAATTGGTACGCCGGGGATGCAGACGGGAAGGGCGGCATCTATAACTTCGTGACCAAGCGGGGCCTGTGCAAAGGTGTAAACTCCAAGATTTCTTGGACACAGGTGGAAACCGGGTCTGCAATCACCTGGAAATACCCCAGTTGTGTGCTCGTCGGTGATAATTCGGTGGGTGAGTTTTATTCGATCGCCCTCACCAATAATCATCAGCAAGCCGACACGGGCACCAAGATGATTCATGTGGGCCACAATACCCGTAGCCGGATCATCTCCAAAGGCATTTCAGCCGGCCAGTCCAAGAATAGCTATCGAGGTTTAGTGAAAATGAATCCCAAAGCGAAAGGCGCTCGCAACTATTCCCAATGTGACTCGATGTTGATTGGCGATCGCGCCGAAGCCAATACCTTCCCCTACATCCAGGTCGATAACCCCCAAGCCAAGGTGGAACATGAAGCCTCAACCTCCAAGATTGGTGAAGACCAACTCTTCTACTTTGCCCAACGCGGCATCAGCACTGAAGATGCGATTTCAATGCTGATCAGTGGTTTTTGCAAGGATGTGTTTAATCAGTTGCCGATGGAGTTTGCGGCGGAGGCGGATAAGTTGTTGAGTTTGAAGTTGGAGGGGACGGTGGGTTAAGCCGCTGTTCAGTAGCGAGCAGATTTGTGAGTGACAAGCAACGATTAATCAGTAGCAAGTCCTGATGCTGTAGGTTGGGTTGAGATTTCGGCTCCGCTCAACCCAGGACGGAGCGAAGTCCAACACCGATAGTGTTTTATGGATTCTGATTCTACACCTTGGTCGTTGTGTAGGGTGGGAAAATCGTTTTAGCTTCTGTCTTGATTGTTAGATTTCTGATTTTGCCCACCTTACAGTTTTGACAATCTGATGATTATCGAGCGATTGCAACCTCGAAACTGATCTGGTACTTCGTGGCTTATCACCTAACACATCCTACTGTCGTGACACAGCTAAAATGGTGCAATAGATTACTAGGGGATAAATCTCCCAAAGCATTGGCGGTGTTGGGTTTCGTGCCTCAACCCAACCTACTCCCTAAACCCCTTTTTAAGGTGTGTCATGGTACTACTGTCGTGGTACATCTATGGTAGTGCAATGGACTACTAGGGGAAAATCCCCCAGAACATTGGCGGTTTTGGTTTTCGTCCCTCGACCCAACCTACGCCAATACATCTTTTGAGCTGTACCACAGCACTACAAAGTAATTATTCTTAAATCCCTCTTTCTTCTATCTATCTCTCAATATGATTCGCGAAAACAGCGCTACTATTCTCTCTGTCAAAAAACTCACCGCCAATGTCGATGGTAATCCCATCCTCAAAGGTGTCAATCTTGAAGTCAAAGCGGGGGAAATTCATGCCATTATGGGCCGCAATGGCTCGGGTAAAAGCACCCTCTCTAAAGTCATCTCCGGTCATCCAGATTACGAGGTGACAGGGGGTGAAATTATTTATCAGGGTGAGAATATCCTTGACCTAGAACCAGATGAACGGGCCCTAAAGGGGATCTTTCTCGCCTTTCAATATCCCCTGGAAATTCCTGGTGTGACCAACCTGGACTTTTTGCGGGTGGCTTATAACTCCCGGCGAAAACACCTGGGCCTTGAAGAATTGGATGCGTTCGACTTTGAAGACCTGGTGGAAGAAAAGCTCGGGGTAGTGGAGATGGACGCCAAGTTTCTCGATCGCAGTGTCAATGAGGGGTTTTCGGGGGGTGAGAAAAAGCGCAATGAGATTTTACAGATGGCGCTGCTTGAACCGAGCTTGGCGATTCTGGATGAAACCGACTCGGGTTTAGATATCGATGCCCTCAAAATTGTTGCCAATGGGGTGAATCAACTCACGACCGAGGAGAACGCGATCGTGATGATTACCCATTACCAACGTTTGTTGAATTACATCCAGCCAGACTTTGTTCATGTGATGCAAGCGGGGCAAATCATTACCAGCGGTGGCAAAGAACTGGCCCTCGAACTCGAAGAACGGGGCTATGACTTCCTCGCAGAGATGACGGAGGTCGGGGCATAATGGTAACGCTGTCTGCACAGGATATTGTGAATTCCGATCTTTCCCAAACTCCCCAAGACCAACTGCTGCAAACTCTGCTTCGCCTGAGTGATGTGGCCAATATCCCCGTCCGCCCCGAAATTTCCGGTTGGTTGCGTGAGCTGCGTCAACGCTCAGCCTACGATGCGGCCCACCGTCAACTGCCGACGACCCGTGATGAAGCCTGGCGATTTACTGATCTCAGTGGTTTGCTGACTTTGGCGTTTGCGCCAGCGCCTGAGCCGCAGGTTCAACCCGAGGCCATTGCGCCGTTTCAGATGCCAGAAGCGCAAGGGGTACAACTGGTCTTCGTGAATGGGATCTACGTCCCCGATTTGTCCCAAACCCAGGCTCTGCCCGAGGGGCTCTTTGCGGGTAACTTGGCGACGCTCCCGTTAGCTGACAGCTACGATGCGATTAACTATATTGCCCATTATGAAGGGTCTCCTGACACCTTTACAGCGCTCAATACCGCAGGCTTTCCCGATGTCGCCCTGATCTGGGTGGGCAAGGAGGTGATGGTTGAGACGCCGATTCATCTGTTGTGGGTCACTGTTCCCGGTGTGGAACCCAGTTTGATTCAGCCTCGGGGCTTGGTCTTGTGCGATCGCAGTGCTCAACTCTCCCTGGTGGAGCAATATGTCACCCTGGGTGACATTGCGAATCCTTACCTCACCAACGCCATGGTTGAAGTCTTTGTGCAGGAAAACGCAACCTTCACCCATACGCGTCTCCAGCAGGAATCAACAGCGGCTTATCATCTGGCCACCACCATGGTGCGCCAAGCCCAAGACAGCACCTACACTATCAACACCCTTGACCTGGGGGCAAAACTCTCCCGTCATGCCCCCAGCATCTGGCAAAAAGGCCCAGGAACTACCACGAATCTCAATGGTTTGACGTTGATCAACGGTGAGCAAACCTCGGATACTCACAGCTTGATCGCCCTTAAGCATCCCCACGGTATAACCGATCAGCTCCATAAATGTATCGTGGATGGGTCGGCTCACACGGTTTTTAGCGGCAAAGTTCTGGTTCCCCAAGCCGCCCAGCAGACCAACGCAGCTCAGCTCAACCGTAACCTGCTGCTCTCAGCCAAGGCGCGGGTGAATACCCAACCCCAACTCCAAATCACCGCTGACAATGTGCAATGCACCCATGGTGCAACCGTGAGTCAAATGGATGCCGATGAGCTGTTTTATCTCCAGAGTCGGGGGATTAATGCCGAGCAAGCCAAGGTGTTGTTGCTCAAGGCCTTTGCCGCAGAGGTGATTGAGCGGGTTACTGTGGCGTCGGTGCGGGAGCAGTTGACCCAAGCCGTTGCAGCGTATACGAGAGCAAAAGGATAAAAGATGTAAGTCCTTGCTCGTGTGAAGCAGGCTGAATTGCCACTTCCCCGTCACCTGAATTTCATCGAGATCCTGTGGTGGGCATTGCCCACCCTACACTGCTCCTTTCCCCTTAACCTTTTCCCCTGCCCCTCTCTCGCTTATGTCTACTGCTCAACTCCTTTCCCCCCCCACCCTTGCCGAGCAAGTCCGTGCTGACTTTCCGATCCTGAGTCAACAGGTTCACGATCGCCCCTTGCTCTACTTTGACAATGCCGCCACCTCCCAGAAGCCCCAGGCGGTGCTAGAGCGAATTGAGCAGTATTATCATCAGACCAATGCCAATGTCCACCGGGGTGCCCATGCCCTGAGTGCCCAAGCCACAGCGGACTATGAGCAGGTGCGCGACAAAGTTGCGGCTTTTATTAATGCCGCATCTCGTAACGAGATTGTCTTCACTCGCAACGCAAGCGAGGCGATCAATCTGGTGGCCTACAGTTGGGGTCTCACCCACCTCCAGCCAGGAGACGAGATTATCGTCTCGGTGATGGAACACCATAGTAATCTGGTGCCCTGGCAGATGATTGCCCAGAAAACCGGCGCTCGACTCAAACATGTCACCTTGACGGAGACAGAAGAATTTGACCTAGCGGTATACCAGAAGTTGCTCTCGGCAAAGACTAAACTCGTCGCCACGGTGCATATCTCGAATACCCTCGGCTGTATTAGTCCGGTGCATGACATTGTCCGCCTGGCTCATGACGTGGGGGCAAAGGTTTTAATCGATGCCTGCCAGAGCGCGCCTCACCTCCAGTTGGATGTGCAGGCACTCGGCTGTGATTGGCTGGTGGCCTCCGGACACAAGATGTGTGGGCCCACCGGCAGCGGCTTCCTCTACGGTCAGCTCGATCTGCTTGAAGCGATGCCCCCCTTTCTCGGCGGCGGCGAGATGATCCAAGACGTGTTTCTTGATCACTCCACTTATGCTGAACTGCCCCATAAGTTTGAAGCGGGGACACCGGCGATCGCCGAGGTGATTGGTCTCGGGGCGGCAATTGATTATTTGAGCACGATTGGTATGGAGCGCATTCATGCCTATGAAACACAGCTCACCCAATATCTGTTTGAGCGCCTCAACACCATTTCGGGTCTACGGATTTATGGTCCCCAACCCAATGTTCAGGGTCAGGGACGCGCGGCCTTGGCGGCCTTTAATATTGAGGGGCTCAACGCCAGCGATCTGGCCACCCTGCTGGATCATGAGGGAGTTGCCATTCGTACCGGCCACCATTGCACCCAACCTTTGCATCGGATTCTGGGAGTTACGGGTAGCGCCCGGGCGAGTCTGTATTTCTATAACACGATTGAGGAGATCGATCGGTTTATTGCTGCGCTTCAGGAGACGATCGAATTTTTTCAGATGGCGATCGAGGAATAATGGCTGACTGCCGATGGTGGGTGAGACACCCGCGCTACGGGATGCTCGGACTTGTTACTCGTTACTCTTTCCTTGTTACTTCAAACCACCCTGGCTAACGTCTAATGTTAAACGCCATCAAGACGCCCCGTTCGAAGGCGCAATCATCTGGGGGCGAGAGACAGAATCACGAAAGACTTCGACTTTCTCGTTATAGTCGATCGGCAACACAGCCACCACATTCTCGTGGGGACGGGGAATAATCACCCAAGACTCCAGAACACCACCGTAGGCCGTCTCCACCGCTGCAACCCCTGCATCCATCGCGGCTTTGACTTCAGAAACATCACCTCGAATATTCACCGTAAACCGGGCGCTGCCCACCCGAATATAGCCAACGAGGGTGACACGACCCGCCTTAACCATGGCATCAGCAGCGGCTAGGACACCGGGAAATCCTTTTGTTTCTAATGCTCCAACAGCCTGAGGCATTGCTCTACTCCTATGGGTAACGCCTACAATTTTACGGGATGGGGGGCCTTTGGGCGCAGAATTCGACGCCAACTTCTTAAGGAATATTTATGATTCAGATTGGACTGGAATATGTTATAGATCATGCTTGAAAGCTTAAGCAATCTGGTTTTTCCTTCTGGAGACACCCCGTTTAGGTGCAGCTAGCCGTTAAGCTTACGACGCTGCTCCCTCTACTCACTCCGAGCGTTGAGCGGAGTCGAAACGCGATTCTCAGGTCACAGATCGGCACGTCTCCTACATGAAGGGTTCGACGGCTTCGGTATATTCGAGCGGCAGTACTGCAACAACGTTTTCCGGGGGGTTGGGCACAATGTAATGGGTAATCACCTGGCCACCGAAGACGTTCTTCCCGGCTTCAATGCCAGCGGCGTGACCGGTTTTAACCTCTGAGATGGGGCCACGAATGGCCACCACGAAGCGGCCACTTTCGGCCTTATCAAACCAGACGAGGGTTACTTTACCGGCTTTGACCATGGCATCGGCGGCGGCCAAGATAGCAGGGAAACCGAGGGTTTCAATAACACCAACAGCGTGAGGCATATCTACTTTAATCTGGGACTTGGGTTAAGAGCGGCGATTGCGCTGTCGCGCAAGGCTTTGGGCGATCGCGGCAGGATTGTTTTTTCAGAATATCAACAAACCGACCCCACAGCACCTTCTTTCATTCTGCATCAAAATAATTGGTGGAGATTATCTATTCTCCGCTAAAATCGCTTGACCGAACTCAAGAATAGCAGACAAATGTTCTACTAGGAGGGTCTGTTGTTGCTGTTGCTTGGCCGGCGATCGCGCCGCCTTGAGAAACAAAAACTGCGTCTCTAACAGTCGCAGCCGACGATGAATTTCTGTCAACAGACGCTGATTTTGAGAACCCGACCCGAGTAGAGCTGAGGTAACAATTTGCGTTTGGTAGACCTGATGCACGACTTGATACTGTTCCTGGGCGATTGTGATCTGACCCTGACGGCAGGCGGTTTGCAGGGACTGGAGTTGTTCGAGCCAAGCAAGGAGGGTTGCTGCCTCTGACTCAGGTTTTTCTGTAGGAGACGACATTATTTAAAATTCTTAGATACACTGATGCTAAGTCGCTATTCTCGCACCTTACGTTCGGCGATAATGGAGGCTAGGGCTCATTGAGCGGTAAACTTTAGCCATTGTGTATTGGCGAAAGATCGTATGGGCTAGAGATTGAGGTTCTAGGAAGTTTGCTGAAGTTTGCAACAGTTGGGTTGCGCTTAGCAAAACTGTATCCTTCCAGCCTACATTTCCGGTATACCTGTAAGCATTGCTCGTCTTTTGGATCAAGTCTTTGGGGATGAAAACCTGCTCCCTGAGGTATTCTTGAACCTTTAGCATCTCCGTTGTTTCTCTGCTCTAGACCTATGACTCCCCCATTGCTCACTGCCACCCCTTCAACGACAACAGGTGCAGCTACCCATGGTACTGCGCAGGGCACAATCATCGCTGACGGCCCTCCTTTCTCCAACACCGCATCGGCTTTGCCCTCCGATCTGGAACTGCCCGATTGGCTCAAGACAGAACTAACAGTCATCCCCAACGATTCTGTCGATAGGTCTGCTGCCGCTGAGCCAACGCTGTCACGGATTGGTCGTGCCTTTAACTTTGCCTATGCTCTACATCAGGGACAATATCGCAAATCAGGTGAGCCCTATATTGCCCATCCGGTTGCGGTCGCCAGTCTGCTGCGAGATCTCGGTGGGGATGATGATATGGTTGCAGCGGGCTTTTTGCATGATGTGGTGGAAGATACCGATGTAACCTGTACAGAGATTGAGGAACTCTTTGGCCAGGAAGTTCGGCAATTGGTTGAAGGGGTGACAAAGCTCTCTAGTTTTAATTTTGCGAGCAAAACCGAGCGACAAGCGGAGAATTTTCGCCGTATGTTTATGGCGATGGCTAAAGATATTCGCGTGATTATTGTTAAATTGGCCGATCGCCTTCACAATATGCGAACTTTAGAGCATCTCAAATCTGAAAAACAACGACGGATTGCCCAAGAAACTCGGGATATTTTTGCTCCTCTCGCCAATCGTCTCGGCATCGGACGGCTTAAATGGGAACTCGAAGATCTCTGTTTTAAGTATCTTGAACCGGATGACTATCGTGGTATTCAAGAGCTGGTGGCTGAACGTCGCATTGACCGAGAAGAACGCATCACTCAGATTATTGAAACCCTCCGAGAGCAACTGTACGCCCTGAATATCAATATCTTTGAGCTCCAAGGTCGTCCTAAGCATCTCTATGGTATCTATAAAAAGATGCAACGACAGCATAAAGAATTCAACGAAATCTATGATATTGCTGCCATTCGCATCATTACGGATCGCCCCGATAGTTGCTATCGTGCCCTGGCTGTGGTTCATAACCTCTTCAAGCCGATCCCTGGCCGCTTTAAAGACTATATTGGTTTGCCGAAGCCCAACCGCTATCAGTCGCTGCATACGACGGTGGTGGGGCCGAGTGGTCGCCCCCTGGAAGTCCAACTCCGCACTCTTGAGATGCATCATATTGCCGAGTACGGGATTGCTGCCCATTGGAAATATAAAGAAACGGGTGGCTCAGAGGCAGAAATTTCCTCTGATGACGAAAAATTCACTTGGTTGCGTCAGCTTCTGGAATGGCAAAATGACCTCAAGGATGCTCAGGAATATGTCGATAGCCTCAAGAGTAATCTCTTTGAAGACGATGTTTATGTTTTTACACCGAACGGTGATGTCATGGTCTTGGCACGGGGAGCAACCCCGGTGGATTTTGCCTATCGCATCCATACGGAGGTGGGCAACCATATGAAGGGGGTTCGTATCAATGATCGCTGGTCAGTGCTGGATACCCCCCTCAACAATGGCGACATTGTGGAAATCATTACCAATAAAAGTAGCCATCCCAGCCTCGATTGGCTTAACTTTGCCGTCACCCCCAGCGCCCGCAACCGTATTCGTCAATGGTATAAGCGATCGCACCGAGAAGAGAATCTCCTGCGTGGGCGCGACATGCTCGAAAAAGCCATGGGGAAGAGTGGCTTTGATGCCCTGCTCAAGTCGGAGCCGATGCAAATGGCGGCCTTGCGCTGTAACTTCCATTCTGTTGATGACCTGATTGCCGCTTTAGGCTACGGCGAAGTGACGCTCAATCATGTGGTGAACCGCATTCAAGAAGCCGTCAAACTCACCCAGCCCCTAGAGACGGAGGAGCCTAACCCGGATGAACCGCTCGAATCGGCAATTGCTCTGCGCACGGATGACCCCGCCGAGCGGGCTAAAACAAAACGCGAACCGATTCAGGGCCTTGAGGGCTTGCTCCACCAGATGGCGGGCTGTTGTAACCCGGTTCCTGGCGAGCCGATTATTGGTGTCGTCACCCGTACTAAGGGTATTTCAGTCCATCGCCAGGGCTGTCCCAATGTGGAGCAAGTCGAAGGCGATCGCCTCATTCCCGTGAGTTGGAATGCCAATGGCCCACAAACCCCGCAGCGCTCAGGCGGCTATCGAGTCCGTATTCAGGTAGAGGTGCTCGATCGCGTCGGCATTATGCGGGACTTGCTGGCCAAGATCAGTGACCATGAGATCAATGTCACTCAGGCGGTCGTCGTAACGCACCCCGGTAAGCCTGCGCTGATTAATTTGAGCTTAGAAGTGAGCGATCGCCCCCAACTCGATAGCTGCTTTAATCACATTCGCCAGATGGCAGATGTTATGGATCTGCGGCGAATTTCGACGGTGAGTTAAGGGGTTAAACGTTCTTTCAGTTATTCGGTTGTAGGTTGGGTAGAGCCCAGCGAAACCCAACACTGATAATGTTTTATAGATTGACCCTGAGCCATCGAATGCACCGATTTAAAAAGCCCAACATCGGCCAGTATTCAAGTCGGCGGTGTTGGGTTTCGTTATCACTCAACCCAACCTACCGTTCTTAACTTTCGCCACAACCCAGGCGGCAGAGCCGCGAATGGTGTATATCAAGGCAGAGTCATGACACGAGTGCTAGAGTTCCTCAACCGATCCACCCTTCTCTTTTTCTTTCCAGAGACCGTCTAGAATCGAGGCATCCTCACCGCTCATTTTCCATGCCAACATTCCGCTTTCTGCCCAAACTCCCTGTTCTTGCCCAGCGCAACGTGCAACGCCTTATTCCGGCGCTGGGTCGTGCCACTCTGCTTTACTTGCTACTGAGTGGGGGTGGTGTCCTGGCCCAGGCCCAAGACCTCACGCCCACCCGTCTCTCCCCCGACCAGATGAATCAGGTCTTGCAAATGGAGTTGGGACTAGAAGCCGAATTTGAAGCGCATTTTCGCCAGGACTTAGCGGAAGTGACTCAGACCCCAGCAGATATTGCTCAAACCCTGGCCGAACTGAATGCCGCCACGGGTACCAACGCGGCTGTACTCTGGGCGATTCCTGAGACCGATTTTTTGCATTTGGTGCTGGTGATGCCTGATGGCGAAACGCTGGTGCTCGATCGCACCGATGTGCCCCAGAATACGCTCAATGCCACGGTACGCAAATTTCGACGTGGCATTCAGAGCCCCCATAATGACCGAGTCCTTGACCCTGCTCAGCAGCTCTATGATTGGATCTTAGGGCCCTTTGAGCAGGACTATCTGCAGGCGAAAGGCATCGATAAGATTCTCTTTTGCCTGGGCGATGGCCTGCGCGGCATTCCCATGGCAGCGCTTCACGATGGGGAACAATTTGTGTTGGAGAAATACAGCACCACACTGATCCCGGCCTTTAACCTGATTGAAACCGATTACCAGGCGAACCCCAGTCGAGACATTTTGGCGATGGGGGCTTCTGAATTCGTTGAGCAAAACCCGCTGCCAGCGGTGCCGGTCGAGTTGGACAGTATTCACGCGGCGGTTGAGCTGACGGCTGTGGGTCGTCATTACCTGGATTGGCAAGTGCGATCGCTGCTCAATCAAGACTTTACGGTCGATACACTCGATGACCTTCTAGAGGATGAGTCGTTTGATATTGTCCATCTGGCGACCCATGCTTCGTTTGCCCCCGGCCATCCTCGCGAATCCTATATCCAGTTTCGGGGTGAGCGTTTGACGCTGCATGAAATGCACCAGTTGGACTGGCAGAACCCCCAAGTCGAGTTGTTGATCCTGAGCGCTTGTGAAACGGCTTTGGGCAACTCAGAGGCAGAACTGGGCTTTGCCGGGATGGCGCTGAAGGCGGGAGTGAAGTCGGCGATCGCCAGCCTCTGGACGGTCAGTGATGCGGGAACCTTAGCCCTGATGACTGAGTTTTATCATCGCCTGCCCATGGCCCCCACGAAGGCGGAAGCGCTGCGTCAAGCCCAGTTGCAACTGCTCCAGGGCAATGTGACCTTTACAGACACCAGTCTGCGCCTACCCAATAGCGAAATTCCCCTCAGCGAGGATCTGCAAGGGGCAACCCCAGATAATCTCTCCCATCCTTTCTTCTGGGCGAGCTTTACGATGGTGAGTCATCCTTGGTAAAGCGATGGTGAATTCGGAGTTCGGAATTCAGAATTCGGAAGTTGGGTCAACTGTTGATCCAGGAAAATGATGGATTGTTTGTGGGGCGGGGTTTCCCTGCCCTGCGTCAGTTTAATACACTCTGCAACCCCTGGTCTCTATGCGGTCTGTCTTAACCATATGTAAGTTTTGGATGGGCGAAGCGATCGCATTCCTAAAACCTTAAAATCTCGATGTCAAACCCGGTTGTCAGAGGGCCAGCCCCCCGACACCTCTCGCTGAGGGGGAGATTGCCCCCTCAGACTCCGGCAATATCGGAGCCAGTATTTTTGATTTTGCTGGGTTTCAGGGTCTTGCGCGAGGCCTGCTGATCCAGAATTCAGGTTAATTAATGCCAGAACAGTCAATAAACCTGGTCTCTCAATGGCACAATCAGGTGGCGCGATCGCCTGAGGCGATCGCGCTCATTGATGATGCCCAGGGCAAAGCATACACCTTTGCCCAAATGCAAGCCGCCGCCTATCGCTGTGCCGGTTATTTACGGCAGCATTGCCAGGTGCAACCCGGCGATGGCGTGTTGTTACTCCAACCCCTCTCTGCGCAGCTATACATCGCTTTGGCGGCGATCTGGCAATTGGGTGCCGTAGCGGTGCTAATCAACCCCTTGCTGGGTCAACGCTATATCGAGCACTGTGCCCAGGCGATCGCTCTCAAGGCTTGGTTAGGGCCGCCCCTGCTGTTTGCCAGCCAATTGTGGTCTCGTCGCCTGCGGCAAATCCCCCACAAGCTGGCGATCGGCGGCCGCTATCCGGGCACCATCTCTTGGCAACGGGTGCAGCAGTATCCACCCGAAACCCAGATGGTGACGGTTACGCCGGAGACAATCGCCCTGCTCTCGTTCACCAGTGGCACAACGGGCCTGCCCAAACCGATTCGGCGCTCCCATGCCCTGCTGCTCGCACAATACCGTGCCCTGGCTCCGGTGCTCCGCTGGCAGCCGGGTGCAGCGGAGTTGGCGACGTTGCCCCTGTTTGGTCTGGCGAATTTGGTGGCGGGGGGCACAACCGTGATTCCTCCGGTCAATGTGCGGCGTCCCGCTCGCGCCTCAGGGGTAAAACTGCGCCAAACCCTTCACAAATACCAAATCAGTCGGCTCGTGGCTGCTCCTAGGATGCTGAGTCAACTGCTCAAGGATGTCGAACCCCAATGTTTACCGAGTTTGCACCAAGTTTTTGTCGGTGGTGCGCCGCTGACGCAGAAGTTGGGCGATCGCCTCCGCCGCGTTGCCCCTCAGGTTCAAATCACCTGTGTCTATGGCTCGACAGAAGCAGAGCCGATTGCGGTCTTAGATCCAAACCGCAGTACAGATCCCCAAAATAACAACGTAGGGGAGGGTTTGAAACCCTACCGTACTGGGTGTGTGCCTTTTGGCGACGTCAATTCAGCAGCGGGAGCTGGGACAGAATCAATCACGAGCGCAGGGCAGGGAAACCCAGCCCCTACAGTGGATCGAGAGATGGCTGATGTTAACCAACCGTCTGGTCTGCTCGTGGGCTCTCCCGTTCCGGAAATCGAGCTTTGCATTCTGCACCCGGAAACGAGCCGAGTTGCCTCACCATATCAACCGGGTGAAATCATGGTGCGGGGAGCTCATGTCCTCAACAGTCCACTCCCCCAGCATCGGGTTAATTTCCAAGGTCAACGCTGGCATCGCACAGGGGATTGGGGCTATCTTGATGGGCAGGGCCAGTTGTGGCTCTTGGGTCGTACGACGGCGATTATTCAAGACGATCGCGGTGCGCTCTATCCCCTCGCTGTGGAATGTATCGCTAATGAATTGCCGGGAGTGGCGCGATCGGCCCTGGTGCAATGGCAGGGGCAACGGGTGTTGTTGGTGGAAACTCGATCACCCCCCTTACTAAGGGGGGCAGGGGGGATTTTGGGTCTCGGATTGAGGCAGTCTGGATTGGATCGGCAATATCCACCCGAGCGAGGATCCGGTGGTGCGTTACGCTCCGCTAACACACCCTACACAACGCAGCTATCGATCCAAGTCGCTTGGGCCAACCTCGATCACATCATTCCCGTTCGCCGCATCCCCACCGATGCGCGGCACAATGCCAAGGTGAACTATCCCCGCCTGCAGCGCTGGTTGCGATCGCCTTGGGGCCGTTGGGAGATGAAGTTTAAGACGCGTCATCAGCATCAGGATTAATTCCCCGCTCCCGGATGCTGTTTCGGAACTCCCACGAGAGGTCGGTATCGGTGGAGGCGGGGCGGGCTCGGGCTTGGTGGGCCCAACCCTTCAGTTTTTGAATTTGGTTATGGGCGATCGCAGCCAAGGGCACTGCCGTCTCAGCGGCTCGGAGAATATGTTGCTCATTAAAGTCATGGCGTTGGCCGGGTTGGCCCTCGGTAAAGGCTAGATGTAGGGCATCAAAGATCACTTGTTCGATCTCCGCCCCACTGAAATCCTTAGTTTGGCGAGCGAGAAGCTCAAGGTTGAATTCCCGGACACGATTGGGGCGCAGGCGCTGCAAATGAACCTTAAAAATCGCTTGCCGCTCCTTAGCGGTCGGGAGATCCAAAAAGAAAATCTCATCAAAGCGGCCCTTGCGCAGCAGTTCGGTGGGCAGTAGTTGCACCTCGTTGGCGGTGGCGACGATAAACACAGGCTGGGTTTTCTCTTGCATCCAGGTGATGATCGTGCCAAAGAGCCGCCGTGAGGTGCCCGAGTCGCCATCAATGCCCTTGGTGATATGGCCAAAGGCTTTGTCGATTTCATCCATCCAGAGCACGCAGGGGGCGATCGCTTCTGCCGTCTGGATCATCTGCCGGACGCGACTCTCGCTCTCCCCCACCAAGCCGCCAAACAGTCGCCCCATGTCTAACCGTAGCAGGGGGAGTTGCCAGTCCTGGGCGATCGTTTTGGCCGAAAGCGACTTCCCCGTCCCCTGAATACCCACCAGTAGCACCCCTTTCGGATTGGGGATGCCATAGTGCCGCGCTTCTTCGGTAAAGGCATCCTTGCGCATGCGCACCCATTGCTTAAGGTTATCGAGACCCCCCACCTGTTTGAGGGAGGTTTCCGGCGTGAAAAACTCCAGCAGCCCGGTTTGACGAATGGCCTGCTGTTTGGCCTTGAGCACGGCAGCGATCGCCGCTGAATTCACCTGTCCGTATTCAGCAATGGTTCGGGCCAACACTCGTTCAATCCGGCTACTGCTCAAGCCTTGGCAGGCTTTGACCAGTTGTTCTTGAGCCAAGGCGCTGAGTTGGCGTTGGGCGGGGGCCACAGTACTTTCGAGGAGCTGGGCGATCGCCGCCGCATCGGGCAAGGGATGATCAACCACAGTGACCACTTCACTCAGTTCGGTAGGGACGACCAAGGTATGGCTGGTGAGAATCAGCGTGTTTTGCGTATATTTCAGCTCACTGGCCAAGGTCTTGAGTTCCCGAATCACGGGAGCATTGGCTGGGTTTTGGGGATATTGCAAGACAAAGTGCAAATCTTTGAGCACAAACACAGTCGGCTCCTGCTCATCCCCCCGCACCCGCTCTAGGGCCCCCAGCGCTGAATTTTTGTGCTTGCTGTTGTCGTCCCAGCCCCGCACAATATCCCAGATCAAGATCTGCCGCCCCATCCGACTGGCGAGACTTTCGAGTTCTTTCAAGGCCGCGTCTTCTTCGACGGTGACGAGGTAGAGCAGCGGGTAACGGGCACGGATGAGGAGATCAGGGCTGGGTTGGAGCATAAAGGCGGAGTTCAGGGTTCAGGGTTCAGAGTGTCGGAGTCCACTGTAGGGGCTGGGTTTCGGGGACTTTGCGGGTTTGAAGTCACGAGTAACAAGTCGCAAGTAACAAGTTCAGACGTAGGGGCTGGTTTTCCCTGCC
Organism: Cyanobacteria bacterium P01_G01_bin.54; assembly: GCA_039180005.1. Classification (GTDB taxonomy): domain Bacteria; phylum Cyanobacteriota; class Cyanobacteriia; order Cyanobacteriales; family Spirulinaceae; genus SIO3F2. Next base: position 21,014 of record JBCDEB010000027.1, on the reverse strand, counting down.
CTGCGCCAGTTTAATACACCCTGCAACTGATGGGTTCAACGTTTAAACGAGGAGATTTTATCAACCATCCCCTCTCGGGAGGGGCGGTCTCGCGTAGCGACGACCGGGGTGGGTCGGGTGTGGCCACCCATGCACTTAGTTTTTTAGACGTTCAGGGTTCACCGTACTTCTCGCCCAGTCATCGCCATCACTTCTCCCACTCTCAAGGGGGAAAATCCGTCCAGCACGGGTAAGACATCGTCAGCGGTGTAGATATTGGGCAGTTCTGCCCCTTGCCAAACCCAAACCTGTTGGTGCTCAAAGTCAATCAGCCAGGCCAGTTGGGTGTCATGGCGGAGACAATGCAAGATTTTAGCCTGGAGATCCAGGGTACTTTGCCCGGAAGAGCAAATTTCAATTTTAAGGGCACGACTTGGGGTGAGTACCGTGTGGGGTACACGATCGCGTAATGCACCATCTTGATCTTGATGTTGGGATATTGATTGCCAGAAACTGTCTGCAACTAGAAAGCGAGTCTACACTTGAGAAATGTCGTCGCGTGAAATCTGCGGTCTATGAGTCGGGATGCTCTGATTATTGGGATCAACCGCTATGCACACAGCGCCTTGCAGGATATGTCGTTTCCGGCCAACGATGCTGAGGCGATCGCCCAACTCCTAGAGCAATACGGCCAGTTCGACACCCTCAAACGTTTCCCTGAAGTCATCAAAGATGGCGAGTTGCGGATCAACCCTAAGGGTACAGTCCGCCGTCGTGAACTCCGGGCGGCGATCGCCCAACGCCTCAATCCCCCCACCGATCAGCAACGCCCCCACACCGTGCTGATTTACTTTTCCGGCCATGGTTGGCAAAGCCAGATCAGTCCCACCGATGGCTATCTCGCCACGTCTGATAGTGATCCCGTCGAAGATATTGGCATCGAACTGCAATGGCTCAAAAACCAATTGGAGCACAGCCCGATTCCCGAGCAGATCGTTTGGCTAGACTGTTGCAACAGTGGCACGTTGCTCAATTTTGGTCTGGATCAATCCGCTCGACAAAACAACGTCAAGCGGTTTTTAATTACCTCATCCAGAGACTTTGAAGCCTCGTTTAATGAGGTTAAACATCTGAATTACAGCGCCCTGACCCATGCATTGCTAGAAGGACTTGACCCCACAAAAACTGAACAGAGCAAAGTAACCAGCACCAGCCTGATCTACCATCTCGAACACCATTTCCAAGGGCAGCATCAGATCCCCAGTTGGAATGATGCCAGTCGCCCAATTTTGCTGACAATGGGCACACCACAAGCCGCCCCTGCCCAACCTCCCATCGCACCAAAATCCTACGTTCCCCTGCAAATGCCGCCCCTGCCCGAGCATTTCGTCGAGCGCCCGGAGCACCAAGACCCGGTTAAAAACCTGCTCCTGACCGATGATCCCAAAATCTCCGGAACGCTGGTGGTCAGCGCCATCTACGGACTCGGCGGCATCGGCAAATCAGTGCTCGCCGCCAAACTCGCCCATGATCCAGCGATCCAAAACCACTTCACTGATGGCATTCTTTGGGTCACGTTGGGGCAGAATCCGGATCTGTTGCCCCTGTTGAGCAACTGGCTGCCCGCTCTGGGGGATTATGACTATAAACCCACGAACCTGGCCGCCGCCTCTGCCCATCTGCGCACCTTGCTCTACGACAAACAAGCCCTCTTGGTGGTGGATGATGTCTGGAACCCGGAGCACCTGGAACCCTTCCGGGTGGGGGGAACGCGCTGCTCGGTTTTAGTGACCACCCGAGCCGCCAAGATCCTGGATGCCCATCGCTATGACTTGGATGTGATGAGCGCAGAGCAGGCGTTGGCGTTGATGACCCAGAAGCTTTCGGAACCGTTGTTGGCAGAGGAAAAAGAGCAAGCCCTAACCTTTGCCGAGCGGGTGGGCTATCTGCCCCTAGCGCTGGAGTTGGCGGCGAGTCAGGTGGAAGAGGGGGTGACTTGGGCGGAATTGCTAGCAGACTTTCAGGCCGAGGTGGCGCGGCTGGAGAGTTTGGATTATCTGGAGCGGGACGAACTGCCAGATGAGGCGCAGCGACGCAAGTATAGCTTGCTGGCTTGCTTCAATCTGAGCTTGCGGCAGCTTTCGCCGGAGCAACTCAACCAGTTTGCTTGGCTGGGGATCGTGCCGGAGGATATTAACCTCACCCCAGCGATGGCGGCAACGCTCTGGCAGGTGAGCCTACGGCAGGCGGGGGCGATTTTGCGGAATTTTCGCTCGAAAACGCTGTTGTTGCCGGGGGCGAAACAGCGGGGCAATAAAAGTACCTATCGGCTTCATGACTTGATGCATGATCTGGCTCAGCGGCTGTTGGTGAGTCCGGTGGAACCAACACAGGCGGGGGAGTTGCCGGGGTTGGGGTTGACGAAGGCGGCGGCACATGGCGAATTTCTTGACCGTTATCGTGCCCAGACGGTGGGGGGACAGTGGCATACGCTGCCGGATGATGGCTATATCTATGCGCATTTGACCTGGCATCTGGAGCAGGCGGGGCAACGGTCGGCGGTGCATCAGCTCTTTTTGGAGACGAATGAGCGAGGGAAGCAGGGCTGGTATGGGGCTTGTGAGGCGATCGGCAAACCGGCGGGGTTTGTGAATGATTTGGGGCGGGGTTGGCGGTTGGCGGTGGCGCAATACGCACAAGACCCGGCGGGGACGTTGGTGCAGTTGTGGCGGTATGGGTTGATCCGGACATCGCTCAACAGCATGGCGAGCAATGCCCCGGCGGAGTTGGTGGCGGCGCTGGTGGAGAAGGGGGTTTGGCAACCGGCGCAGGGGTTGGCCTATGCGCAGCAGATGCAAGACCCGTGGCGGCGGGCGGAATGTATTGGCCTGTTGGTGCCGTTTTTTCCGGAGGGGTTGGTGCCGGAGGTTAAGCAAACTATTGACCAGATTAAGGAGCCTGCTTATCGCTCGTTTGTGTTGGCGAAGTTGGCGGATCGGTTTCCGGAGTTTTGGCGGGAGGTTTTGGCGGTGGTGGCGAAAATAAGCGATCGGCAGAGGAGACAGAGCGCGGTAAATGACGATCAAGGATTTTTATCCAGAGCCAAAGCACTCTCTCAATTGATTAAGAGGCTACCACTGAATTTGAGGTCAGAAGCCTTGGGAGTCACTCGCCAGATTAACAACGAATTTGATCGAGCCAGTACCCTAGTTGAATTGGCGAAGCAGCAACCGGAGTTAATGTCCGAAGCCCTAGAGGTCACTCGTCAAATCAACAACGAATCCGACCGGGCCAGTGCCCTAATTGAATTGGCGAAACAGCAACCAGAGTTAATGTCCGAAGCCCTAGAGGTCACTCGTCAAATCAACAACGAATCCGACCGGGCCAGTGTCCTAATTGAATTGGTGGAACATCTGCCACCAGAGTTGATGACAGAAGCTCTAGAAGTTACTCACCAGATTAACTCTGAATCTGACCGAGCCAGGGCTCTGAGTGTATTAGCACAACTACTACCCGAGTTGATGCCAGAAGCTCTAGAAGTCACTCGCAAAATCACTGATGAAATCCAACAGCTCATGCCCCTGATTAAATTAGTAGATCATCTACCGCTGGAGCTGGTATCTGACGCTCTAGAGATCACCAAACAAATTAGCAATGAATTTTCCCGATCCTTGGCTCTGAGTTTATTGGCACAACCTCTGCCGCTGGAGTTAATGTCAGAAGTCCTGGAGGTCATTCGCCAAATCAATGATGACTCCGCTCAATCCAGTGCCCTGATTGCATTTTTGGAATATCTGCCGCCGGAGTTGATACCAGAAGCTCTAGCAATTACTCGCCAAATTAACGATGCATCCGCCCAGGCAAGGGCTCTGATCACATTGGCGCAGCAGCAACCAGAGTTGATACCAGAAACCCTGGAGGTCACTCGCCAAATCAACTCTGAATTTGAGCGGGCAAGGGCTCTGATTGCATTAGCGCAGCAGCAACCAGAGTTGATACTAGAAGCCCTGGAGGTTACTCGCCAGATTGACGGCAAATTCTTCCGGTCTAGTATCCTTATTAAATTGGTGGAGTATCTGCCATCGGAGTTGATACCAGAAACCCTGGAGATCACTCATAAAATCAATGATGAATCTGACCAGGCTAGTGCACTGATTGAGTTAGCGAAGCAGCTACCAAAGTTACTAACCGAAGCTCTATTAATCACTCGCAAAATCAACTCTGAGTCCGACCGAGCTCGTGCCCTAAGGGAATTAGCAAAGCAGAAACCGGAGTTAATGTCAGAAGCCCTGGAAGTGACAAGCCAAATCAACTCTGAATCTAACCGATTTCTTGCCCTGATTATATTGGTAAAGCATCTATCGCCAGAGTTGATACCAGAAGCTCTAACGGTCACTCGCCAGATTAGTGATAAATACTACCGAGCCAGTGCTCTGATTGAATTAGCGAAGCAGAAACCGGAGTTGATACTAGAAGCTCTGGAGGTCACTTGCCAAATTAAAAACGAATCCGGCCGGGCCATTGCTCTAAGTGAATTGGCAGAATATCTACCGTCAGAGTTGACACCAGAAGTCCTAGCGGCCATTCACCAAATTAACGGCGGATTCCAACAGGCTAGAGCCATGAGTACATTGGTGGAAAGTCTGCCGCCGGAGTTAATATCAGAAGCCCTTGAGGTGACACGCCAAATTAGCGATGAATCTGATCAGGTCAGTGCCTTGATTACATTGGCAGCGCATCAACCAGAATTGATAAGAGAAGCCCTAGAGATTACTCACCAAATCAACAACGAATCCGACCAGGCCAGAACTCTAAGTGCATTGGTGAAGTGTCTGCCATTGGAGTTGATGCCAGAAGCTCTGGAGATCACTTGCCAAATTAACAACGAATCCGACCGGGTCAGTGCCCTGAGTGCATTGGTGGAGCATCTGCCATTGGAATTGATGTCAGAAGCTCTGGAGGTGGCGCGCCAGATTAACAACGAATCCGACCGGGCCATTGCTCTGAATACATTGGCAAAGAAACTACCAGAGTTGATACCAGAAGCCCTAGAGGGCATTCGTCAAATTAACGGCGGATTCCAACAGGTCAGTACCTTAAGGGAATTGGCTCCACATCTGCCGCTGGAGTTGATGCCACAAGCCCTGGAGGTAACCCACCAAATTAACAACGAATCCTCTGAGTTCAATGCCCTGAGTGCATTGGTGAAGCATTTACCACTGGATTTAATGTCCGAAGCCCTGGAGGTGACGTGCCAGATTAACAACGAATCCGACCGGGCTAGTGCTCTGAGGGAATTAACACAGCATCTGCCGCTGGAGTTGCTGTCCGAAACCTTGGAGGTGACGTGCCAAATTAATTCTGAATCCGACCGAGCTAGGACTCTGGGTGAATTGGCACAGCATCTGCCAGCAAAGTTATTACCAAAACTGGTTAAGACCATTACCACTTTCCAAGACCCCTACTATTGCGCATTAGTTTGGGGGGGTGAGCAAAGTTGGGGGCAAGGCGCACTCTCCCGCTGGGAAGAACTCCAACCCCAATTCCTAGAAGTCGCCCACGTCCTCGAAATCCTCACCCACCGAGAACGGGGAGACTTCATCAGCAGCCTACCCCACCTCAAACCGATTTTTGAACGCTTGGGCGGCGAAGCGGTGTTGATGGACTGTGTTGCCGCGATGCGGGAAGTTTGTGAACAGTTTTGAATTAGGAATTCGGAAGTCGGAATTCGGAAAGGGGGAGAAGTCGGAATTCGGAATGCGGAATTCAGAATGTGGAAAAAAGAAATTTCCGAATTCCGAACTCACAATTCCGAATTCCTTTGGCTTCCTAATTCTCTTTTATTTTTTTCGTAATCGTCACCAAGACTTTGATAATTTCATCAATTTCGACCAGCAGTGCCTTCAACTTCACCTCTGGGACAATCTCTGACGCGACCAGGAGCTTCAGCCAATATTCCGTCTCTCGCGCCTCCTTGAGCGCAATCTCCAACTTACTCAAAAAATCCCGCCGCGACTGGCCCGACTTAGCCTCAACCGTATTCGCCCCAATACTGGTGCCCGATCGCAACAACTGATTCGCTAAAGTCCTTGATACACCTGGCATTTCAGCCAAAACTGTACAGAGCTTGACAATCCGCACGGCAAACTCGAAGGTGCGATCGGCGATGGGAATCATGATGAATTAGGAAGTCGGAGTTCGGAATTCAGAAAGTATAAACTAGACAATTCAAAATTCCGCATTCAAAATTCCGAATTCATTGCTAGATCCGCGATAATGAAACTTAAGTCATCAACTCCTCCATGCCCATGAGTCTCTCCCTCACCCCAGAAACCGAACAGCATATCGCCACCCAGCTCGCGGCCAGCCCCTACCAATCTGCTGACGAACTCATCCTTGCAGGTCTGCAACTCCTCGCCCAGCGTGAGCAACGCCTCAACGAACTCCGCCAACAAATCAACATCGGCGCAGAACAAATCGCCCAAGGCAAACTTACCGATGGCGAGGTTGTCTTCGATCGCCTCTTCCAAAAACTCAACCAAACGCCCAATTCTTAAACACAATGGGAACCTACGCCTTCACAGACGAGGCAATTCTGGATATTGAAGAAATTTGCGAAGATCTATCACAGTATAGCCAAGACAATGCCATTCGTTTCTTTGAGACCGTTCGCGAAAAATGTCGCCAGGTTGCTCAGTTTCCCAACATGGGTAAAAACTACTCAGAGATTGCGCCCAACTTGCGAGGCTTTGTAGTTAAGAACTACATTGTCTTTTACTTTCCGCATTCAAATGGTATCAATGTAACTCGCGTTATCAATGGCTACCGAGACTTAGAAGCATTGTCTATCGGTAGCACAGATATTTCATAGCTTAAAACACAACACCTTGTAACTGCCTCGTTAACTGACGGTGCAGTTCCGGATAATGACGATAATCATTCGCCCATTCCACAAAATCCAGCTCATCCGCCAACTGCCCCTGACGATATCGTTCAAAAAACTTCTCTGAACGCCAGTGATATTGGTACTCGTATTGATTGAGCCGACGGAGCACTGCAATCAGTGCATCTAACGGCGAGGTGTAGTGGGTTCTACGCTTTTGCATCACGCAATTGTTGATGATCAGGGATCAGAATAGTTTTGATTGTAGCCAAAAAGTGACAGGATGGGGACATATTGATAAATCGCTGTCTTTATTATTCAGTCGCTAATTTTGCCCACCTTACGGTTCCGCATTAAAAACCTGCTCAACCGTCAACGATAAATCTGGAAAAATCTCAGACAAAATCCGCTGCGAGCCACGGAACTGCTGCAACTCATATTCTCCCTCAACCAATTTGCACACTGTAAATGTGGGTTGCTTGGGTGAGCCAATATAGCGGCGTCCGCCCAATCCTAAATAATCGATGATCCAATATTCCTGAATCCCCATCCCCTCATAGTCCGAGAGCTTCAGGGCATAATCATCCCGCCAGTTTGTCGAAACCACCTCAACCACCAGCTTGACAGACTCCCCTTGTTCGAGAACAGATGCTGTTTCCCAACGACGCTCCTGCGCAAGATTGCGGCGATCGACAACGGCCACATCCGGCTCATATCCAGTGGTGTCATCCGGTTTAATAATGCATTCCCGGGGGATAAAATACGGAGCCTGAATGGCGTCGATCGCCTGATTCAACGCCTTAATTACAAACCCAGCAATTTCCGAATGCTTCCCTCTCGGCTTCGGCATCTTAACAATCACCCCCCGACGGAGTTCATAGCGAGAAGACGAATGGGCTGGATACCAGTCAATAAATTCATCAAAAGAGAGGGGGGTTAGGTCAACAGCAGCAATCATTATCTGAGGTTTTCCAGCAACGTCACCTTACCGTCTAGTATAGTCATCGCCCATAGTTAGCAGACGCCAGCCCAGAAAACGACTAAGACTCATCTTCCACACCTTCATCTGCCGCCAAGGTCTCAATCAACAAGTCCAACCGTGTCTGACCGTGGTTCAAAAACGCCTCGCACGCTTTGAGTTGCCCGACAGCCGTTTCAAACTGGGAAAACACCGCTTCGAGGGGCAAATCCCCGGATTCCAGTTGGCTCAAGATTGTCTCGATTTCGGCGATCGCCGTTTCATAGTTCCAATCGGCGGGCAGCTCAGTGGTCAGCGCAGTGGACGACATGATGATTTTGAATCAGTACTTTTAGTCTACTTTCCCCACCATTGTAAACCCAGCCCAATAATAAGGATGTTCGTAAGGACGGGTTTCCTCCCCCTGACGGGCCCGGCGCTCCTGGGCCAGATTATGGGCAATTTCCAGCTCCCGCTGACAGCGGGGCGGCGCGTTGCGCAGGCGATCGCGCCACTCCATATAGACCCCTTGCAAGTCTGGATAGGTCAGAGTCTGGAGCCAGCGCTGGGCTGCGGTCAGGGCCTGGGCGGGGGGAACCGACTGGGCAATCTGGGCGTAGAACTGCCCGATCAGCAAGGGCGTGGAGATTTCCGGCACGGGCCAGAGCGTCACTAACACGTAGGCCGAGCCTTTGCTCAAGAACACAGCAGGTAAACCGAGGAAGGGTTCTGTCTGCTCGGCGATCGCCTGACCCGTGACCTCAGTACTAGAGAGGCAGACCAGGGGCGGACTGCTGTAGGTGGGCTTGCCCAGATCGCTGGCTCGCAGCACCGTATCTTGCACCAGATACAACTCGGAGCGCAGAGGCTCAATGAGGTTCAAGGTGCCTTCACCGGCAAAGTGGAAGATATTGAAGGGTCGCTGGAGCTGAGTCAAGACCTGGGTGGGCGTTACTGTCGCCCGATCGAGGGGCTGATGGGCAAAAAACGAGGCGATCGCCGCCACTTCCAGTTCCGCATGGGGACGCAAGCCCGAAGGACTCTCGATCGCCAGCAAGGGCGGCTGGGAGGGGGAAGCATGAACCGGAAGTTCGGGTGTCAGGTCTAAGTTAGCCGCCCATTGCAGCGCCGGAATCTGGGTGATGCCCAAGGGGCGATCGCAATAGGGGGCATTAAAAATGGCGGCGATCGGCAGGGCCACGAGCAGCTTGTGCGGCACCAGGATCAGTTGCGTCACGGTTTCCGGTAGACGCGCCAAAATTGGCTCTAACCCCAATTGGTTCACGAGTTGCGGCAGCAGCTCAGGCAATTTATCTCGCCATTTTCGTTGGGTAGGGGTGGCGCGATAGTCACTGGATCGCTGGTTGGCATCGGCGGTGTCCGTCGTGTTTTGCCATTGATTCCAGGTCTGCTGGAGGGCCAGGCGTTGCTCGTAGTTGCTGGTAATGACGATCAATGGGCGATCGTGCAGCACCACAAATACAGTGATACTGACCGGACTGAGCTGCCAATAGACGATCGCCGTTTGGGCATCAAGCAGATTTTTCATCTGGCCATAGGTCAGGGTCGGGCTCGGTTGGCCATTCCAGTTGGGGTCGAGGTGGGCTTGCAAGCGGAGACTGTTGCGTTCTTCGGCAAGCTCCAGCGCCTGGGTATGGTGGAGGGGATTATTACTCTGGGCCAGTTGATCGACCTTAAGCTGATAGAGCCCCTGAAACTGGTTCATCAACTGGAGTTTTTGCGCCCCAGTGCTTGCCCCTGCCAGCAGTTGCTTAAGAATCAGCAGGGCAATCTTGAGATAGTTCTGGCTACCGAAGGGATTGCCCAAGCGCACATAGAGCACGATCAACTGCTCTAGGAGGTGAAGATAGTCCTGTTCGAGGCCGGCTATATCCTGGAGGGCATCCAGGGCCGACTGGTAATGGGCGATCGCGGCCTTTAAGCGCTCCGACGGGTTGGAATGTTGAGGCGCTTGTTGCACACAGGCCAAACCCAGATAGCGATAGAGGGTACTGAGGGCCAGCGGCGGCAGTTGGTTTTGGCCCTGGAGTTCTCGCAGGGCTGTTTGCCAGTTGCCGATCGCCACTTGGGGTCCGAGGGGCTCCGGGGCCTTATACATCGCCCAACCCCGGTTTGCCCAGGCCTGCCAACAATAGGGGTCCTGGGCCAGCACATGGTCAAAGTCGGCGATCGCTTCGGTATAGCGCCCCAGGCTACTCAGGGCCAGGCCACGGCCATTGTAGGCAGCCGTGTAGTTGGGTTTAAGGTTCAGGGCTTCCCGGTAGTCGGCTACCGCTTGGGCGGCATTGCCCCGTTCCAGTTGGAGGTTGCCCCGACTGTAGTAGGCCTGATAGAAATTTGGCTCAATTAAAATTGCCTGACTCAAATCTTCCAGCGCCGCTTCCCATTGATGCAGGTGATAGTAGACATTGCCCCGATTGTGATACGCCTGAGCACAGTTGGGCTCTTGGGCCAGGGCTTCGCTAAAGTCCGTGAGGGCTGCGTCATAGCGTTTGAGGGCGCTATAGATCTGACCCCGGCCGTTGTAGGCACGGTAGCCATTGGGGTCAAGCTGGATCGCCTGATTAAAATCCGCCAGGGCTGGTTGCCAGTCCTGTTGCTGCTGATAGGCATTGCCCCGGGCGATATAGGCATAGTAAAAGTCGGGCTTAAGGGCTAAAGTGGCGTCGAAATCGGCGATCGCCAACTCCGTCTCCTGCCGCTCAAGCTGCACCGTACCCCGATTAAACAGCGCCGTCACAAAAGCAGGGTCTGCTTTGAGGAGCTGATCAAAGGCGGCGATCGCCGCCTCCGAGCGACCCAGATAGTAGAGCGCCACCCCACAGGCATTCCGCGCCTCCAGCAGGCTAGACTCCTGCTCCAGCGCCTCCGACCAGATCGTCAGCGCCCCATCCAACTCCCCCTGCTGGTAGAGTTCCATGCCGTAGTGAAACAGCTCCAAGGGGTTCTCAGCCGTGACGGTCGCCACAACGGGAGCATCCGGTACCTGCCTGAGACGTTTGCGATTGCTCAAATCCAACAGACGCTGCCCCAGGCTGGCCGCCGCTTCCCCGAGTTCCCCACAGCCAATTACCCCCAAATGAACCAGCCGTTGAGCAAACTGACGACTGATCTGCTCCGGCGGTTGACGGAGCAGGGTCTTGCCATAGCGTTGCAGCCAAGCCACAAACCAGGGATCATGGCGGCGAATGCCCAAGCGCTCCCAGAGTTGAGCCTGCTGCCAGCCCAAGGCCACCCCTTCGGTGATCTGCACCAACAATGCTTCATAGCCCTCGCTGGTTAAGGGCGAAATTTCTGTGGGATGGGGAACGGGGGGATCGGTATCGAGGAAACGTTTGAAGAGATTCGTCAACCAATGCAGCGAGATTTGAGCCATGAACGAAAGAATGCGTGAGTCTTGAGATGGTGAGCAACCCCCAACAGCGCACATGTCGGCTGTGCCTCCCTATTTAACTCAACCCGAGACCATTGAGCAACTCGTGGGTTTAGCGCCCCCGCGCCAAGTCTGCATAGATCAGCATCTCGATGCCCAGAATCACCAACAAGGCCAACTCAACCCCAGCTAAAATCTTGAGGCTGGGCGGCGCAACGGGAACCAATAGCCAAAATGAGACCAGGGCAATGATGCCGGAAATGACAAAAGTGACCTGATCAATCACCAACTGCTCCAGTTTACGACGCTCTCGGTGGGGATCGCTGCGGTGGGCAGTCTCCCAACCAAAGACCGCTTCTAGAGACTCATTCTGGACACGTTCTTGGGAGATAAGTTCTTGGGCGGTTAGTTCTTGGGCGCGAACGGTGAGGGTGTAGCGAATATAGCGCCCCAGAGCCGAAATCTTCTGGTCATTAACAATATAAGTCCAGCCCAAAATCAAACAGACCCAGGGCACCAGCAGCAGCGCTCGGTAATGATCCGGGTCAGTCACGGCAAAGGAGACGATCGCCCCAAAGACGCCCAAGGTGGCATAGAGCAAGTTGTCCCGAAAGCCAATTCGCTGGGCTTGCTCTGATTTGAGTGCCGAATATTCTGCCAGCAGGAGGTTGAGAAGCGTGTCGTTGGCGGCCATGGGTCATTGATTGATCGACACTTATTGTAGCTTGGTTGAGTAGGACAGTTTTGCAGCCTTTTGTTTCAGATAATGTTGTGACAAGATACCGCATTGGCGTAATTTAGTACCATAATATGAAGAGCAATGACCGAAACGCAAAGTTGATAGCAGTATCAACACTTGATTGAATTCCAGCGATGTAGCTTCTTGGAGTCTAAGGCTATAGGGAGCCAGTATTCTGTAATTTCAGGGCTCCAGTACTTGAACTAACCCAACAGAAAACCATGACGAAAACAACAAAAGGACTAAAAAAGTCAACTGGATTTCCACTGAGTTTGAATAGGAAGAAAGAATCTGTTTCCTCTATTGTATCTTTCTTTGCGGGCGCAGGTTTTTTGGATCTAGGATTCGAAATGTCTGGATTTAACATAACATTTGTGAATGAAATACATGAACCATTTTTGGGCATGTATAAGTATTCGAGAAACATTCTTGGTTTGCCAAGCCCAATACATGGATGTCATTTGGGCAACGTAGCCGAATTTTGTGTGGATCAAAAATCCAAGAATAGATTGACACAAGTTGTCAGACAGGAAAGAAAGAAAGGGAATCTCGTTGGTTTTATAGGTGGTTCTCCCTGTCCAGATTTTTCAGTGGGTGGAAAAAATCGAGGTAGAAATGGAGATAAAGGTAAGCTCTCAATGATTTATGTGGATATGATATGCTCACAAAATCCTGATTTTTTCGTTTTTGAAAATGTCGAAGGTCTCTGGAGAACAGAAAAGCATCGAAAATTCTTCTTGGAGATGAAGCAGAAAATACATAGTCATAAATACATAACAACACATCGACTACTTAATTCAATGGAGTATGGAGTTCCTCAAGATAGGAATCGGATCTTTATGGTTGGGTTCAAGAAAAACTTGATAAAAGACATGAAGCTTATCAAAAATATCGATGAGAATGAGATCAATGAGGATTTTTTTTCTTGGGAAAAATACAAAATTTTCAACAAGAAAAGAGTTCTTCTTATGCCATGGCTCAAAACCTCTCCATTCAAAGAGGATTCAGTTATAGAATGTCCAGATGGAATTGCTTTAGATTTAACAGTGGAAAACTGGTTTCAGAGAAATGAAGTAATAAATCATCCCAATTCTATTCATCACTTCAAGCCCAGACAAGGGCTCAAGAGATTCGAGACAGTTGACGAAGGTGATGATTCAAAAAAATCGTTTAAGCGATTACATCGATGGAGATATTCTCCAACAGCGTGTTATGGGAACAATGAAGTTCATCTACATCCATACAAGAAACGAAGAATATCTGTGTCAGAAGCATTGTCGATACAGTCCTTGCCCAAGGAATTTACTCTTCCAGAAGAGGAGACATTGACCAATATGTTCAAGGCAATTGGCAACGGTGTGCCTTTCTTGATGTCCCAAGCTATTGCAAGAAGTATCAAGGATTTTCTCTCCGAAAATATTTTATGACTCATTTCTATAAGTAAGATAGAGTAGACGTATATGCAGAAAACAACAATTGCTAATTTAGTGAAAGAAATTCACAGATTACCAAGAAATAAATGGTATGAATATGTTCCTAATGCAAAAAAGAAAAAGAATGAGAATCTTATTGAGATTGTAAGTATCACTCTTCCAGAAGGGCCAATAAGGTTCAAACGTCATAATCGAAATAAAACAGCAAATGACAAAATCCAAAGTATTTCGACCAGAATGATCGGGAGAATTGCGAATGCATTCAAACCTGATTATCCTATAAATCTCGATCGCCTTTTAGGTGCAAGTTATAACACAAGATCTGTATTCGAGGCTCTTCTTGCCCACACTCCACAGTTCTACTATTGCTATCCTGGACGTATCGACTTTATTGGAGAAGCCACTACAATAGAGCATGGTCACAAACATCTAATTTGGAAGCCAGATGAACCACATAGTTTAGGCATAATAACACAAACCCATTCTGATATTGTCATATCTGAAGTACCTGGAAACGATGTAATCTACAACAGTTCTTTAACGGTTCCCAGTGAGGCTCTTTCAAGCACTCTTGATCAAGATATTAATATCAAGAGAAGACATACACAAATTCAAATTGCACTCATCCACATAGCACGACAAATGGGCTACAAAGTTTGGATAGCTCAAAATGACAAGGGGATAATTTACAATGATCAAAAATTGGGTGAAATAGATGGAGTCATCAAATCATTAAATGATTCAGAAATCGTAATATCATCTTTTGATGATGTTGTTCAGGCATCACTATATATCGATTGCATTTGGTTTAGAAATAGAAAATTCATGCCCGCTGTTATTGAAATCGAGCATAGTACGGGAATAACCAGTGGTCTTACTCGCATGAAAAACCTACAGGATGCGTTGCCTCCATTTGAGACACGCTATGTCATTGTTGCACCAGATGAGAGTCACCACAAAGTGGTTGAAAAGGCAAACAGGGAGATGTTTCGCTCTCTGAGAACCAGATTTTTTCCCTATTCAGCAGTTGAAGAGCTATACTCGCTATGTCAACGCCGTAATCTCCGTGGGATTCAAGATGAATTCCTAGATTGTTATATGGAGAATGTTGTTTCTTGAAGTCTTAAGTTGGCATTCGAAAGAGCCTCCTCATACGCATCAGCGATTTGCAGCGAACGGTCAAAAGAAATCATTTGCAAATTCTCTCTGCATCAATATACCCTGAGAGAAACTATTGATTGAAGCGGGTTTTTACATAATACTTCATTCGAACCTGATTTAAATATTTCTGAAATTCAGGAATGGTGTAATAGTCCGCAAACTTTGCTCCATGGTCATAGTCTTTGCCTAAATATCATGGCTCTACAGTAATACGTATTACTTATGACTCTGCCGCTCACATTATGGCAAACATTAGTAAATGGCGAGAGGCGGAGCTTCTCAGTTGACATTAACGGGCAGAGCCGGGTAGAGAGCAGATTCATCTCAAACCCGATCGCGTTTTTCTCCGGGTTTTCCCCTAGATCCTCAGAATTCGGCTTATGATAAATAACTTGGATGACCCCTACACGAGATTAACGAATGCCTTGCGCTGTCATCTTAACCGCCTTGACTGTGGAGTATATGGCGGTTCGTGTCCATTTGAGCGACCTGCAAGAAGAAATCCATCCCCAAGGCACGATCTATGAGCGTGGCCGGTTTGCGGCCCAAGGGCATGCCTGGGATGTGGGCATTGTGGAAATTGGCGCGGGCAACCCTAGTGCAGCCCTGGAGGCCGAGCGGGCGATCGCCTACTTTGAACCTGATTTAATTCTATTTGTCGGGGTGGCCGGCGGCGTCAAAGATGTGGTTCTCGGCGATGTGGTCGCCTCCACCAAGGTCTATGGCTACGAATCCGGCAAGGCTGGCGAAACCTTCCGTCCCCGCCCGGAAGTGGGCTTGAGTGCCTATGGTCTTGAACAGCGGGCTCGTGCCGAAGCCCGTAAACCGGATTGGTTAGCGCGCCTCTCTCAAACCCCAGAATCCAAACCGCGTGTTTTTGTTGGGCCGATCGCCGCCGGGGAACAGGTGCTGGCCTCCATCGCCTCCGAAGTCTTTGCCTTTTTGCGCAGTAACTATAGCGATGCCCTCGCTGTGGAAATGGAGGGTTTGGGCTTTTTAGAATCGGCACGGGCTAACGCCCAGGTTTCCGCGATGGTGATTCGGGGCATTTCCGACCTGATCGAAGGCAAAGCCCAAATCGATCAGACGGGCTATCAGACGATCGCCGCCCACCATGCCGCCGCCTTTGCCTTTGAAGTGTTGGGCAAGTTTTTGCCGCCCACAGCAACCTCGCCGTCGCCCGTCTCGGCATCATCACCCACCATCGCCAAACCCGTCTCCGCGACCCCTGCGACGCCGCTGCCGATCAGTGGTCAACCCCAACAGGACTGGGGCGATGCCCCGGATGTACCCGTATTTTTTGGGCGCAATGCCGAACTGGAGCAACTCAAGGACTGGGTGATGGGCGATCGCTGCCGTCTGGTGGCGATCCTGGGCATTCGCGGGGTGGGCAAGACGGGTCTCTCTCTGCGTCTGGGGCGGGGCGGCATTGGTAAGACCGACCTCTCCTTGACCCTGGCCCGGGGTATTCAAGACCAATTTGACTTCGTGATTTGGCGCAAGCTCCTCAATGCGCCCCAGTTACCCGAGATTCTCACCGATGTGATCCAGACCCTCTCGGGCCAGCAGGCGTTGAACCTCCCCAGTACCGCCCCTGAGCTAATTTCACGCCTGCTGCATTATCTCAGTGAGCACCGCTGCCTGCTGATCCTGGATAACTTTGAGACCATCTTGCAAGGTCAAGATCAAGCGGGGCAATATCGCGAGGGCTACGCCGACTATGGCACATTGCTGCAGCAGATCGGCAGCACCCCACACCAGAGTTGCCTCTTGCTGACCAGCCGGGAAAAACCCAAGGAAGTGGCCCAACTCGAAGGGAAGGCCCGGCCCGTGCGATCGTTCAACCTCAGGGGTCTCGATGACCAAGACGGCCGCCGCATCTTTGACGCCATCGGCAGCTTCACGGGCTCAGTGGCTCAATGGCGCGATGTGGTGGCCTTTTACGATGGCAATCCCCTGGCCTTGGAGCTCGCCGCTCGCCATATCGAGGATGTCTTCTTTGGCGATCTCGGCGAATTTCTCCAGTCCGGTCGCCCCGTCTTTAACGATCTGCGTGAGCTGTTGGACTGGCACTTCAATCGTCTCACTGCGGCGGAAAAAGCGGTGATTCAATGGCTGGCCATTAATCGGGAACCCGCCACGCTGGCCGGTCTGCGGGATGATCTGGTGCTGCCCAATGCCAAAGCGGCCTTGACCTCAACACTGCAAACCCTACAACGCCGCCTGCCCTTGGAACGCAACCAGACGGCATTTGGTTTGCAGCCCGTGCTGATCGAATACCTCACCGAGCAGATTATTGAGCAGGCTTGCCAGGAAATTGAAACCGAGGCGATCGCCCTGCTCAACAGCCATGCCCTGCTCAAGGCTACGGCCAAGGACTATGTCCGCGACCAACAGGCCTATTTGCATCTCCAGCCGATCCAATCCCAACTGCTGGTACGGCTGGGAAACCTCAACCAAATTGAACACCGCCTGGGTCATTTGCTCCAGTTGCATCGCCAGCAATCCCCCGGTCAGCCCGGATATCTGGCGGGTAATCTGCTCAATCTCTGCCGTCAACTGGAGCTGGATGTACGCGGCTATGACTTTTCTCAGCTGGCGGTCTGGCAAGCTTATCTCCAGGGCTGGGCCTTGCCCGAGGTCAACTTTACCCAGGCCAACCTGTCCCGCTCAACGTTTAACCAGGCTTTTGGTACCGTCTCCGCCGTTGCCTTTAGCCCCGATGGCGAAACCCTAGCCGCTGGGCTCGCCGATGGTCGGCTCTGCCTCTGGCGGGTGGCCGATGGCGAGCAAATGCTAACCTTCTACGGTCATACGGACTGGCCCTGGGCGATCGCCTTTAGCCCCGATGGCGGCTTACTGGCCAGCGCCAGTCAAGACCGCACGGTACGGCTCTGGGATGTGGCCACGGGCGAGGGTTTACAGGTCTTTGAGGGGCATACGGACTGGGTGAAGGCGGTGGCCTTTAGCCCCGATAGCCGCTTACTGGCCAGTGGCAGCAATGACCAGACGGTGCGACTCTGGGATCGGGCGAGCGGCACCTGTCAACGGATACTCACGGGCCATACCGATTGGGTCTGGTCCGTCACCTTTAGCCCCGATGGCACGACGCTTGCCAGCGGCAGCAGTGATGGCTTTGTCAAACTCTGGGATCGGGCCACGGGTCAATGCCGCCAGACCTTGACTGAACATACCGATGTGGTTAAGACCGTGGTCTTTAGCCCCGATGGCACCACCCTCGCCAGCGGTGGCTTTGATCAGAAGGTCTGCCTCTGGGACCTCGAACACCGCTGCTACCGGTACGTCTTGACCGATCACAGTGAGCTGGTTTGGTCGCTGGTCTTTAGTGCCGATGGCCGGATTCTCGCCAGTAATAGCAACGATCAGACCACGCGGCTCTGGGATGCCCCGACGGGCAAACTACGCAAAGTCGTGACCGAGCGCACCAACCGGGTCTGGTCGATCGCCTTTAGCCCCAATAGCAGCCTCCTCGCTAGCAGCAGTGATGACCAAACCATCACCCTCTGGGATGTCCAGACCGGGCAGACGGTGCGCACAATCTGGGGGTATTCCTCGGTGATGTGGGCCGTGGCCTATGCCCGTCAGAAGGGTGAGAATGGGGCGATCGCCGACTGTGAGGGGGATTTACTGGCGATTGGCAACGACCAGGGCGTCCAGCTCTGGGACGCCGGACGCGGCCAATGCCTGAAGACCTTGCCGGGACTGGCCGTCAAAACCCGCGCGGTGTGCTTTAATCGGGCGGGCGATCGCTTGGCTAGCGGCAGTGACGATGGCAACATCCGACTCTGGGATGTCGCCAGCGGCAGCCTGCTAAACACGCTCACCGGTCATACCAATCGCAGCTGGTCGGTCGCCTTTGACCCCAGCGGCCAATGGCTCGCCAGTGCCAGTGAAGACAAGACGGTGCGGCTCTGGGAGGTGAGCACCGGCCGCTGTCAACGCCTCTTCACCGGTCATCAGAGTCGGGTCTGGTCGGTCGCCTTTCATCCCACGGAGCCTTGGCTGGCAACCGGCAGCGATGATCCAGAAGTGCGCCTCTGGCAGACCCAAACTGGCAAATGCTTGCGGGTGCTAGAAGGTCACAACAGTCGTGTTTGGTGCGTTGCCTTTAGCCCCGATGGCAAGATCCTCGCCAGTGCTAGCGCAGACCAAACCATTCGGCTCTGGAATGTGGCCACGCGCACCTGTCTGCAAACCTTAACGGGTCATACCAGCCTGGTCTGGTCGATTGCCTTTGACCCCCAGGGCAAGCTGTTGGTCAGCGGCGGCACTGATCGCACCGTTCGCATTTGGGATCTGCAAACCGGAGACTGTCTGACCACGATCGCCGCCCATGACGAACATATTTGGACGGTTGATGTAAGCCCCGAGGGTCAAACCGTTGCCAGCAGCAGCAGCGATAGTACGGTTAAACTCTGGTCGCTCCCCACCGGAGAACCGTTACAAACGCTCAAGAGCGAACGTCCCTACGAGCGAGTGAACATTACTGGCGTCACTGGGATGACCGACGCTCAAAAAGGGGTACTCAAGGCCCTCGGCGCGATCGAAGACGAGCCGCGATGTTGAAAGCCGTTGATCCAGCTCAGACATCCGGCCTGCGAGAAGTGTCAGGGGCTGGGCCCCTGACAACCGGGTTTGACAACGAGATTTAAAGGTTTTGAGGAATGCGATAATTTCGCTTAACCGAAACTCAGGTTAATCAGGGTCTATGAAAATTGATGTACTACTGGTTCATCCCCAATATCATCGCCGCCGGGGCAGTGGGGTGATTCCACCGCTGGGGCTCGCCTACATTGCCGCGTCCCTGGAGTCTCAGGGATTTACGGTCGCCATTCTCGACTGTGCCCTGGACTGTGCCTGCCAAAGCACGGCGGGGCTCGCCCAGTTTCGCGCCTATCTCGACGCGCAACTCCCCCGGTTTCAACCCACCACTTGCGTCGGGGTCGGTCCCACGACTACCCCCGCCCTCAAGTCTTTAGTTATCTTGAGCGCGGCACTACAAGACCATTATCCAGCGTTGCCGATCGTCTATGGTGGGCCCTTTGCCTCCATCCCCAGTCAAGCACCGATTTTTTTTGAGCAGCTTGGAGCCACCGCGCTGATGCGAGGCGAGGGGGAAGAAACGTTCCCCAAATTAGCACGTGCCCTAAAAAAGGGGGCGATCGCTGCGCCGATCGAGAGTGTGGCCTGGCAGCCCAGCCAAGTCGTCCCGGCCGCTGTGTCGCAAAACATTAATGCGATTCGCTTCCCCGCACGGCATCTGCTGGCCAATCAGCGTTATCAACCCTCCTTGCGTCGCGATATTTTCGACGGGCCGATGACGCCGATCTATGGCTCACGGGGCTGTCCCTATCGCTGTAGTTTTTGTGTTTCACCAACGTTGCGGGACAATCGCTACTATCGCCGCAGCCCGGAGAACCTGTTTGCGGAGATGCGTCAATGTGTCAGCCAATTTGGCATTACCGGGTTTATCTTCTATGACGATTGTCTGTTCTTGACGTCCGCCCAACTAAATGACGAGGTACAAGACTTTTGTCAGGGTCTGCTCACGGCAGTGGGCGAGGTGCGCTGGGAAATGGAGCTGCGGGGGGATGCGATCGCCGCCCTGAACCCCGAGAGCCTCCATTGGCTTTACCGGGCGGGTTGTCGGCAAATTAACGTGGGCATTGAAAAGGCAACGAATCTGAGCTTGCAGACGCTCCAGAAACAACTCCAAGTGGATGAGGTGATCCAGGCCTGTCGCCAGGTCAAAGCTACGGTGCCTGAGCTGCGTCTGGCGGGCACATTTATCCTCGGGGGTGCAGGGGAAACGGAGGCAGATGTGGCAGCGGTGATTGAATTTGCCCGATCGCTACCCTTGGACTATGCCCATTTCAATCCCTTAATGATCTACCCTGGCACGGCGCTGTTCACCGACTATTTTGGTGTGGATGCCTCCCCCACCGCTTGGACGCAGAAGATCTTGAATGATCCGGAGAACGTGCTCGGGGAAATCATCTACCAGACCCCAGCGCTCCCCGCTCAACGACTGCTTGAATTGACTCAGCAAGCCTACGAGACTTTTTATGACGAGCGCCATTGGTCGCCCCCAGTCTCCGTTGAGTCGGGCGCTGCAACGGTCACAAGCGCTCAACAGACAACCCAACAATGGCGGCGCGATCGCTTCCAACTTCTCACCCCCGAGTCGACATTACCCTCCCAAGCGGTTTAAAAAAAACCTGAGTTCTGGATAAACAAGCATTGCGAAAGACAGTCGAAACTCAACAGAACCCATAATACTGGCTCCGATATTGCCGGAGCCCGTCGGGAGCCCTCTCCCCCTCAGCGGGCTAATCCTGTAGGGGTTTTAAATCACTCCCTTGATTTGGCTAACGTGAGTTCTGGATAAGCAGACATTGCGCAAGACGGTCGAAACTCAGCAGAGTCAATATACTGGCTCCGATATT
>JBCDEB010000026.1:0-56325 GCA_039180005.1 Cyanobacteria bacterium P01_G01_bin.54 | reverse complement strand
TTCTTGGCGGTTGGGGTTGAAACGCGCTGGGTGAATAGGTTTCGAGCTTAAGTTCACACCAGTGGGGGAAACCCCGCCCCTACACAAGAACTATCGGGTCTTCTTTTTTCTCTCCAGAACATAAAACAGCCCTACCCTTACCAAGGGGGGAAGAGGGGATCAGGGTCTATATATCCCGCGCCGTCGCCGCCGTCTTAAACCATTGCACATATTGCCCATAGCCCCCCGGAAAGGCCACATTCAGCGTCAGCGGCTCCTGGGTATCGGCTGGATCACCGGGCCCTGCCACCACCGCTTCCACCCCGTTACGGGTTTCGAGTTGGAGCGATCGCCGATTCTTCACCTCACCGCGTGAGCTGTCCACATAGACCGTGAGATGGGGCTGGCCTGTGGTTTGTTTAAGAGTGTGAATGAGTTGCAAAAAGTTGCGATCGCTCCCCCCCCGCTTGACCCCCTCGGGTGTGACTTGGCTGTTGACCGTATCGCCCACACCGATGATCAGTGGCAACTTTTCTAGGTCAAAATTATTGATAATTAGCGCCAGCAAGGCGTCCATGTCTTGGGGCGCTTGGCGCACATTAAAATCCTTGCCCAAGGGATATGCCCCAAACTGCTGCCCGTAGTAGCGGTTGAGAATGCCCAACACCCCCGCCTCCTTAATGCCGCCCCGCAGCATAAACTGAAAATCACTGGTGCCCGAATCGGTCGCGGTGGCCGGGCGCAGAATTTCCAGACCCTGGGTGTCCCGACCCAGGTTAGGAGCGTAATGGACAAAGAACGAATCCCCTAGACCCTGCTTCTGTGCCTGGGCGAGCAAATCGAGTGTTAATTGGTAGAACAGCGCCTGAAGTTCGGCGTAATGCTCCGGCAGTACCGCAAACGCGGTATTCAAATTAGCCGTGGGCGAGGCCACATTATCGGCCAGAATCGAGGCAGCCAAGAGCATTTCGCATTGTTCCTGGGGGATGTTTTTCGTACTCAAGAACGCCTGCAACTGCGCCTGCATCTGCTGACCCACCTGCTGCAAAAAGGCGAGTTCCGCCTCGCTGACCCCCGGATGGCTAACGTTGCCTTGGCGATCTTGCCATTGCACCCCCCCCGCTGCCAGACCGGGTAAATGCAAACTCTGGGCGGTCAGGTCTTGCCCAGGAAAGGCTTTCTGGACGATTGTATTTACCCCCCGTGCGCCGACATGTTCACCATTGGTAAGCACAAAAAAATGTCCGTCTAAGCGTTGGGTGGCCTGAACATAGCCCGGATCAAGGACGCGATCGAGGGGATCTTTGACCAGTTGCATACAGACCCCATCCAGGTCTTGAATAATTAGCAGGTTTTGCGTTTGGCTAATCACTGCGGCCCAATCAGCATGGGCAAGGCAATAGCGAGCTTGGGCCAGCTCAGTCGCAGAGTGGGTGGAGGCAGACATGGGGGCATTCGGTCAGATCAACAGGCCGATTGTCTCATGGGCTGCGATCCACATTAGGACAAGCACTGATAAAGAAACGCTTGAAGAACAATGATTGCCTCACCCACCACAACATTTCAACTTGCGACTCGTTACTTGACAATCTACTTAACCTAAGTTCTGGATAAGCAGACATTGCAAAAGATTTTGAAACTCAGCAGAATCCACAATACTGGCTCTGATATTGCCGGAGTCTGAGGGGGCAATCTCCCCCTCAGCGGGAGGTGTCGGGGGGCTGGCCCCCTGACAACCGGGTTTGACATCGAGATTTTAGTGTTTTGAGGAATGCGATAACTTCGCTGATCCAGAGCTCAAGTTACTGATTTCAAAATCGAGCCAACTCCTGACTGATCGAGCTAAATTCCCCCCACAAAGCATCCTGGATGTAATACGTTCTCCGGATCAAACTCCTGTTTGAGTCGCTGCATCAGCCAGAGGGCATCTCCGGTGTAGCCCCAGGGCTCCATCTCGGCTTTGAGGGCTGCTGGCCCCTGGAGCAGGGAGAGAAAGCCCTGGTGTTGTTCGCACAGCCGCCGCAGCCGTTTAAGGTCGGTTGCCGTGGGCGTGGTGGGGAAATGGGCATGACCCAAACCCGAGCCCGCATAGAGGCAACCGTAGGCAGTTGGAGGAAGCTGTTCTAGGAACGCCGTGCCAGCGGTCGGCATAATCCCAAACTTGACCGTGACAGCAGCGGATGTTTGGGTCTGACGAATCAGAGTTGCTACAGCATCCCAGCGTGATTGGGATTCTGGCTCCGATAGTACCTGAACCTTAAGCTCCATGGCTTCGGCCCAACCCTTCACTGTTGCCAGTTGAACGGCGATGCTCTCGGGAATTGTGGCGAACGTTAGCAGGAGTCCCAGACCCATATCGGCGCTGATCTGGTTGACGATCCCAGTGGAGAGGAGGTCAAACGCGATTGGCGTTAGGGAAGAGCCCCGAACTTGGGCGGTCAAGGCTGCGATCGCCTCCGGTTTGCCCGTGATCCAGACCGAGGTCTGGGTGGGGGGGAGGGGATAGGTGCGGAAGGTGAGCTGGGCGATCGCCCCCAACGTCCCATAGGAGCCGGTCAGGAGCTTCATCAGGTCATAGCCAGCCACATTTTTGACCACCCGTCCCCCTGCTTTGGCTCGCTGGCCATCAGCACGAACCATCTCAATGCCCAGGATTAGATCGCGCACCCCACTATAGCGTTGCCGCAGGCTGCCCGTATCAGCTGTGGCCACAATGCCCCCCAGCGTGGCTGTCTCCGGATAAGCCGGGTCAAGAGGCAAAAACTGCTGGTGCTCCCGCAACACTGTTTGCACTTGGGCCAGCGTTACCCCCGCCTCGACGGTAATCGTCAAGTCCCCCACTGCATGATCCAACACCTGATTAAGTTTTTGCGTGCTAATAAGCAGTTGGGGGCGCTGCGGCACGTTGCCCCAGTCCAGCTTGCTACCGCGACCCACGACAATGCTGGTCCATCGTTCTTGGTGGGCCAGACGCAACAGGGCGCTGAAAGCGTCCAGGGTTGTGGGGAGAACCAGGGGAACCTCTTCTTCCCAGGTGGTCAGCAATTGCTGGGCGGCGGGGGCGAGGCTGCTTGCGTCAGCGAGTTCGAGATCTGGGAGCGCCTGGAGTTGAGCGGCGGGGGAGTTGGGCATCAGTTCGCAGTTCGCAGTTCGCAGTTCGCAGCGTCTGAGCTCGCCAAGGGCGGAAGAAATGTTCTCCAAGAAGCACAACAGGTTGACCCATCCTCCCCCTGCGAGATGATTTTCCCAAGGATTGAGTTCAGAGTAGAACATCCCCTCTTGGGAGGGGCGGTCACGCGTAGCGTAGACCGGGGTGGGTTCGGGGTGTGGGCTGGCAAGGATTTTTTGCTTAGAAGTTGTTCAGAGGCGCGATCGCAAACTGTGAGGGTGTTTGATTGGGCATTGCCCACCCTACAACTGCGAACTGGCAACTGGCAACTGCGAACTGAAGCAATGGCTCACGCCTTCGCGGCCAACACTCCATTCAAGAAAATATCCGCAATCCCTTCGGCCATCTCTTGCTGGGCCTTGGGCGAGGCATCGGGTTCAAGCAACGTGCCTTGGGAGAAGCCCGCAACGGTGAACATGCCGAGAAAGACACCGGCAACAATCTTGGGATTCATCTTGCGATAGATGCCTTTTTCCATCGCCGTTTCAAAGAAGGCTTCGGTGACATCGGTCATCTTGTTGATCACCTCGCTTTGAATCCGCTCACGCAGCTCGGGATGAAACTGGGCCTCCATAAAGCAAACCCGCATCAGTTCGTGGTTGTGGGCCATGCGGAGCATTCGCCGCCGCATCACCTGGGCGATCGCCTTGTAGCTGCCCATTTCACTCAACTCTGTGAGCAACTCGGTCAAGATATCCACCCAGCCCTGCGTCGCGACTTCAATGAGAATCGCCTTCTTGTTGGTGAAATGACGAAACAGCGTTCCTTCGGCCACATGGGCCCCTGCGGCGAGGTCTCGGGTGGTGGTGGCATCGTAGCCCTTGCGAGCAAACAGATGGAGGGCTGCCTCTAGAATCCGCTCACGGGTGGTGGCCTCAACGGGTTGGGTGGGGAGCGATCGCCGCTGAAAAACTCGCATAGCTATACCAGGTCGGGTGAAGAGTATTACCGTAGATTCTTATATTGTGCGATACAATCCTGGCGGATAGCCGATGCATTACAGCCAACTAGCTTGTGGTTGATATCACTATCAAGTCTAGGGATGAGTACTCACCACATTCAGAACTACTTAATTAACTAAGCTACCTTGAATTAGCAGATGCGATCAGCGTCGCCGCCAAAGATTCATGAAAATTGCAGTTCGTTGATTAAGTTTTAACTATATTAAAATATATTTACAGTATCATTAAGGGTTTGTCATCAGTTAGCATCCGAAGCCTTACGGGACAGGCGATAGAGCGCCTGACCTTAACAGAAGGAAGAGGGGCTGTCAACCCGCGATAGCAATCGTTTTCGATCTAACTGATGATAGCCCCGAGACTGCCTTGACTCTAATTCCTGCGCCGATCGTCATTTTTCAGCTCTTGTCCCTGCTCTTGGGGACAGCGATCGAGGCGTTTATCTTTTCCCGTCGGCTCCATTTTTCCCCAAAAATCTCGGTTCAATATGCCCTCACACTGAACTTGATTTCAACCACTTCAATCTGGCTGTTTGGTCTTGTTCTGCAAGCGTTACTGCCTCAACAGTTTAAACTCTACATAATCGGCTATGTTTTTTTTGGTACGGTTTATAACTTTGAGCAGGTTTGGGTTGTGCAAACGACCTCATTGTTAATTCTCCTTTCCCTCGCTTTCTGGTTTCTCTGCTTAGTTGAATTCAAAGGAATCGATATTTTAGAAGCAATTCTTTTGGATCTCGATGGGGAAGCGGCCTCAGAACTGACTCTGGGACAGCGCATTTATGAGGCTTTATTGGAAAATAATCAAGAGCGACTCTCAACTATTTTTATTGCCAATTTATTTAGCAATAGCATGATCCTCCTGATTGTTTTGGTAATGTTTGTCCAACGCTACACCTGATTCGCAAGATTAATTCGAACAATGATTTAGAAGTTATCTATAAATAAAACCTTAAACTCAATTGCAGTGGTTGCAGGGTCGGGAAACCCGACCCCTACATTTAATCCATTCAGACCGTTCAGGTATTTTCATCGTTCTCACGTAGGGGTGGGGTTTCCCCACACCATCAGCCCTTTATTTTTTCTTTACAGATACCTTCTAGGTAAAATGATTAAGTTCTTTGAGGTTTTACGTCCACCAAAGCTCAGTTCTTGGCAGACATTCGTCTGCGTTATGCTGGCCCTGTTTATCTTGGCCGTTTCGGCAGAGGGGATATTGCGAGAATCCCTCGCGATCGCCAGCTTCCTCTCTGGTACCGTGGGGGTCACGTGGGCCGGCCTCGAAAAAAAATGGCTGTTCACCCCCTGGCTGACGATCGCCCTACTGGATGTTCTCGCTTGGCAAAAATTGCAGCTTCCAGTTGCCTTTTTGGTGGTGACTTGGCCCCCCCTCGCCGCCCTGCTCTGGCTGGTGCCTAAAAGCTTTAAGGGCAAAAGTGGCCAATGGGAAATGCCCGATGCCACCATTCGCCAACGCTTTATTTTGATTTTCGCCAGTCAAGTGTTGTTCAGTTGTTGGTTGCAGTTTAGTTTCGTGATTCAAACCTGGCTCGATCGCTACCCCAGCCTACGCGTTGATACCTTTGAGCAGAGTGTATTTGTGACCCGACTCGATGACGGGCCAATGCTTGATCCTCGCGGCTTAACCCTCCTCCAAGCCATGCGGCCCAGGGTGGAAGACCGTCTTGAACAACAAGATTGGTCGAGCCTAGAGCCCTGGCTTCAGGAAATTTGGGTTCCCCATCGGTTTCCCGACTATCTGCAAGACCTCAAATCGCGAATTGGCATGACACCTTTGCCCGAAGATGTGCTCTGGGAGATGACGGTTGCAGCCACCCGCCATAAGTCCGGCCCCGTGGGCTATGACGTCGTTTGGCTCGCCCGCTGGACGGGGCCGAGATCCAATGCCGCTCGACAGATTGACCCTTATACGAGCGTGT
This sequence comes from Cyanobacteria bacterium P01_G01_bin.54, assembly GCA_039180005.1. Taxonomy (GTDB): domain Bacteria; phylum Cyanobacteriota; class Cyanobacteriia; order Cyanobacteriales; family Spirulinaceae; genus SIO3F2. Next base: position 50,279 of record JBCDEB010000026.1, on the reverse strand, counting down.
TGCGCTGCACTGTGGTTCGCCAAGATCAGCGCAGTGAAGCGACCTGTGAAGATCCAGTGGTCGTCGATCGCCCGGTCTTAGACGCCAATGGTGAGGACTTGAATGAACGCCCCTGGTGGCGACGACTGCGTCTTTTGCCCGGCGAGCGATCCGATGAGACACGGTAAGATGATCCGATGAGAATTCTCAAGTACAACAAATGAAAGCTCTTGTCACGGGTGCCAATGGCTTCACAGGCTCCCACTTGGTTAACGCCTTGCTGCAGCGTCAGATTGAGGTGGTGGCGGGGGTGCGATCGCCCCAACGAGCCCAGCGCCTAACCGGCCTGCCGATCACCTTGGTTGAGGCCGATATCTGCGATCGCACTGCCCTCGAACAAGCCATGACGGACGTCGATTGGGTCTTCCATACCGCAGCCTATGTGGACTTGGGCATCGTCGATGCCGAGCGCATGGCCCGAGTTAATATTGAGGGCACCCGGACGGTACTCGCCGCCACCCAAGCTGCCGGAATCCAAAAACTAGTCTATTGCAGCACGATCGGCATCTATGGTGATACCCAGGGCCGCACGATCGATGAGACCTTTGAGCGGGAGCAGTCAGGGTTTTCGTCCGCTTATGACAGTACCAAGTACAAGGCGCAACAGTTGATTGATCAAGCCGTTGCGAACGGATTACCCGCTGTTAGTGTGATGCCCTCAGGAATCTTTGGCCCCGATGACCCCCATTTTGGTCCGGTGATTCAGCTCTTTTTGCGCGGCAAGCTGCCCTTTTGGCTGGGGGGCGATCGCATCACGGGCATTGTCCATGTGGATGACCTGGTTGAGGCGATGATTCTCGCCGCCGAGCAGAGCCCCCCCGGTTCCCATTACATCCTCTCCACCGCCGATTTACCCACCCGCGAGATGTTCCAAATTCTGGGCAATCTGGCCGATCGACCGCTGCCCCGCGAGATTCCCAAGTGGCTGGCCTATGCCGTGACGGCGGTGCTCGACCCGATTGGTCAGCTTTCGGGCTGGAATCCGCCCCTCAGTTATGAGCGCCTGCATTACATCTACGATCGCTGTGTGCGGGTCAGCGGTGAGAAGGCCCGCCGAGAACTGGGCTGGCAACCCCGCGACCTGGAAACCCTGTTTGCCCAATTGGTGGAGCATCATGCAAGCCAAACATCAGCATGACTGGTCGCCCAGCTTTGCGGCCGCAAAAGCGATTCAGTCGGACTGGCGATCGCGGGTAATTACCACCGACCAACTCGGCGAAGTGCGCTACGTGGCGGGTTTGGATGCGGGGTTTGACAAAGCCCAAAAACTCACTCGGGCGGCGGCGGTGGTCTTGACCTTTCCGGGGCTCGAACGGGTCGAGGCGGTGACGGCCAAGGTTCCCACCGAATTCCCCTATGTGCCGGGGTATCTCTCCTTTCGGGAAATTCCGGCGCTCTTGGCGGCGTTGGCAAAACTGACCACCACGCCGGATCTGATTCTCTGTGATGGTCAGGGCTATGCTCATCCCCGTCGTTTTGGCTTGGCTTGCCATTTGGGGGTGGTGTTGGACTGTCCCACCATTGGGGTGGCCAAGTCCCGCTTTATTGGCGAGCACGATGAGGTTCCCCCGGAAAAGGGGCAATGGACCCCGTTGCGCGATCGCGGTGAAACGATTGGGGCAGTGCTCAGGTCACGCACCAACACCCGACCGCTTTATGTATCGGTGGGGCATCGGATTTCTTTGGAGACGGCGATCGATTATGTGCTTCGGTGTACGCCCCGCTATCGTCTACCGGAAACCACCCGACAGGCGGATCATTTGGCTTCCGATCGCTAAGTGATTTACTAAAAACTGATTCTTGAACTGTCGATTTCAAAGGGACAGTCTCCAATTTGGTTGATTACTTTGATATTACGATTGATATCAATAGAAAGGATATTCCACCAACGTCCATTCCCTTTGGTTGGACATTCAAAAGTGGTAATATCTGAGAAGTACGCAAATTCAACAACTGCACCTGATCTAAATAGAGGAATGTCATTTGAATAGTTATGAACAGCAATATAATAATTGGCTTTGAGCCAATATCGGACATATATTGTTTCAGGGCCGAAACCAGTCCGAATATCATCATCTAGGATAGCCCAAGGGATTCCATCCTTCTGACCTTTGCTGCGATAAGAGACCCTGTAAACTGATTTATCAGTTTGAATAAGCAGGTGAAGATCAAGATCCTTAGGGATTTCTCTCCAAGAGAGTATGAATTTATCCTGACGAGGTGGCCCTAGCTTTGGAATACCACCGTCAGTCTCTATCCAACTTTCTCGCATCGCAAGTACAAGTTTTTTCCGTGCGATGCGGTAATGTGAATCGCTCGCCGTTTGGTTATGCTTCTTGATATAAGCAAGATGCGCTTCTGCCGCTGCTGCACTCTGTAATACCATCAGCCATATCCCCACCTCGCTATCTGCATTATTAAAAGACCCTTTTGGAAGTAAATCCTGATTTACTAAGTCAGTAATCATACTTTCAATTTGATCATGGTGGAGGAATCTTCCCCCTTCACCATTAATAATCTTGTTGAAAGCTGAAATGTCACAGCCAGCCGAAATTGCTAGTTGTGATGCTGCAATGCCTCCCAATCGCTGCTGTAGGAGACGAAGTAGCTCATTCAGCATGAGATCATACTCATGCCGAACTTTTTCTAGAATTTGCCTTGTTGTCAATTTAGACATATTTGGTCATCTTTGTCCAAGACAAAATTTTCTGTATGGGTTAACTTGATTGACATCGTGAGCCAAGCTATTCAGTCAAGGTATACAATGAAAAAGAAACTAGTCCAGAAAAGAGTATCAAGAAGTGATTTTTTGATTTTTTATATAAGCAATAAAGTTGTAGTAATAAAGGCTTGTTTGCCATTACGGTGGGCTTTGTTTATCGCAAGTGCAATAATAGCAGCGCTAAATCATACATCAGCAGGAGAAATATTAGACAAGATTATTCAATCGTAAGGTGGGCAAAATTAGCGGTCTAAAAATAAGGCAGCGACTGATCAATATCTGCCCATCCTACCACTCCAATCTCTTGTCCTGTACTCTAGTATCGACGCTACTCTAGGCATTGCCTAACCATTCTACTACATTAGATCTATCATCCTAATGATCACAGAAACTGACCCCAATGACTACCACAATTGTAAGGTAGGCAAAATTAGCGGTCTAAAAATAAGACGGTAACTGAGCACAATATTTGCCCACCCTATTGCTTAGGGAATAAATAGCCGCATCGAACCTCGATAATCGTCTAGGTCAATCACAATCTCAATCAGCCGATCGACGCAACGATTGCGGTAATCACTATCAGCGAGCACCCGATTGGCATTGCCAATGGTTACAACCGGTAGTGAACGGGGGGTATTCTCTTCACGTAGAACTTGCTCCAAAGAATTTTCTCCCTTCATACTACGATTCGCGGTGAGTAAAATCATCTGATTGGTCTGGGCAAACCGCCAAACCACGCGATCATCACTGTAAATCGGCAATTCGATCTTAGCAAAGGTAAAAAAGCGAATGGGTAGCAAATCAAGCCAACCGAGGGTAGTAATTCGACCCGATAACAGCAAAGCGTGTCCTTCAAGATTGTGATCAACCAGAAAAAGCATGCCTAGGACTCACGCTGGGCTTGATGTTTTGCTTTCTGGGCTTGCAGCTTCTGCCAAGCTATTTCCATGCCCGGTTGGGGGGGCTTTTGGGCCAGTCGCGCGATCAGCGCCCGATTCCGTTCTTCATAATAAGCTCTCAATTCTTCGCAGGCTTGAACCACGGACTGATACTCCGCTTCAACTTGGGCACGATTTGCTTGAATGTAGTCCAGAGCTGTATCCATTTGCTCCAGGGTTAAGTTAAACAAACCCCGGATAAACTGGGGTGGATATTGCGCGATCGCATAGTCCAAGATGTCGTAGAGTGTGATACGCGTACCGGAGAGGGTCAAGCCTCGTTCTGTGCGAACGATCGCTGTTTTACCATTTGCTTGCGAAGTCATCATTGATTAAAGATAATATTGCGCACTCATCTCAGTTGCGTCTTCTCAATTTTAGCAACCGTAAGCTGGGCAAAATTAGCGATCTAAAAACCAAAGTAACGATCGCTAATTTTGCCCACCCTATTGCTGCGCTTTAGCTTGGCAACAAATTTAGCTCTGACCGATCGCCCCTCGAATCGCCTCAACCCGCTGGCGATTCACGCCCAAATCGGACTTGCCCAACCGTGAGGCCGAGCGCACTTGCACGACATTCGCGGCTGAGTCAAGGTAAAACTCCACATCATCCACATAACCCATCAGTTTGCTCTGAAACTCAGCATAAAGATAGGTGTCGGTTGCTTCAATGATGGTGGTGCGCTCCATGGCTTCAATGATTTTGCGCAGGTCGGCGATCGCCACCATGGGCAGTGGCTCAATTTTTTCATCAGGGCGATCGCTCTGGGAGCAGACACAGTTGGGTGTCCCCGGACAGGGCGCTAGTTTGCCATCACTTACACCCAGATTTTGCGGCCGTTGGCCCGCGAAGTTAAATAGCATCAGAATTTAAAGTTTCCCTAACATCGCCCCTATTGTAGAGGACGGCTCTAACAAGCACTCTGAACCTTTAACTTTAAACCTTTAACTTTGAACTCTAATCGCCGTCTACTGCGCCCGCAGCACATGGGCATGGTGACGGATGTGATCGCCCACAAACGTGGCAATAAAGTAGTAGCTGTGGTCATAGCCCGTCTGCCGTCGCAGGGTTACGGGTTGACCCACCTCCATACAGGCAAACTCAAATTCCTCCGGCAAGAGCTGTTTCTGCTCCAGAAATGGATCAGCGGTTCCCTGATCGATCAGGATATCGGCAAACTGGGGCGAGCCAACTGTGCGCATCAGTTCGCTGGCATCATAGGCTTTCCATGTGCTGGGATCCTTGCCCAGATAGGCCCGAAACACCTTTTGACCCCAAGGGCATTGCATCGGTGCGGCGATCGGCGCAAAGGCAGAGACCGAGCGGTATTGCTGGGGGTTTTTGAGGGCACAGAGGAGCGCCCCATGACCGCCCATGGAATGACCAAAAATGCCCTGGCGATCGCCGAGCACCGAGAAATTCGTGGCAATGATCTGGGGCAGCTCCTGCACAATATAGCTGTACATCTGATAATGCTGTCGCCAGGGCTCAACCGTCGCATCCAGATAAAATCCCGCGCCGCTGCCCAAATCCCAGTCTTGATCTTCATCGGCAATCCCCGTGTCGCGGGGGCTGGTATCCGGCGCAACCAGGAGTAGACCCGCTTCGGCAGCGTAGCGCTGCGCTCCGGCTTTGGTCATAAAGTTGGCTTCTGTGCAGGTGAGACCCGAGAGGAAATACAGCACGGGCACGGGCCCATCCTGGGCTTGGGGCGGCTGGTAAACCGCAAACTGCATGGTGCTATTGCAGGTTTCAGACGAATGACTGTACGTGCCTTGGATACCACCAAAACAGGTGGTTTCATTCAGGGTCGTTAGGGAAGTAGACATGGATAGGAGATTTGGGTGCAAGGCGGAAAGAACAGCCCCAGCCTACAGCATCGACAAACCCCGCCTGACAAAATGCTGAAACTCACTCCAACCGTTGTAGCCACCATTGACTAGACGGCGAGCCCGACGCCAGTCTTGGGCACGACAGGCATCATCGACGTTGCGATCTTTGAAATAGCGAGCAATGATTTCGGCCCCATAGACGGCATTAAGGGCCAATTCTGGGTTCTCCACCAGTTTGTCCCCGAGACCCAGCTTGCGACTGTATTCCCGGTAGTTGGCACGGCCGGTGATCTGCACATAGCCGCGACCATGGAACCGTGCGCCATCCCCCCGTTGGGTATTGCCCAGATCCCGGCGACCTTCATACATGCGGGTGAAGTAGCGGGTGCCGCCGTATTCATTAATCGGCCGAAACCCGCCCGTTTCAATGCGAATCGTAGCGCAAAGGCCAATCAGCGTGAGGCGATCGAGAATCCCCCACTTGTCCATAGCGGCCAAAACGCCCGGTAAATATTGCTCTGTTTGGGACGCTGGGCATTCAAAGACCTGGGCAATCTTGGCAGGCGTTGCTAAACTCGACTCAAACTTCACAGTGGGGCCCGCCGCACCACCTGAACCGCCCTTAAGCAAGGCACTCCAAGTGCCCGTGCCCACAACCCCGTCGGCACCGAGGCCGTTACTGCTCTGGAAGGCTTTAACCTTGGCTTCGGTACCCGGTCCAAATTTGCCATCGGGCTCGCCGACATTAAAACCCGCTGCGTTGAGTTTGGCCTGCATGAACTTGACTGGTTCATTCAGGTCTAGGTTTTGTTTCCAGCCGTCTTCGCGCTTGAGCTTGGGATAGGCTTTCTCCAGCAGGACTTTCCAGGTGCCAGGGCCCACTACGCCATCGACGTCCAGGTTGTTCTGGCGCTGGAAGTCCTTGACGACGGCTTCTGTCCCTGAACCGAATTTGCCATCGACCTTACCAACATTGAACTCCAAGCGGTTGAGGGTTTCTTGCAAGGCTTTCACATCAGCGCTCAAATGCGGGTTTTGTGAAAGACCGTCGTTGCGGCGTACCGTGGCTAAGCTCATGGTTTTGGAAGAGGTGCAGTGTTTTTAGGAAATTTTGTCAGTAGCAATGATGCTGGAACCTGTTATAGCTTGGAAGACTGGGCCGGATGCGATCGCCCACGAGAAAATTTACAATTGAGTTCGTTCGAGTATTTTCAGAGAAACGTGCTCAGAAATGCGATTTGTTACTGAGCTGAGTCAACTATGTCCTGACGGTCTGAGGATGATTTTTTTCCAGGCGTCGGCTGAGAGGATGGATATCTGGCATATGGATTATTATTTTTTTGCAAGAAATTTTGTTTTTTCTTAAAGATCAACCCATAAGTCCAGCTCGCTATTACAGAATCGAGGAAATGTGGGCGAAAATACAAGGGTGATGGGGCTAATTGATTTTGGTTCGGACAGACAGATAGCACAGGGTGTCCGCCAAACCTTGAATTGAGACGACCAGCATGAATGATCAACAGCAGTTCTTAAGGTTGGGACGGCGATTGCACCAGTGTTTCCATCAGCTTGTCTTGAAGGGCGTCCAATTGATAAAGAGAAATCCACAGCCTCTGCAAAACCGACCGCCAGCAGCCGAGCGCCCTGCGTCTACCTCCAATCTTGACAATGAACTCAACCGTTACCGTGTCCGCTTGGCTGCCCAAACCGAACGCTACCAGCAGCGTTTGGCAACGGTGGCCGATGGCATTTGGCAGTTAGATGGGGACTATCGCACCACTGCGGTTGATGCCAAAATGGCTGCCCTGTTGGGGTATTCGGTGGCGGAGATGACCGGGCGCTCCCTCTTTGAGTTTATGGATGATGCGGGGCTAGCCCTCGCTGCCCAAACTTTCAATTTGCCTGCTCTAGAAAGCAGTTCGATTGAGTCGCAGCTTCGCAATCCTTATTCGGCGGAGCTCAAGCTCCGCCGTAAGGATGGCCGGGAGCTGTGGTTGCTCCTCTCGGCAACACCGAATTTTGATGAGCACGATTGCGCTGGGCGCAATGACGCAAGCAATGGCCTAGACAATGTTCCCAATGGCTGGCTGGGGATGGTCACTAACATCACCGAGCGCAAAAAAGCAGAAGCTATCTTGCGGGATAGTGAAGAACGGTTCCGTGCCATTTTTGAGCAGGCGGGGGTGGGGATGGCGATACTGACGCCCGAGGGACGCTTTTTTCGAGTCAACCAAAAGCTCTGTACTCTTTTGGGTTACAATCGTCTCCACCTGCTGAGCCAAACCCATGCGCAACTGCTCCACCCTGAGCATCAGGCCCAGACACAGCAGGCCAACCAAGCTCTGATTGCTAATGCGCTCGCCTATTACAGTCAGCCCCAGCGCTATCGCTGCGCCAACCAGACTTGGCTCTGGCTCAATGTCACTCTGTCCTTGATGCGTGAAGCCAACGGGGAGCCCAAGTACTTTATTGCTGTGCTTGCGGATATTACGGCCCAGCAGGCGGCCCAGCAGGCGCGGGATGCTGCTGAGGAGTCGAAGCGGGCGCTGCTCAATGCCATGCCTGAAATCGCTTGCCTACTGGATCAAGAGGGGATTGTTTTACATGGAAATCCCGCGTTGGCTCAATGGCTGAACCGGCCGCTGGCTCACCTGGTGGGCCAGTCCCTGGATCAACTCTTGCCCACTCGAACTGCGACGGATTATCAGCGGCATCTGCACCAGGCGGTTCAGACTCAGCAAGCGGTGAAGTTCATGGGCTATCGAGGCGATCGCTACTTTGAGCACACCATCCACCCTGTCCGGAATGCGCAGCAGCAAGTGGAGCGGCTGGCCTTTTTTGCCCTTGACCTCACCGATCGCAAGGATACGGAACAGGCGCTGCAATGTGCGAATGCCCAACTGACCCAAAAGGTGCAAGAACTGGAACAACGCCATCAAGAGATGGTGCAATTGGGGCGGCTCAATCGGGCGCTGCAAGCCTGTACGGCGCTTCAGGATGCCGATCGGGCGATCGCCAACCTGCTTGAACCTCTGTTTCCCGGCTGTAGCGGTGCGGTGTTTCGACTGGATCTCAACGAGTCCTGGCCCGCCAGTGAACCCTGGTCCTCCAGCGAGCAGAACACCCACTGTGTGGCTCAATGGGGCGAGCTGGCGGCCAGCCCCCCCGCCGTTGCCCTGGCCGACTGCGGCTGTTTAGAGCCTCAGTCTTTGCCCGAGCCCAGCAATAACTATTCTGCCCCCCCAGCCATTGGTCTTTTTTGTCAGCCCCAACCGCTTGCCGAGCAACCCCCCACATCGCTCTGCTTACCCTTGCGGGCCCAAGGTGATACCCTGGGTCTGTTGAATCTCCAGAGCCCAGATGCCCAGGCACTCGGCCCTGCGAAGCAACAGCTTGCCCACACCGTTGCCGAGCATCTCGCTCTGGCTCTAGCTAATTTAGCCCTGCGGGAGCGGCTCAAGCAGCAAAGCATCCGTGACCCCCTGACCGGACTCTACAACCGTCGCTACATGAACGAAGCCCTGCAACAGGCTCTCCATCGCGCCCAGCGAGAGCAGCAAGCAGTGGGAATCATGATGTTGGATGTGGATCATTTCAAGCAGTTTAACGATACCTATGGCCATGAGGGCGGGGATATCGTGCTCCAAGAGTTGGGGCGATTTCTTCAGGAGCAGGTGCGGGGCTCAGACGTGGCCTGTCGATATGGGGGGGAAGAGCTGCTGCTGATTTTGCCAGGGGCACCGCTGCCGGCCACCTACGAGCGCGCCGAACGGCTGCGCCAGGGCATTAAATTATTTTGCCCCCTGAGCCCCGGCCAACAGCTCCCCCCGATCACGGTTTCGGTGGGAGTGGCCGCGTTTCCGGTGCATGGGCAGACGGCGGAGCAACTTTTGCAGGCGGCTGATCAGGCGTTGTATACCGCAAAACGAGAGGGGCGCGATTGCACGGTGGCTGGCCCGCTCCCGATTACGACTTGAGTTCTGGATAAGCGAAACAATCGCATTCTCCAACGCACCAAACACTCAATGTCAAACCCGGTTGTCAAGAGGGCCAGCCCGACCACACCGCCCGCTGAGGGGGAGATTGCCCCCTCAGACTCCGGCAATACCGGAGCCAGTATTGTTAATTCTGCTCGGTTTCAAAATCCTGCGCAATGTCTGCTTATCCAGAATTCACGTTTGTTTAACCAGACCTCAAGTGATTACAGCTTGAGCCGCATCGCCAACGCCGCCCGTGCCTGTTCCCGGTCATCGAAGTGGATCTTTTGGGTACCCAGAATCTGGTAATCTTCGTGGCCTTTGCCAGCAATTAATACCCCATCTCCAGGTTTGGCATCCAGAATCGCCTGCTTAATGGCAGCGGCGCGATCGCCAATCACCATCGGATTTGTCGCCGGATCAATACCCGCCACCACATCTTGCAAAATCTGCTCCGGGTCTTCAGTGCGGGGGTTGTCTGAGGTGACGATCGCCAGATCGGCCAGCTCAGCGGCAATCTTGCCCATTTGTGGGCGCTTGGTGCGATCGCGATCGCCGCCACAACCAAACACACAGATCGCCCGCCCGGGAATAAACGGCCGGGCCGCCTGGAGCAAATTCTCCAGACTATCGGGTGTATGGGCATAGTCCACAATCACACTGATATCCTGCTGGGTTCCGAGCTGTACCCGTTCCATCCGTCCGGGAACACCCATAAATTGGGGCAGCGCCGTCACAATTTGCTCTAGGGTGGCTCCCAGATGCATCGCCGTTGCCGCCGCCGCCAGGACATTCGCCAAATTAAACTGGCCCACCAGGGGCGAGGTAAAGGCCTGCTCCCCTTGGGGGGTGTGCAAAATACCCTTAACCCCATCCGCTTGATAGTCCAGGTCACTGAGCCAGAAGTCCGCTGTGGCCTCGCTAATGCTGTAGCTCCAGGCCTTGGCACCCAACTGCGCAATCAGGCGCTGACCGTAAACGTCATCCTGGTTGACGACGGCGCGACCCTGGAGATAATCCGGGCTAAAGAGAATTGCCTTAGCCGCAAAATAATTCTCCATCGTCTCGTGATAGTCGAGGTGATCCTGGGTCAGGTTAGTAAACACCGCCACCTCAAAGGGAATGTCTCGGGCGCGGCCCTGGTGCAGGGCATGGGAGCTGACCTCCATAATGCCCACCTGGCTGCCGGCTGCCTGGGCCTCGGCCAGTTGGGCTTGTAGGTCAACGGCAAAGGGGGTGGTATGAACAGCGACCTTTTCATAGCCGGGCCAACGGGTGTAGAGCGTGCCAATCAACGCCGTGGCCTGCGCCGCCTGTTGCAAAAAATATTCAATCAGGTGCGTGGTTGTGGTCTTGCCGTTGGTGCCAGTTACGCCCACCATCTGGAGCTTTTGGGCGGGACAGCCATAGAACTGGGCGGCGATCGCCGCGCAGGCCACGGCCATCTGGGGCATCGCCAATACATATTCTCTCTGGGTGGCGGGGTGCTTGGCCAAGGCCTCGGGGGTGACAATCGCCGCCACGGCTCCAGCGGCGATCGCCCCCTGCCAAAAGTCGCCCCCATCCACACGAGTCCCTGGCATGCCGATAAACAGGTCGCCGGGTTGACAGGTCTGGGAGTTCGTGGAGAGCCCCTTGATTTCCTGATCCAGCGCTGGATGTTCAGGAACCTGCTCTAAGCCCGGTAGTGGTGTGGGTAATTGCGCGATTAATTCCCTGAGTTTCATTTACCTGTCCTCCTCACTGCACTAAAGGCAACATTACGTTAATCTTGCCTAGATTTTCTTCATATTTTGCAGGATTTCTGTAACATTCGCGCCACTTGGGTCACAGAAGCCCGGGGGGAGAGGCGCGGAATCGGGATGAGTTGCCCCGCCTGCTTGGCCATCAGCACCGGAATTTCGTATTGATAGCGCTCAAACCAGTCGGGCCGGGTGGTAATGTCGCGCACCTCCAGCTCAATGGAGAATTCGGTAATTTGCTCCAGCTTTTCTTGCAGACCTTCGCAGAGATGACAACCGGGTTTGCTGTAGAGGATGAGGTGCATGGCAGGAACAGCGAATGATCTTGGGGTTTATGATGTCATGGGAATGCGCTTCCGACCACCATCCTGACCCATGCTCAAGAAATTCTGCTACTGGACAACACAGGCTTGCACCTGGATGGTGGCGATCGCCATCCTGACCCGCATGACCAATGAATTGCGGTTTGTGATGACCCAACCCGCCGCCGAGTCTTATAACTATGTGGGTCAATGGCAAAGCCACCAAGCTTGGGGAGTCGCCGGGCGAATTTTGGCCGATCTCCCCGAGCCGCTGCCTCAAGGCAAATCCTTCACGGTCGAAGCCTGGGTTTACTACAACATTACCAGTCTGTATGGTGGCGGTCGGTTTGTCCCTATGGAGTTGGAAGCGTTTATCGAACCGTCGGGCACCACGTCAGGCGATAACTTAGACCGTCCTGTTCCACCCTCCTCACGAATCACATTCAAGTTCAAAGGCGGCAGAAATGGGGAACAAACGATTGATTATGTTTCCACCGCTAACGATGAATTGACTCAGATTACCGGAGGTTATCGCTCCACTGCTCCGGCTGATTTGGGGGTGTTTTCCCTTAAAAAAGCACCATAGATTGAATTCATTCACGATTCATCCCCCTCCCGCGGCTCACCCTGAAGCAGCGTAAAAGAAGTCCGTAGGGGGCGATCGCGCATCACCTCCGTCATCAACCACCCCGCCACCTCACTCGGCGGCAAGGTTTGCTCCAACTTGAGATACTCACTTTCAGCCGCCCGCAATAGATGCGCCATCGTTACTGCCTCCCCCGCTGCCGCCGCCCGAAACGCCCCATTCAGGGCAATATTGCGAATTGTCCCCCCCGCCGCATTGAGCTGCGCTAGCTTGCGATAATTCAAACCTTCTGTTGGGACTTGTGCCGGAAATACCCGCCGCCAGATCTGCTCGCGTCCTGCTGCATCCGGGAAGGGAAACTTGACGATAAAGCGGATGCGGCGCAAAAACGCCGGGTCGATCGCTTCCTTCAGATTCGTGGTGAGAATCGCCAGACCTCGATACGCCTCTAGCCGTTGGAGTAGATAACTCACCTGTAGGTTAGCAAAGCGATCGCGGCTATCATTGACCGCCCCTCGTTTCCCAAACACCGCATCTGCCTCATCAAAGAGTAATACTACTCCGCCCGATTCCGCTGCATCAAAAATCTCGCGCAGGTTCTTCTCTGTCTCCCCGATGTACTTACTGACCGTGGCGCTGAGATCAATGCGGTAGAGATCTAAGCCTAAGGTAGAGGCGATCGTCTCCGCCGCCATCGTCTTCCCTGTACCGCTGGTTCCGGCAAACAGTGCTGTCATGCTCAAGCCCCGTTGACCTTTGCTGGCAAACTGCCAGTCGTGATAGACCTGGGTGCGATAGTGCACTTGCATCATCATCTCTTGCAAAAACTGCTTTTGGGGTTCGGGCAGAATTAGATCTTCAAATGGACTCATCGCCTCAATGCGTTGGGCTAAACCCTCCAATTGAGGACGTGCCTGGCAGCGGCAGCGCGTCCATAGCTCAGCTTTGAGGGCATCGGGCTCCAGGTTGGGATTGATCGTGCCGAGGGTTTGGATTTGGCTGAGGCTGAGGTTGAACTGGTTGGTGAGTTCAGCGATCAGGGGATCACGAATTTCGGGATGGAGGGGGGAGAGGGTTTGCTGCCATTGGTGTCGTTGCTCGGTGAGGCTAGCTGGGAGAACCTCGAAGGTGAGTAACGAAAAAACATGGGACGGGAGGCGGGTTTGGCTGATCAGGATGAAGGGGGTGCGAACTGCTTGGAAGAGTTGCCGGAAGGCGGTTTGGCGATCGGGGGTCAGCTCAGCCCAGTTGTCGAGCTTCAGGATGAGAATGGTGTGGTTGAGCCGGGCATGGCGTTCCCAGAGGGTGAGCAGGGTATTGAGTTGGGTTTGATCTGAGGGGATGTGGTGTTCCCAGAGTTGGTAAGCGGGGTAGTGGAGGCGATCGCAGAGGTTGGCGGCTAGGGTGGTGAGCAGTTGCGGATCACTGCCGCAGAGTTCGAGGGGGGCGCAATGGTGGAAGGGGGGATGGGCCCAGGCGGTGTGGAGTTGGTTGAGAAGGGTTTGGTGAGTGGGAGCGAGGGGAGCTGTGGTCGGTTCGAGGGGGGTGAGGCGATGAATCAGTTCGAGGGGTAGGCAGGGGTTGCCGAGGAGGTATTGGGCGATGGCTTCGTCGATTTTGAGGGGGCTGTGGAGGAGGCTGGTGTGGGGTTGGATGTGGAGGAGTTGCCAGCGGCGCAGGGGAGAATCGGGGGCGGGGGCGAGGGCGGTGAATGGGGCGTTGGGGAAAAGCTGGTTGGCGAGACCGAGGGTGGGATAAGGAGCTTCAGGGTTGTTTTGAGCTTGGGCGCAGTAGAAGGCAACATCAAAATGGCGTTCGACGCTGAGGCACAAGAGCAGGAGGTTTTGCTCGAAGGGGGAGAGATTGAGAGTTTGGCTGAGGTGTTTGAGGTTGGGGGTTCTAGGGACTGTGCTGTGCAAACGTTGGAGTTCTTGCAGCGCGGTTTGAGGGGTGATAGTCTCCATGAGTTTTGGATGTTATGAGGTTTCTGGTAACGAGTCAGATTCTTAAAAGCGTTTTGGTACCGACGAAGAAAGTCCATACACAAGGACAAGTTGGCACACCTTAAGGTTCGGTTCTGAAAACGTAAAAGCTAGTTAGATCTGAGCCATGATTTTTTAGCTCTATCGCTTGTTTGGTTCTCATTTGAAATGCATTGACCTCTGGGTGCATTGATATCAACAATTACCGGTAATAATCCTTCAGAGAAAGGTATCCTTTCACTACCAGTAAAACCGGCAATCGTTTGAATGCAGGCCATTCCCTGTTCTCCTAAATTAGAAACATAGTAGTTGTAGTCTCCACCATTTCTCTCATTTTCTTTAGCGAAAAAGCCCTCCATGTAGGGAATAGGATTTCCGATCCCAATCTCTAGATAAATACTCTCATACTTTGCTGGAACAATATTCTCACCTTGCAAATTGACAACACCATATCGATGATGATGAAGGTATTGAGAAGAAGCCGCATATCCAACAATCGCCCTTCCAAGTTCATCAAACTCTTTGGCATCATGATATTGAGGCGGAATCACAAAATCTCCTTGATGATTAATATAACCCCATAGCTTTGTTTTCATGCTTTGAGCAGGTGCTAATCCTTGGGAAAATCCACGGGCAGTATAGAAGATTGGAGGGATTGCCCATTGACCCTCTTTATTAATGTAACCATAGTGATGATCCGTCGATTCCACCTCCGCTAGCCCCTCTTTGAATTCAAGAGAGTAACATCTCAGTACAGGGCGCGGTTCTGTTTTATCTAATTCAATTCTGTTGCCATCTGTATCAATCAGGATTGGAGCACTCTCATTCATTGAATTGCTTGATACAGGGATCACGGCAGCCCGCCCTTCAGAAAAGTCACCTGCACAGTCAAATTGTGGTTCAATGCCAAATCCACCATTAATATCTGCGTATCCCCATTTACCCACCCATTCGGGTTTCACAAAATAGGATGAATCTTCTTGTGGCTCACCAACCTTAACTGGCAGACGCCCAGAAACAAATTCTCTAGTTAATGGCCATTCCTCATCATTCCAGTGAGCAATTGCTGATAAAATCGGCTCTAGAAGCAAATTGCCATTTTTATCGATAAAGCCAAAACGTCTCCCAGAACGGACTATGGCAGCGCCTTGATCAAAGGAACTCCCTGCATCGTAGCCTAAGTCATTGAGATTGAGCTTCACATTACCATCGGGGTCAATGTAACGTTTTTGAAATTCTCCTTGATCTTCAGACTCACGCCAATTAACGATTGCCAAGCCTTCATGAAAGTCATCAGCAGAATCAAACTGAGGCTCAATGACAAATTCTCCCGCTGTATCGATGTAGCCAATTTTGCCACCAAACTCCTGCCGCAACGGTAATCGTTCTTCTGCAAAAATATATCCATGGTTAATAATTAATTCACGCTCAAACCAAATGTCAGTCTCATCTCTCGGCAGCAGCGAGATAATAAGTTCGCCAGCTCGATTGATAAAACCCCGACGCGGTTTTTTATCCTCACGAAATTCAACATAGGCAACTCCATCTGAAAATGGTTCTGCCCAGTCGTAGCGAGGCTCGATTAAAAATTGACCTTGCTCGTTTATATATCCTGATTGAAAAAATTGGTTTTGGCTGAGGTTAGCCGAGGTCAATCTAGCGTCAGTCTTTGCTATTTCTTGAAATCCAGTATTCGAGAAATGAGCATATACAAGAATGGTAATCAATACTATTGCAGACAAACCCAATGTCCATTTTTTGATTATAAGCATAGCTGTTAATCCATTAACTCAAAGACAACAAATTACCCTTGATCGGAGTGATCAATATTATGAAAATCAGTTCCATGCCAACCTGCTATCTCAATAACCAATTTCCTAATAAGGTTTTGCCCATGCCACACATCGATTGTTGATTTATCTCTAAGGTAATTTATCAATTTATTTATCTCTGGTCTAGAAATAGTTTTACCATTAGCCACTGTAGCAATAGACACTGAAACCTCTGGAAATCGATTGACATAGTCGGCATCCCTTTTTGAAAGGACGTCGGAGATTGCTTCCTTGAACTGATTGAATTCATTCTTAACGTCTTCTATAGTAGGACGATAGAGCTGGACATTTACTTCACCAGTAATTGAACCATCTTCAATCCATTGGGCAACATCATGGTAGTTGGTTCGCATGGCATTATCCCAGTGATCTTCTATCCTTGGATCACTTCTTTCAGATGTCCCAAGAGCCATATTATCGCGTTTAAAATCAAATCGGTTGACGGAAACCGATAATTTCACTCTATATGAATGGAGCAGTTCACTCAATTCCCAAATTCTATCTGTTACGCCATCTCGAATATGCTCACGCAATTCTTGCTCTGTTGGATCTCGTCCCACCTCACCTCTGACAAGCGGTTCGTATTTTTCAAACATTTTCTGCTCTGTACTTGAATGAATGCCAAAGTGGTCATCTATTATAATCGTACGGATAAATGGTTGTGCTCTCATTAAGTTTTCAATGAAATTCTTGATCAGATTCCATACATCATCATCTAAAATATCCAAGTAATACGCATCATGCTTTTGGTCATATCCAATAATCTCATTTGAAAGCTCTAATGTACCATCTTCTTCTTCTGAAAATGCCTTGAAAAAATCAGAATTTTCAGTCACATATCCTGTACCTTCCAACCAAGGAATCTTCCCCTGCAAAAACTCAGGTGAAAGAGGGTTTGGGTTAGCACTGTTGTGTGGCGGTAAGTCAATCGTTGTTCCTGCTGGTGCCAAAACACCTACAAATTGTTTTCTTATATGTGGATTATGAGTTGCATTTCTAAGGTTTTCAGCCTGCTGATATTCACTGTCAACAGAAATAGTCCCTGTAGATGGTATCCAGACACTGTCTATTCTCAGATGATTATTATGTGTAGGTCTATGAGCCAATAAATTATTTTTTGCATTTGGAATCTCATCAGCCCACTTAGAATCACCAATAGGGCCTAGGGATGCTCTTGGTTTTTTCTTTGTCCAAGCCCCTATCATCGTTTCCGGCGGTGCAGTTTTTTGGGACGCTGCACTATTTAACTTATTTGCCTTAGACTGTGGCCCTTCAAATTCGCTCATAACCTGGTTTACTCCAATCGCCAACTCAATAATAAATTAAACAATCGTAAACATCGGTCCCGCATATTCCTGCGCCCGATTCACCAACAACGGACTCACTGCCCCATCCACCTGCACCCGCAACAAATAGGCCCCCACCGTCAGCTCCTCCACCGCAAACGCCACCATTGGGCTCGCCTCCGTCAGCCGTGTCGCCGTCAGAATATACTCCCGGTCATTCCCCGATGAATGGCCATTGAGCAACAAATACACCTGCTGCCCCGGCTCCACCCAAAGATCCAGCTCCACCACAATCCTGCCCGTAAACGGTGTCCCCTCCTCTGCCGCCGCTTGAGGATCGTCCGGTTGTCCCTCCACCGTTAGGATCTGGGGACAGAGAATAAACGGCAAGCTATTTGACGCCACCGTAAACTGCTCTCCCTGCACTTCGCTCAAGCGCACCACCTGGATACCCTGATTCCCAGCTCGTAAGTTCTCCTGCACCGCTGGATCGAGCCTGGCTAAATTTAGCTCCACCTGCTCAGGCGTCCGCACCTGGGGCACGAGCTGAATGTGCTTACCGATTTGAATACGGGTCTTGTCCTCGTCCTGCCCATTGAGGTCGCGACCGTGGAGAACAATGCGACTCTCCAGGGTGATGGTGTTGAGCCGCTCACGGGGATGCTTGAGCGGGAAATGCTCGATTTCCGTGAGGAAGGGTCGTGAAAAAGCCACATGCGCCGCGCGTCTGCGCACGGGTAAACCGAGCTGACCCACCTGTTTGCCCTCAATCAGGATCGCTACTGCTGAATAGACTAACGATAGGGCGTAAGGTGTTTGGCCAAACATTGACCAAATCCGAGACATTTGGTCGTTACTCAGGTCTTGGGGGTGGAGGATCACCTCTCGAAAATGGGAGAAGGTCAGACCCTTGAGGCGGGGATTTTGGGTTTCGGCAAGGCTGCGCTCAATGTAATCCTGACTGAGGATGGGATGATCCACAAAGGTGCGCATGGTTAAGCCGGCAAGGGCTTGGGGTTCGAGGTCGAGTTCGTTGCCGTAGAAGGAGAAGAGATAGTAGAGGTCAAAGCCGATTTGACCCCGTTTGGTGAGGCTGCCTTTGGGACGGCGGGTGTGGACGTCGGCGTTGCGGAAGGCTTCGTTGAGGCTGAATTGATAGAGAAAGGTGTTGATGCTGGGGCCAGCAATGCTGTTGTCGGCGGTGGTGGGACGACCGCTGGTGATTTTAACCCCTGTATGGTCTCGCCCGACTTCGGTTTGTAGGAGGTGTTGAATCGCCTGGGTGACGGCGGCGATGCTGAGGTGGTTGTTCATGGTGCGAGACCAGCAGACTTGCCTATCAAGCTAACGTAGGGATTGAATAGAGAGAAAAGCGGCTTTGCAATTTGTTACGATTGCTGGGGGGAAGGATATTACACAACCCGCTCCAGACTATGGGTAATTCCTGGAGATGAAGTTCCCAACAAAAAGGTCAGAATGGTGCGTCACGCTATCGCTAATGGCTTTTTACGTACAATCTTTCTTGGGAATCCTTAACCCCATTGCTTGCCAATGGTTGAACCCTTCAACCATTTGAGAAAAGCTTTGAGATCCTCGGCCGGCATATCTTGCAAAATATCATCTAGCTCACTGGCAAAATTAGTATTGCCCAGAAACTCTTTGCCCAGACGATAGGTTTCTTGCAAAATGGCGACCAGGTGCTGCTCATCCCATTTGGGCGGTGAAAAATTCCCCAGAGGATCAACATTGAGAAACTTGTCCATGTCTTTCTCGGAACTGATTTTTGGGATTTGTCGCCCTTGCAGACCTTTGGTAATTTCTTTCTGGAAGAGTTTGGCTTGACGTCCGCCCAAAAGTTCTTCAATGTCGAAATAAACGACCTGGGTAATAATCAGACAGGCTTGAATATTGGCGACGGGAACGGCACTTTCTTGGGTGAGCTGCTCCATCTTGAAGCGGCCCCAAACACTGTGGCGATGCTCTTCCTGGAGCAGAACACAGAACTTGCCCTGGTTGTCCGTTAAGTCTTTCCAGAAGGTCTTCGCTTCCTCAGCTTGGGCCGCCTCAAAGACACTAATCAAACGGAAGGTTTGATCTTGGTACTTGAGAATCGGAATTTGCTGTTCTCGTTTGGGGTGTTGAATATTGGCGATCTCAACATCCTGCCGTTGGAGAATGAACATAGTGGGGTGAGCAACTCTTGAGAAGGGGCAGCATGACTTCTGGCTTGAAGCAGGGGAACAACCCCCCGTCAACTGATATCTTAGTCTACCGCAGGGAAAGAGGGCGTATTTGGGCAATCCTGATGTGGATCAATTGGGGGGTTGAGCTTCGGTATCCGGCTCAGGGAGGGTCAAGCTGAGCTGGTAGAGCTGACGACGCGGCTGTTGGGTTTGCTCAGCGAGTTCTCGGCTGGCCTGCGATCGCGTCATGCCCTGAGCCAGAAGGGCTTGGAGTTGGGCTTTAAGCTGCTCCTGGGTCAGCGACACTGATAACGCTGGTGTTGCCCCCGCCACAATCAGAGTAAACTCGCCCTTGGGAGATTGATGGTGGTAATGAGCCAATGCCTGAGCCAGGGTTCCCCGCCAGAGGGTTTCATGCAGTTTGGTGAGCTCCCGTGCCAGTACAACCCGACGATCGCCCCCCAACACCATCACTAGATCGTGCAAGATGGCCAGCAACCGATGGGGCGCGGCGTAGAAAATCAGGGTGGCGGTTTGGGAGGCTAGGGTTTGTAAATACACCACACGGGCCCGAGCCTTGGCGGGTAAAAAGCCCTCAAACAGGAAGCGATCGCTCGGGAGCCCCGACACCGCCAAGGCGGTGATTGCTGCGGTCACGCCGGGGATCGGCACCACCGGAATTCCTTGTTCGACACAAGCGGCCACCAATTCATAACCCGGATCAGCAATGCCCGGCATCCCAGCATCGCTAACCAAAGCGATGTTTGCCCCCTGGCGGAGGCGATCGCCCAGCTCGGGGGTTCGTTGAGCCCGGTTGTGGTGGTGGTAGCTGAGTTGGGGGGTAGCAATGCCAAAGTGCTTGAGCAGCTTGCCCGTGTGGCGAGTGTCTTCGGCGGCGATGAGATCAACCGCCTTAAGCGTTTCGATCGCTCGGAAGGTCATGTCTCCCAGATGGCCAATGGGGGTTCCCACAATGTAGAGTATCCCGCTCATGCGCTGTGCTTTATCCTTGATGATGATCTGAGGTGTTTGCACCCAACCCGTCCCCACGCTGCCATTCTTGGGAGCTATACCGTGATTTGGGTGTGCGGATTGTCTTTGGGTTTGCTCCTCTTTTTCTCGGCATCATCTTATATAACGCTCCGATTTGCATCTTCACAGGATTTTCACAACTTTAGGCTAGAGTACCCCTGCCGAGAGTAAGGCAACCTACAATTTTATAAGTCAACACAGAAGGCTAATGATTGCCTTTACAGTTCAACGGAGGTCAACCGACAATGGCAAAACGCGTACTCGTCATTGATGATGAAGCAGATATTCGCGAGATTACCCAACTGACCCTGAAGGTGACAACCGATTGGGAAGTTTGGACGGCCGCTTCGGGTTTAGAGGGGATTGCTATCGTGCGCGATCGCCAACCCGATCTCGTCTTGCTAGATCTGATGATGCCCGAGTTAGATGGGCACATGACCTGTGCCCAACTCAAGCAAGACCCTGCTACTCAAGATATTCCTGTCATCTTCTTGACCGCTAAGGTTCAAGCCCCCGAGCAATTGACCTTAGACGAAGTCGGCGCAGCGGCAGTTTTCACCAAACCCTTTAATCCCACCACCCTGAGCACCGAGATTAAGCAAGTATTGGGTTGGGATGAAGCGGCGATTTTAAGCACCGCTGCTCTGCCCGACTAATCTAAACCACAGTAGGGGAGGGTTTCAAACTCTCGGCGTGAACTTAACGCTGAAAATCTTACCCTGTCTGGAGTCTGAGCCGTGGCGGGCAAGATGCCCGCGCTACGGATAATCCATAGTCAAACCATAGCGCAGGCGTCCCGCCTGCCAGGGTTGTTAATCTTTGCTATCTGCGGCTTTGAAACCAAGTGTTTATGGGCTGAGGCAATCCCCTAGGGGATTGCCTCGATAAATGCGTTACTAGGCGGCCTCTTGACGCTCCTTGGCCTCCTTAATCACCTCTTCCGCCACATTCTTTGGGCACGGTGAATAATGGGAGAATTCCATGGAGAATTGCCCGCGACCGGAGGTCATGGTGCGCAGATCACCAATATAACCAAACATCTCGCTCAAGGGCGCTTCTGCCTTGATGCGCACGCCCATCGGACCCGTGTCTTGGGACATGATCATGCCGCGACGACGGTTGAGGTCGCCAATGACATCCCCCATATGGTCTTCAGGGGTGAATACATCCACCTTCATGATCGGCTCCAGAATTTGCGGTGCAGCCTTAGGGATGGATTGACGATAGGCCGCTTTGGCGGCAATTTCGAAGGCGATCGCCGAGGAGTCAACGGGGTGGTAGGAGCCATCGGTGAGGATCACCTTGACATCCACCACTGGGTAGCCCGCCAGCACCCCTTTGTCGATGCTATTTTCAAAGCCCTTTTGCACCGCCGGCCAAAATTCCCGAGGCACGTTACCGCCCGTCACTTTAGACTCAAACTCAAAGCCTGAACCCGGCTCACCCGGTTCAATAATGTAGTCGATCTTTCCATATTGTCCGGATCCCCCAGACTGTTTCTTGTGGGTGTAGCTGTCGTTAATCTGCTTGGTGATCGACTCCCGATAGGCCACCTGGGGCTTACCCATCTCCACTTCAACGCCATGGGTGCGCTTGAGAATATCCACCTTAATATCGAGGTGCAGCTCACCCATCCCTTTGATGATCGTCTCACCGCTCTCCTGGTCGGTTTCCACATAGAAGGAGGGATCTTCTTGCACCATTTTGCTCAACGCCGTGCCGAGCTTCTCGGACGCACCTTTGGCCTTGGGCGTAATCGCCACGGAAATCACTGGGTCAGGGAAGACCATCGGCTCAAGTGTCGCGGGGTTGTCCTTGTCGCAGAGGGTATGACCCGTTTGCACATTTTTGAGACCGACGATCGCCACAATATCCCCAGCTTGAGCGGTATCGATTTCTTCCCGCGAGTCGGCATGCATCTCCACCAGACGACCAATCCGCTCGGTTTTGCCCGTGGCCGTATTCAGAACCGTGTCGCCCTTGTTGAGGGTACCGGAATAGATGCGAGTGAAGGTGAGCGCCCCAAAGCGATCGTCCATAATCTTGAACGCCAGAGCCCGCAAAGGCTTCTCGGGGTCAACGTAGGCCACCGTACCCAGATCATTGCCATCAATGTCAGTTTCGGGTTGGGGCTTCACCTCAGTCGGGTTGGGCAGATAGTCCACCACCGCATCGAGAACCAACTGCACGCCTTTGTTCTTAAACGAAGAGCCGCAATAGGTGGGGAAGAAGGCTAGATCACGGGTGCCTTTGCGGATGCAACGCTTGAGATCTTCAATGGCAATTTCTTCGCCTTCGAGATATTTCTCTAGCAAGTCGTCGTCCTGCTCAACCGCCATTTCGACGAGTTGCTCGCGATAGGTGGCCACATCGTCGGCCATATCAGCAGGCACATCTTTAATTTCGTAATTCATCGGCTCGCCGGAATCATCCCAAACCCAAGCCTTCTCGGTGAGCAGATCCACCACCCCGATAAAGTCATTCTCGATCCCGATCGGCAACACCATCACCAGCGGCTTCGCGGCGAGAATTTCATCCACCTGCTTCACCACCCGATAAAAATCTGCCCCCGTGCGATCGAGTTTATTGACATAGATAATCCGCGCTACCTCGGAATCGTTGGCATAGCGCCAGTTGGTTTCGGACTGGGGTTCAACCCCACCCGAACCGCAAAAGACCCCAACCCCACCATCGAGCACCTTGAGCGAGCGATACACCTCAATGGTGAAGTCCACGTGACCGGGGGTATCAATGATATTGAGTTGGTGCTCTTTCCAGAAACAAGAGGTGGCAGCGGACTGAATCGTGATGCCGCGCTCTTGCTCTTGGTCCATAAAGTCGGTGGTTGCCGCTCCATCATGGACTTCACCGATCTTGTGGATTTTGCCAGTGAGCTTAAGAATCCGCTCGGTGGTGGTGGTTTTTCCCGCGTCTACGTGGGCGAAGATGCCGATATTGCGATAGCGAGTCAGGTCTTTCATAGCAGTTCAATGTCCAGGGCTGATCCGCCTTGGAGTCGAGGGGTTAACAGTTCGTGGCAGCGAGATGTCGCTGGGTATTGTTTAGTCAGTAGAGTTAGGGCTATTGATATTGTGAGGATGCGATTACGCTGTAGCGCATTGCCCAAGGCAATCGCGCGGCTCCAATGCAGCTACAGGAATCTAAAGCAAATCTGTTGCTTCGCCCCTAAACAGCCTCAGTCTGTAACGTTATCTTAATATAAATGGGTTGAGATGCCGAGTTTCATCCCGGTGGCGGCGGCTGCAGCGGTTGTGACGGGGCGAAATTCCGTTGCTAAACTGGTGGGCAAGTCTCTACAGATCATTGTCCAATGGCAGAACTCGTCGAATTTGAACTCGCGGATGGCAGTACCCTCCTGGTGGAGGTCAACGAACCCAAGACCTCAGGGCCGAGGCCAGTCGCCAAGCGGGGGGAGCTGGCCGCGAAGGCCCAGAAGACGTTTGAGCAGGCGTTAGATAACTTGCAGCCGATGGTAACGGCGATTAAAAACAAGCTGGATGGCTTGAATCAACCGGCCGATGAGGTGGAGGTGAAGTTTGGCGTCAAGCTGAGTGGCCAAGTGGGCGCGGTGCTGACCGCTGGAGCGGAGGCAACCTATGAGATTACGCTGAAGTGGGATAACCGGAAGTAAGCCACGATGAGTCTGACGGAACAGGACTATCAACGGGCGATCGCCCGGATTCTCGATCGCAACAACCATCATTATGCCTGGGGCGTGGGGTTTCTTATTGCACCCCGTTATGTGCTCACTTGTGCCCATGTGGTTGAGAAAGCGAGCGGCATTGCAGAGCTGGGTTCGTCCCGAGATGTTCATCTTGAGGTGGATTTTCCCCAACTGGGTCTTGAATCTTGCACCGCAACTTTAATCTGGGCCAAACCCTGTCCCCATTTTCACCATCCCCGTTGGGGTGAAGATATAGCTGTGTTGGAGTTACCAACAGCAATATCGGTTGAGCCGTTGCCGCTAGTGTCGGCATCGATCTCAGACACGGACTTCAAGGTGTGGGGTTTTTCAGAAGATTATGATGACTTGGGCGACTGGGCAAAGGGACAAGTTTTGGGCTTCCAGATGCAGGGTTGGTTTCAGCTTGAGAGCCGCCACCCAATTACAGGCGGCTTCAGTGGTGGGCCGGTGTGGAGTCCGGCGTTACAGGGAATTATTGGCATGGTGACCGTCTCGGATGAGCATCATGACTATCGCAAGGCTTCCGCAATCTTTGCATCTGTACTCACGGAGATGGTGGTTCGCTATTGTCCACTTTTGGAGATTCTGCAATCGCTCCCCTCCACAACCCGTTCAATCGTACAAACCACTTATCAACAGTCCCGCCCAGAAAAATGTGCAGCAACGATGATACCAACCAGCTTGTTGGAGCAGCTTCAGGAATTGGGAGGAATAGAAAATGGAAAATATGGCGTTAATTGCCTGGTTGAATTTTGTACTCGTTTAGTGGTTAGTGAAGAACTCTCCCATTCTCAAGAACAAAAGTTACAGAAATGGGTTGAGTCTGAATTTGGAGTGAATGTTGGAGAATTTGAGGAATTGTGTGAGCATCTCGCACCTCAACAACAGCAACAAGCAGCGATTCCTACGGTGCTGGTAATGCTTACACCAGTGATGGATGGTAATCGCTACACGATCGAGGCTGGCTACATCCATGACGTTCAGGAGTATGACTACAAAACAGGGCAGGGATACGAGCAACTCACTGTGACCTTGACTGAACCACTCTCCCAACATGAGCTGACCGCCCGAATGCCGCAAATCCTAGAAGAATTGCTGTTACAAACGTGCGATCGCTGGGCTGAACTAGAGGGCATCTATCCCCAAGTTGAATTCTTTTTACCCATGCAACTCATCAATCATGATGTTGAGCAATATCCTGTGGATTTGGAGGAATGCCCCCAAGCGATTGGGCGGGATTTTCCGGTTGTAGTGCGCTTTTGGGAACGCCTTGGCTACAAACTTCCAAAGCTAAAACGGGTGATGATTCAGAAAAAATGGCGACAGAAATGGGGACATCTCCAAACCTGTTGCCATCAAACTGGTATTGAGTTGCTCACCTGTGGCGATCGCCCCTCAGAACGGGTATGCCAAGACCTCAATGCAGAGACAACAATCGCGGTCAAAATCACCAAAGGGATAGATAACGAGCGGCATAAAACGATTCGGAATTTGATGTATGCAGGCATTCCGATCGCCCTTTGGCTGCGGAAACAATTTACTGACTGTAGCTGTACTGAAACCCTAAATGAGTTGCTGGCACAATCCCTTAATAGCCTACCGAAGCATTTGACTCAACACCGCCAAAATGCTCCCCATCACGAACCCGATCATCTGAGCCATCATCTATCCTTACTCTGGGATGACCCCCAGAAAATACCCCCTGAGACCCGTCTGACCAGCCGGAGGCTGTAAACATCATGAGCAATTGGCAAATCTTCCAAGGCAACAACCAACCCCACGATTGCATCCGCGACCTGCCCCCACCACCTCCCTGGCGCAGTGCCGCCCGCCAAACCCAACAGCGGGGTGAAACTTTCCGTGCCAGTGCCGATGAGATTGAACTGGTCAATGCCGCGCTCTATCTGCGACGACCATTGCTGGTGACGGGGAAGCCGGGAACCGGCAAGAGTAGCCTGGCCTATGCGATCGCCCATGAGCTCCAACTTGGCGAAGTCCTGGTCTGGCCCATCACCACCCGCACCACGCTTCAGGATGGGCTGTACCGATATGATGCGATCGCCCGCCTGCGAGATGTACAACGTCAGGGCAAAGATGATCCTCTTGAAATTGGCAAATATATCCGCCTCGGCCCCTTAGGAACCGCATTGTTGCCCCAAGAACGTCCCCGCGTCTTGTTAATTGACGAGATTGATAAAAGCGATATTGACTTACCCAATGATCTGCTCAATATCTTTGAAGAAGGCGAGTTTGAGATTCCCGAACTAGTGCGGATTCAGAATGACTGTGCAGCGGTGGAAGTGCAGACTTACGATCGAGAAACCCTGACCACCGCAACTATTCCAGCGGGTCGGGTGGTGAAGCAAGAATTCCCCTTAGTCATCCTCACCAGTAACGGTGAGCGAGAATTTCCGCCTGCGTTTTTGCGGCGCTGTCTGCGGTTGGATATGCGGGAGCCGAATCGGGAGGCGTTAAGCGAGATTGTTAAGGCGCATTTGGGCGAGGATGTTTTGCCTCGGGCGGAGGAATTAATTGAGGAGTTTTTGACACGGCGCGATCGCGGCAACCTGGCCACTGATCAATTGCTCAATGCACTGTATTTAATCACTCAAGAACGTGCGCCTTCGGAAGAGGAGTTGGCACGGCTGCGCGATCGGCTGTTTCAATCTTTGATGGAGCTTTAGACTTCCCATGCTAGAGCAATTCATCTCAACCCTAGAACAAGCCAAAATTGAGCGGCACGGTGACGCGCTCGATGCGGTGGAAATTGCCGATCTGTTGTGGTTAGCGCTACATCGGGATGGGGGTGAAGCGGCGGGAGGTGAGGTGAGTTCGACGGTGGGGGACGAGCCAGAAAGAGCGACTGAAACGCCGCGATCGCCCTCCACTCAAACTCAACAAACAACCGCAGAAACGCCAGAAACGGAAACCCCAGAAACACCGGGGGCTAAGGTTTATCCGTCGGGGGGGCGATCGCAATCTTCACAACAGGGCATCCCCTTCAAAACCCCAGCCGCAGCCGCATTACGAAACCCATTGGCATTGGCCAGAGCATTACGACCCTTGATGCGGAAAGCGCGATCGCGAACCGTGCAAGTGCTCGATGAACGGGCGACGGTGCAGCAAACCATTGAGGAGGGGCGCGTGGTTCCGGTGCTGCGTCCGGCGCTAGAGCGCTGGTTTGAGGTGGCGTTGGTGATTGAGGAGAGTGGCTCTTGGGGCATTTGGCAACAGACCCTGGCGGAGTTGGCGCAGTTGTTGGCGCGACAGGGGGCGTTTCGGGCGGTGCAGGTTTGGTGGGCGCGGGTGGATGGAGCGGATGGCGTGAAGCTGCGGTCTGGAAACGGTCGGGTCGTGCGTCCCCAGGCGTTGGCTGACCCAGCGGGGCGGCGGTTGGTGCTCTTGGCCAGTGATTGCACCTCGGCGGCTTGGTCGGATGGCACCTGGCTGGCGTTTTTACGCCAGTGGGGGGCGCGGCTGCCGGTGACGGTGTTGCAGTTGTTGCCGGAGGTGATGTGGCGACAGACGGCGCTCGGGCAGTCGGAGGGGGTGCAGCTTGGGGCGACGGTGCCGGGGGCGGTGAATACGCGGTTGCGCTTGGAGCGGGAGACCTGGTGGCTGGAGGAGGGGGAAGTACCCACGCTGGATCTGGTTCCGGTTCCGGTAATTAGCCTCGAACCCTATGGTTTGCGGGATTGGGCGCGGGTGATGGCGGGGGTGGCGCAGGCACGGTTAGCGGGGTATGGCTTCTCGGAGTTGGATACAGCGGATCTGGCGGAGGAGGAGGCGGTGTTGGCGCTGAATGGGGCGGCGTTGTTTGAGAGGTTCTGGGCGACGGCGAGTCCGCTGGCGCGGCGGTTGGCGGCTCTGATGGCGGCGACTTCAGTAACGTTTCCGATTGTGCGCTTGATTCAGCAGGTGATGGTGCCAAGGTCTTCGACTGTGCAGGTGGCGGAGGTGTTTTTGAGTGGGATGTTGGAGTTGGCAGCGGCTAATGATGACCCGGAGCGGCGGCGGTATGAGTTTGTGGCGGGGGTGCGGGCGTTGTTGCTCGGGACGATTCCGCGTTGGGAGGCGTTGAGCGTGATTGAGCAGGTTTCGGGTTTTGTGGCGCGACGGTTGGGGGTTTCGTTGCGGGAGTTTGAGGCGATGATTTTTGGGGAGGGGGATGGTGAGTTGGATGAGGGGGTTGAGGCGTTTGCGAAGGTCATGGCAAGGGTACTAAGGTATCTAGAACTTGAAATCACTGTACAAAAAAACAAATTACAGGATAATAATCAAAATACTGTCGAAGAAAATCGGCAATTAACAACTAGCGAAAAGCAGAGTAAATCAAGCGATAAGCCCATTGATAATTTATTGTTTTTCTTGGAGAAAAAGCAATGGAAGAAAGCCGATCAAGAGACAGCAATTACTTTGCTTGAATCCGTAAATAAAAGTGAGGGAAATCTATCTGAAGAAGATATAGAGAATATCCCTCTAGAACTACTTTGTGAAATCGATGAGCTGTGGCTAAAAGCCAGCAATGGAAAGTTTGGGTTTACTGCTCAGCAAGAAATTTGGGAACAAATCTCTGAGCAGGGATCTCAAGAGCAGAAATTCATCACTAAATTTGGAGAATATGTCGGTTGGAGTAAAGAAGGAAACTGGTGTAACTACTCAGAGATTCAATTCTCGATCGATGCACCAAAAGGTCACTTACCTGTTCTTGGTAAGTCTGGATGGTATTCAAGATTGTTTGAAGTTGCGCTCATATCTAATAAACTAAAAAATGAATTAGATCCAGAGTTAATGGGAGCATCAATAGCATCTGGTAATGCTGTAGCGCAGAGAGTATTTTCTGATATCACTAACTTAGGAAGTGAACACGATGCAAGTATCTCAGATGAGATTAGTGAGTTGGCTATTTCTGCACAAAACAGCCCGAAAGACTCCTCTCAGAGAAAACAGAAACTTGATAGATTAGTACGTTCAATTCTTGGTTCTGGTCAGCTTGTAGAGCCAGTCCTTAGGAGATTCCCTCACCTTCAAGAAGTTGTTTATGAGGAAGCAGTTCAGCGGATGTTAACTTATATCGTCAATAACATTGACCAATATAACCCAGAAAACTCTGTGACAGAATGGATAAATCATCTATTGATTTATCGGTTTTTCAAAGAAGCTCTGCAGGAATACACACCACACTTTCGGATGAATCATGCAATGCAAATGTCCATAGATATTCAAGATTTAGAATTAGATTCAGGAATAGAAGATTTAACTGAATTTTATAATCTTGAGGACTTTTCCTTAAGCCAACAACTGCGAACATATATTGAGGAAGATCCAGATAATATATTAAAATTCACACATATAAAAGGTCATCCAGGAGTCAATTTCAGGATTCTTGCTATTCGAAGATTGGATGGGTACACATGGCAAGAATTATCAGATGAGATGAACATCCCTATTCCATCTCTTGCCTCATTCTACAACAGATGCCTTAAGAGGTTTGCTCCCAGTATCAAGGCATATCTTGAATCATAGTGAGGCATAGGGTGGGTATCGCCCACCAATCAAGAATTTCAGGTGTAGGGTGCGTTAGCAGGGAGGAAAATTATAAAAAACAGTTCAACCCTTGATCCTGCGTAACGCACCACAACCCATTTTCTAAAACCCGAATCGGTGCTCTGCGGCGGGGATATTGATAAAGGATAAACTGACACAAAATAAGCGCCTACCACACCCTAAATCTGCTCTTCCTCACCCACCCACAACCACTCAATCTCAGCCACTAACGCTGCATCGCTACAATAAAAAACACCCTCACCTCACCCCCCATGCAACTTATCCTCAACCTCCCCGACACCCTCAACCAAACCGACACCTTCAACGAAACTCACCTTGCACCCATAAGCGAAGACCCGAGATCCCCCCGGCTACGCCGACCCCCTTGGATAAGGGGGTTCTAGAGTCAAACCCTGCTCAAAAACACTATCTATCCCAGCTGCACCGCAGCGTCACCCCCCTTTTTTCAAGGGGGGAAGGGGGGATCAAACCCACTCCGCCCTACACTCACCATGCCCATCCACCTCCCCTACAATCGCAACCTCATCAACCGCGCCAAAGAACTTCGCCAAAACCCCACCCCCGCCGAACACAAACTCTGGCACGGCTACCTCCGCACCTTCAAGTATCGTGTCCTCCGCCAACGCCCCATTGACCACTTCATCGTGGACTTCTACTGCGCAAAGCTCAAACTCGTTATCGAAATTGACGGTGACAGTCATTTCACTCCCGAAGCCCAAGTCTATGACAAAGAACGAACGCAGAAACTCGAAAGCTACGGTTTGAATGTGCTGCGTTTCACCAATCACGAAGTTCTACAGAACTTTACAGGTGTTTGTGAGACGATTGATGCATGGAAAGTATTACAGTGATTGGCTTTTGACTTCAAAAAAGAATCTTGCTTCTACAATAACTGTCTCGCCTCTGCAAGATCCACCTCAATTTTCTCCAACAACTGATTCCCCTGCTCCCGAAGCTGCTCCCGCTCCCGCATCAACATTGCTAGTTTCTGATCAGGCGGCAACTTCTTCAGAAAATCCACCTGAATCACATTCGACTTCCCGCTGAACTGGTCGTGAGTTTTGAGCAACGTCCGATGTGTTTTTTCCTGAATCCTGGGTTGAGCCAACTTCGCTTCAATTGCCCTGTTTAGCTCCGCCACGGAATAGAGCCGCAGACCTCGCTGCGCCAGCGTAAAACTCACATTCTTGCAAAGCGTACGAATGAGATAACGACTCCAGCCATGAGTCTGGCGCAGATCCTTTTGAGTGACGATGGTGGGTATCATGGTCAAGCCTGAAGTCAATTCTGCCGCTAACTACGCCAGCAGATTCTGAGTAGATGTAGGGTGCGCATTGTTCACCATCCAAGAATTT
This sequence comes from Cyanobacteria bacterium P01_G01_bin.54, assembly GCA_039180005.1. GTDB lineage: Bacteria > Cyanobacteriota > Cyanobacteriia > Cyanobacteriales > Spirulinaceae > SIO3F2. The sequence goes on along the minus strand of JBCDEB010000026.1, from coordinate 19,197 downwards.
CAGTGTTTGAGGCAGCACCTCCTGAATAACGTGGCCCTCATCATCCCGCTTTGGTTAACTGCTCACTCAACAAAACATCCACCAACTCCTCAACCGAAATCTGACGCATCTTAGCCGTTCTCATCAACCGACCCATTAACCGCTCATTCACCGTCACAAAATGCTGACGCTGTCGAATATCCACATCAAACTGCACCTCCGGGAGAGCATACTCTCCGAGATCCTGCTCATCAAAAAAATCCACCAATTCCTGAGTAGAACCGAATGAAGGTAACGATTTTTCTTTACTTTCTGCCATAGAGCTTCCTCTCCTTGTTTGCCATATCCCGTGCGCTTAAAATCAAAGCCTGCACAGGTTGTTTGTGAATAAATAAAACCGTAAGATATCGTCCCGCATACGTCCGACCCAACGCCAAATATACGTCCTACCCTTTTTGTTTGCCCTTCTCCACAAATCGAAACTTAGGGCGATTGAGCAAAACATCCTCAACCTCATTGGGCTCAACTCGGTGCTTAACAGCTAACTTGTCAACGATCGCATCTAACCAAATAATCTCCTCGATCCGCACCTGAATCACCTAAGTCTTACTGAATTATCGTAACTGCCTCGCTTCTGCCCGATCAACCTCAATTTTCTCCAGCAACTTATTCCCCTGCTCTCGAAGCTGCTCTCGCTCCCGCATCAACATCGCTAACCTTTGATCCGCAGGCAGCTTCTGCAAAAAATCCACCTGAATCACATTCGACTTCCCACTCAAATTGTCATGGGTTTTGAGCAACGTCTGACGGGTCTTTTCCTGAATCCTTGACCGATCCAACTTCACTTCAATTTCCCGCTTCAACTCCCCCACAGAATCGAGCCGCAAACTCCGCTGCGCCAGTTTAAAACTCACATTCTTGCAAAGCATCCGAATCAAATACCGACTCCAACCGTGAGTCTCACGCAGATCCTTTTGGGTGATGATGGTCGGTGTCATGATTAAGCCTGAAGCCGATTCAGCTCCGCTTGTAGTTGCTCAATTTTCTCAGCCTGAAATGCGATGACTTGGTCAGTCTTCTGCATCATGCTGTGATATTGCGTAGTCAACAGTTCAAGAGCAACCGTTAGTTTATCAATCACAGCCTGCTGATTTTCGTTGGACGCTCTCACTGTGGCGAGTTGACGTTTGAGCCGCGTAATCTCCTTGGCAGCCTCCTCCAGCGTCATTTTTCGTTTTATGAGAGCACCCAATGATTCAGAAGAGCAGTTTAACTATCTTAGCGCCGATCCTTTGATTACAACTCGGATGCAGCAAACGATAATTCTCGGTTGTGTTGGCTATTCTGCCATGAGCAGCAAGGGGTTTGACGTGATGTACCACTGCATCAGCCTCGCGCATGGGCTCACCACAATAGGCACAAATGCCGCCGCGTTCTTGAAACTCTTGCTTGCGCCACTCCTGGCCATCGGTAGAGCGCAACCAATTGTTGAATCGGCGACGGGGGTCAATTAGTCCCTTTGCTTCAGAGAGATCTTGCTCAATTTTTGGCAGCAGTTCGTTTCCTTTGTGCCGGAGAATCGCCCGTTCCCGATAGAGATTGTTTTCATCCATACAATTTTATCCACACAACATCTCAAGCTTCAAAACCTGTGTCTGGCCCGCCTGATACTCCGCGATCGCCGCCGCTGCTAAATCCGCTAGCACATCCTGAGACTGAGCAAACGCCGTGTCCCAACGCGCCTCCGCTTCAATTTTCGCCAGGATGAGCGCTGCGATCGCATCCTGTTACGCATCAGGCAGAATCCTGAGTTGTTCTAATGCGGTTTCAAGTAATTGTGTCATTACACGCTTTATAGCAGACTGCGATTTTGATTCTAGCAGGGATTCAATTTATCCCTCACCCGCCCGCAGTCGCTCAATCTCAGCGATCGCCAACCCTGTTTTTTGACTGATTGTCGCATCATCTAACACATCCAATAGTAGAGCTGCTCTCTCCAGAACTGCCTGCCGCAAACCTGCTTCATATCCACGCCGCTTTGCCGCGCTCACCACATTCGCTAAATCCCAATAATGCTTAAGACTGTGGTGATAGGCCGCCTGCTCACTCGGCGAAAACCTCGCCACTGCTGCCACCTCGAAAAGCCGATTCAACCTTAATTCTGCCATTGCGTGATCCGTCTCAACCCTCAGCCTTAACCCGAGCCAGAAACTTAGGGGGCTCCTCCAATTCATGAAGGTGCTGATAAATAAACAGCCATTTATCTAAACGAGAGACCACATCATCCTCAGATTTCTTGAATTTAGGAAGCTCGATGTAGATACTGGTCAAGGGATGCCCGCCATCGGTCGGTGGTAAATCAACTTGGTGTAAGTATTGTTCAGTATTCTTGTTTTCGTCAAATATAAAATTCAGCAGACCAATTAAATAGACCGCTTGAATCTTAGGCTCTAGACCGGCTGATAAAATGAGCCGTTGAATGGGAAAATCTTCAACGTAGTCTGGGTGGTTTCTAAAAAACTTATGATTAAGTTGTTGCAGTTCAACCATGAAGTATGCACCCGCTTTGTTTTGACACTTCATACGGATCGGCTCCCTGAGTGTTTTCTGGAATTCAAGATTGTGAATCTGGTGATGCTCAGGAAGTAGCGTATTCAGAAAATCAATTGGGAATTCTTTATTGTCCTCATTCCCAAATATCAGATTGAAGCCAAAGGTAGTGAAAAGGTTAACGTATCGTTCTTTAAAGTAGTAGTCCATACTTACAAACTCCCTGCTGAAAACACCGCATCCGTCTGCAATTGCAACGCACCAAACGCCGCCGAAACCAGTTGCTCACCCTGCCGAAACAACTGCTTTTCATAATAGTCATCCTCTTTCGCAAGCTGACATAATGTCACTGTTGGCCGCTTTGGCTTACCGATATAATCTCTGCCACCCAAACCCAAATAATCAACAATCCAATATTCTGGTACGCTCAACAGCGCATAGTCTTCCACCTTGCGGGCATAATCATTTTGCCAATTGGTACTCACCACCTCGGCAATGAGTTTAATTGCCGCCCCTGAGGTCAGCACAGGCTGATATTGCCACAACGGTTCATGAATCAAACGAGTGCGATCGAGCACCACTAAATCCGGACGAAACGCGGTTTGCTCAGACACCCGAATCAGACAACGCTGAGGAATGATATAGGACAAATTGAGGCGATCGATTTCCACATGAAACTTCCGAGCCAGGAAATCAATCACCTGCTCATGCAATCCTGTTGGTTCCATATCAATTAACTCACCATCAATCAGCTCATATTGAAATTGCTCACCATACTGAGCGATAAATTCATCAACATGGATTGGCTTGGGACTGGTTTGTAGCATGGTTGCGCTCCTTTTTGCTTAACTGAAGAGATTCTAGCTCTCCTTCACCCACCCGCAACGACTCAAGCTCAGCAATTACGCTAGAGTGCATTGCCAAAGACAATCGCCAACCTCGCTTCTTGATGAACCGTGGCATCAGCCAACCCTCAGCCCTTGATTTTTTCTTAATTAATACACGCTAAAACCGATAGCTCAAGCTGTAGAGTTGCGGTGTCGATTGGTTGAAGCTACTGGGGCTAAAGGTTGCCGTATCGCCCCCGCCCCGCGCTGCGGTGCCGTAGCGGGCATTGAATAGTTCCAGAAATGTTTCTCGTCCGGCAATATCACAGGTGAGGGCATCTGCGGCTTGGGTACGGTAATGGGTGGGAACCACCAGCTTGGGGTTGAGCGCTTGGACGGCGGCGATCGCCTCCTGGGCATCATAGGCCTTGGGCCCGCCCCCGACGGGAACAAATAACAGATCCGGACGGCTCAGGGGGATTTTCTCCTCAGCAGTGATCGGCCCTGCCGCGCCACCGAGGTGAACAATATCGACACCGCCCTGTTGCCAACGCCAGACCACATTATTACCAAAACGAGCGCCACCGACGCGATCGTGGTCAACATTCACCCCCTCAAAGCGCCAACCCTCCACGTTATAAGAGCCTGCTTCAAAGAGAATGCGTGGATTGCCTGGCAGTTGCTCCGGCGCGCCCTCATCAAACAAGCGACTGCTAATCAGTACAAAGTCAGCAGACACCTGCGGTGCACGATAACCAGCGGTACAGCCAATTTGTCGGAAGGGGTTGACTAAAATGCGGCGTCCGCCCCCGGTAAAGAGGAAGCAAGTATGCCCCAACGCTTTGACTGTGACGGAGCTCCCCGTCTGGGCAGCGAGAGGATTGCGGCTGGCTTGCAATAGCCCTCCTCCAAGGGTGGTGAGCGCCCCGGCACCGAGATAACGTAAAAATTGACTTCGCTTCATGCTGCTTGCTGATGGAATGGCAGGGAATTCAGGAAAGGGAATTCAGGAAATTGCGCAAAATGACTTTGCCACATTCCGTTAAGACACTCTCCGGATGAAATTGTACGCCTTGGAGGTGCGGATAGTCTCGATGCCGCAGTCCCATAATCAGATCATCGACCCAGGCGGTGACTTCTAGGGTCTCGGGAAGGCTCTGGCGCTCGACAATCAAACTATGATATCGGGTGGCGGGGAAAGGATTCGGCAAGCCCGCAAAGAGGCCGGTGCCCTGGTGATAAATCGCCGAGACTTTGCCATGCATCAGGGTGGGGGCGTTAATCACCGTGCCGCCAAAGGCTTGACCCAAACTCTGATGCCCCAAACAGACCCCCAAAATAGGAACGGTAGGACCGAGAGTTGTAAACAACGTTAGGGAAATGCCAGCGGTCTCGGGCCGGCCTGGACCTGGGGAGATGACAATGCCAGTTGGCTGGAGTGCTCGAATTTGGGCCGGGGTGATTTGATCGTTGCGATAGACTCGAATTTCAGGAATTTCGGGATAATGGGGCACCAGCTCGCCTAGGTATTGCACTAGGTTGTAGGTGAAGCTGTCGTAGTTGTCGATGACGAGAAGCACGGAATCTTAGGAATTTAGAGCTGAATCTAGATTTTTTAGCGTGTTTTCCTGCAATGATGATCTGGAGCGGGCGGAGACGCCCGCGCAACAGACAAATTTGAGTTTAGGAAAACCGTAGCGCAGGTGGTCAGTGAGCGATTTACCCTGAACGGAGTCGTTGGCGCAGCCTCCCGGAGGGATAGGGGAGTCAAATTTGCATCCTGCCTGCCACCGATCAAGATTGTCCTGGCGCATGATTTGCAGTGGAGTCTCTTTAGTGCAACAGCGACTGACCCACCAGCAAGAGGGGGGGGAGTAGAATCAGGCTGGCGACAAAGACAGAGGCGATCGCCGCCACCAGAACCGCTCCTGCTGCACAGTCTTTGGCAATTTTCGCCAGCTCATGATAGTTCTTTTCCACGGTCAGATCCACCACCGACTCGAGCGCTGTATTGAGCAGCTCCAGCACCATCACCAGGGCGCAGGTCAAGCCGACGATCGCCATCTCGACGGTGCTAATCTGCAAGCCAAAACCCAACCCCACGGCAACCACAGCGATCGCGGTGTGAATGCGAAAATTACGCTGTGTCCGGAACGCATAATAGACCCCTGCCCAGGCATACCGAAAGCTAATCCACAAGTTGGGTGCAACTTTCCAAGCACAATTGCGATCGGCAGATGTGGATTTGGGCATGGCGGCTAAGCGGCGCGGCGCATCCGGAACAGATTGAAAAGAGGTTTGGAGAACCATGATTGGGTTGGGGAGGGGTCATGCAGAGGTAGTGTAGCAGCCGTTGTGGTTAGAAGACTGTGATCGAGATAACCCTCCATGACGCGATCGCGCTTATTTGTCAAGCGTTATGCTGAATTCTTGATGTGCGTTCACATTTTCTGGTCACAACTTATCACAATTCTCCCAAAGGCGCGTCATCAAACCGCCCTAACGCGTCGGCGGCGGAATCTGAATTTGCTTGAGCAAGTGCTCCTGCTGCTGTAGCATTTGCTCCAGTTGCTCAGCATTGGGGTGATCCCAGCCCAAAAGATGAAGAAAGCCATGGCTGACCAGCCAAACCACTTCCTGGCGGAGGGTATGCCCTTGGGCTTGAGCCCTAGCTGTATCGAGAGAAATAATGATATCGCCCAACTCCCATTCCGGCAGCGGCTCGCTGGCGATGGCAGCTGCAACCGCTCCATTGTCAAGGGTGGCAAAGGCCAGCACATCGGTGGCACGGTCTTGCTGGCGATACTGCTGGTTGAGTTGTTGGATCTGGGCATCGTTGCCCAAGCGAAGGGTTAGACCATAGGTGGTGGCTGGAGGAAGTGCAAATATCGGCTGGGTTTGGGCTAACCAGCAGCTTAGCCATTGTTGCCATTGGGCTTCGGTGATGGAAGCCAGTTCGGGGGGCAGGAGGGCGATCGCCACCTGCACCGTCACCTCTACCGATAGGGTCATGACGGCTCTAGCGGGTGAGATAGGCCAAACCCACCAGCAGGGAGACCACCGCTAGGGTGGAGAGGAAAAAATGCGTCAGCGATTTGCCCTTTTTCCGAACCATGTTACGCATGGCGAGCTTAGTGTAGCTGGGTTGGGGTTCTGTTGTTTGGGGTTCTGTTGTCTGGGAGGTTGGCACTTGCGGAGTGGTATCGGGGGAAATAGGGGTTCCGGCTGTGGGGGATTCCGATGTGGGCTGGGTCGTCATGGCGTATTCTGGACAGGCTGCGGTCAGAATACATTGTAACGGCCGCCGATTTTGTGAATTGTACAGGGATGCGATCGCCGATGCCTTTGAGACTGTCACCATCGGCGCATTCTAGCTGGCTATTCAACGTGAGTTCTGGATAAGCAGAATCGCGCAAGACGGTCGAAACTCAGCAGAATTAACCATACTGACTCCGATATTGCCGGAGTCTGAGGGGGCAATTTCCCCCTCAGCGGGAGGTGTCGGGGGGCTGGACCCCTGACAACCGGGTTTGAAAACGAGATTTCAAGGTTTTGAGGAATGCGATCGTTTCGCTTAACCGAAGCTCACGTTATTCAAGTATTTTCTCAGCAAACCCTCTAAACAGACTTAACCGCCGTTCAGTCTCCCTCCCTATCTTCTGAAGATGAACAAAACTGACGAGCAAACAACCATGCGTACTCTTAAATCTCTCCTGACTGCTGCTGCTGTTGCCACTGCCTTGACGGTCATGCCCCACTCTCCCGCCCGTGCCGATGGCCATGATCCCCTTGCCGATGGTCAAGTGATTGCTACATCCAGCTTTGTCGGCGAAAGTAACCACACGGTAAGTGGCGGCGTCCAGATTGTCCGCGTAGGAGAAGGCGAGGGTGCCAAGCTCTATGTGGTCTTGGGGGAAAACTTCTCCTTTGATGGGGCACCTGATCCACGCTTAGGTTTCTCCAGTAATGACGAATTTCTGGCTGAAACAACCTTCTCTAGTTTGAACCTCGATAGTGGCCAGCAAATCTATCGTCTACCGGCGAGTCTCACCTTGGCAGCATTGGGAGAACTAGACGCGAATGAGTTGACAATTTGGTGTGAGAAGTTTGGTGTCCCCCTCGCGGAAGCCAAGTTCTAAGGCGGTTTCCAGAAAAGTTGCATTACGATGCTGCTTATTGACCCAGCGTCCGCTACGACTGTTCAAGCCTGTAGCGGACACATTTGTTTTGCAACCTGAGTTCTGGATAAGCAGACATCGCGAAAGACGCTGAAACTCAACAGAATCTACCATACTGGCTCCGATATTGCCGAAGCCCGTCGGGGGCAATTTCCCCCTCAGCGGGAGGTGTCGGGGGGCGGGTCCCCTGACAAACGGGTTTGGCATTGAGATTTCAAAGCTTTGAGGAATGCGATCGTTTCGCTTAACTGAAACTCAGGTTTTGTAAACCTTCGTAAGCCTGAAGTTCAAAAACAATGGATCGCAGGAACAATGAAAATCCGTAGGTGTTATCCACCTGTTGTTGCCCCAGACAGGGGGTTAGCACAGGGACAGGAAGACGACTCATTCGCAATATGCGTTGGCTTGGACACGGTGCATTGGCGCGAGTGACAGACGAAGCTTCAATGGCAATCACAATGGAGGGAAGAATTTATGATCGGACTGGTGCTGGCCCTTGGCCTAGCCGCAATCCATGCCTTTGCATCCACCGCCGCAGTGACTCGGGTTATTCCGGCATTTCGCTGGATTTCCTTTGCCGGGGGGGTTTCCATTGGCTATGTCTTTCTAGAAGTCCTGCCGGAGTTGGGCCATGCGCAGCATGAGGTGGGCGAGCTGGAGCTACCGTTGGTGGCCTATCTAGAGAACCATGTCTATATCCTGGCGTTTGTGGGCCTGGTAGTCTTCTATGGCTTGGATATTCTGGCGCTCCATTCCCGTAAGCAGAATCGGGTCAAGACCGAATCGGATCATACGGAAGATCGTGTCTTTTGGATTCATATCGGTGGTTTTGCGCTGCTCAATGTGGTTCTGGGTTATCTGATGCAAGATCTACGGGGCCATGGCACACTGTTTGCTTGTGTGCTGTTCTTTGTGGCGATCGCCCTCCATTTCTTTATCTTGGATCACCACCTGCGAGAACATCACAAAACGCTCTATGACAACCTGGGTCGCTGGTTGCTGACGGGGTCAATCATCCTCGGTGCAGTTTTGGGCCAGGCGCTGCATTTGCATGAAGCGGCGATCGCCCTAGTTTGGTCGTTTTTGGCCGGCAGCATCATTCTTAATGTGCTCAAACATGAACTGCCCAGCGAGCGTGAGAGTTGTTTCCCGTCGTTTCTCGGCGGTGGTTTGCTCTATGCTGCACTCATTTTGGGCGTTCAAAATGCCTAGTCGGGTTCAGAGTTCAGGGTTCAGAGTGCTTTTATAACAGGTATTCTGTGGATTTTGAATCGGTACACCGTACATCTGGAGCCGTGATTCCCCCTCCCCTCCTCAACATGTTCCCTTTTAATCACTTTTTCGTTAACTGCTAACTTCTAAAATCCATGACTGAACAACTCAAAAAAATTACCGAAGCGCAACGCCAAACGTCACCGAAAAAATACGATGATCTCAAGGCACTCTTTCTCAACTGCACCCTCAACCGCACCCCGGTGCTCTCCCATACCGAAGGGTTAATTGATGTTTCCAAACAGATTTTTGAGGTGAATGGGGTGCAAACTACCGTGATTCGGCCGGTTGACTACGAACTTCCTGCGGGCTTGGGGTTGGATATGTCGGAAACGCCGGAATGGGACAAGGATGATTGGCCACAAATCCAAAAACAAATTGACGAAACTGATATTTTAGTGCTCTGCACTTCGGTCTGGCTCGGTGAAAAAAGTTCCGTATGCAACCGGGTTTTAGAGCGAATGTATGGCTACACCCACAAACTCAATGCCAGGGGCCAATACCGCGACTACGGTAAGGTCGGCGCAACCCTAATCACGGGAAACGAAGACGGAGTCAAGCATTGTGCCATGAATATCCTCTTTTCGCTCTCACATATTGGCTATACCATTCCGCCCCAGGCCGATGCGGGCTGGATGGGGGAAGCGGGCCCTGGCCCTTCCTACCGTGACCCCGGCTCGGGGGGCCCAGAAAATGATTTCACCAACCGCAACACCACCTTCTTGACCTGGAACTGTATGCACCTCGCTCGTATGCTCAAGGATCAAGGCGGCATTCCGGGTCATGGCAACCAGCCCGATGTTTGGGATGCGGGCTGTCATAGTGATTTTAAGAATCCGGAGCACAAGGCTTAACTATTCAATCCCACGAATTTCCACTTCAGTCGCGGGTTCCGAGGTGCCATAGGTGGGGTGGTGGGCGATCGCACTGAGCCGATCTCCCACCGCTAACTCCGCCAGGGTTGCCGCAAATGCCCCCTGCTCATTGACCGGGATCCGGGCGATGGGTTCGAGTAGATTGCCGGATGCATCCACCTGGTAGAGTTCCACCTCGCTACCGGGTTCCGCTGTCCCCAGCACCGTCACCATACCCGACGGCAGTTGCACCAAAAACCCATGGGCAAATAGGGGGGCATTGATGCCATAGTTCGCGCTGACCCGGCGGCGATGGCGCTCCTTGAGGCGGGGATTACGGCCATCTCCCTGCTGATAGGCTTGCACGTCGGTTCCTGCCTGGGCAACCAGATCGATGCTCAAGCCCTGGAGATTGACAAACTGATTGCCGCGAATCTGGACGCCTTGAGACTGGGGCACAGCCCCCACCACAATACCGGGGCCGGTTTGGTTGCCCAGCCAATTTTGCTCGAACCGATGATGGTTCCCGGTGACATAAATGGCAGCCCGTTGATAGCGTTGGCCATTGTCGCTGAGGACGTTGCCAGCCACCGTCACGGTGCCGTTGGGCTTGAAGAAATAAATGCCGCTGCCGCCATTGCGATAGATCAGATTCTCGCGAATTTGGGTGCGATCGACCTGGCCTTCGAGGCGAATGGCATCGGGTAGGCCCGCTGTGCCGTTGTTTTCTAAGACATTATGCTCGATCGCCGTATCGAGCGCCCGAAAACCGGTGAGAATACCTGCTCCCTGGTGGTGGGCAATCAGGTTGTCTTGAATGGTCAGGTGGTGGGCATTGAGAACATAAATGCCCTGAGCCGATGTCGCTGTCTCCGGCTTCCCCGTAGGCGGCTGACCAATCCAGTTGCCGATCAGGGTGATGTTCCAGGGGGCGCGATCGCGCTCTCGAAAGGGAAAATAGTAGGGTGTCTGTTCCACTTGATTGCGGCTGGGCGGGGCGTCCGGGTGGGAAATGACAATATTCGCCACCAAGGTGCCGGCGGTGGCGCTATGGGGTTGGTTAAAGCCGTAAAGGCTCAAGCCTTTGACCTGAATACCATGGGCTACCAACGTCAACCCTCGAGGCACGGCCCGATTGGGTGTGGGTGTCAGGGCCACCAGCGGCACGAGCTGTTCTTGGCCCGATGCATCCCGACGTCGTTGCATTTGGCTGGTGCCATCGATAATCAGTTCGCTGCGCTGTACCTCGGGTAGCACGCTGTGGAGATAAAGGGTGGTCTGGTCGGCGGGCAGTTGGAATTGAATCCGGCTGTTGCCCCGGCGGGGAACCAGTTGCAGCCGTTCGCGAGGGGAGAAGTCTTCGAGGGGGCGATCGCCATTTAAGAAGGTAATGGCCTCCCGTAAGGTGACCTGGCCATCGGCGGCGATCGTATCACTGGCGCTATTGACCGTAATCAGCCATTCGGGGCGATCGTCGTGGGCGAAGGCGGTTGCGGGCAGCAGCGCCAGCAGACCCGTCAGGAGCAACCTGCTCCATCGCTTTAGTTGACTGATATCGCTGTGGTGCTGGAGGGGTTGAGGAGCAGCAGTCATGGGTGAACAGTGAGCTGGAGGGTCGAGAGCGCTTCAATGTGTTTCAATTATGGCGAAGGGATTGCCGTTTCGCTACGCCCTGCTAGGGGATGTCATCGTTTAGATGTCAAACTCTGACTGGCTTACAGCCTCTTTCCCTGTTGTTTGGGTCGGGCGCTCCCTCCCTTGTCCCATCAGGCTGCTGCGGTTAACGGATGACACGCCCTAATCTGCATTGATCCAGAGAATTTTTTTTGGGTGTACTTTAACCCCAATGACCCCGTCTTAAGCCACAATTTGTATACGGCGCACTGCTTTTCGGGAAACCCAACCATGACCCAAGCCCCCGCATCCCCAAAGTCCGTTTCCCTTGCTCCAGACTGTGATTATGAGCAAGACTACATGGCTTGGTTGTTTCATATAGCAGTGCTGTTGGAGCAGCAGCAATGGTCACAGATTGACGCTCCCAATTTAATTGAAGAACTCAAGGATATGGGGAAACGTGAACGTCGGGCAATTCCGAGTCATTTAGAAATTGTCTTGATGCATCTGCTCAAATACCGTTATCAGCCCCAGAAGCGCAGCAATAGTTGGCGTTATACCCTCTTTGAGCACCGTGATCGCATCGCTAAACAACTGGCCGATAGCCCCAGTCTCAAAGCCCACCTCACAGCCCATTGGGCCAGCAGCTATACCACCGCACGTCGTAAAGCTACCCTCAAAACAGGACTCAACATCAGGCAATTTCCGGAATCTGCTCCATTCACATTAGAGCAAACGCTTGATCTTGATCATTGACCAGAATAGACCTGCTGATATTCAGTTCATCGTCAAAATCAACATCACGACGCTTCCAAGGCCAGAAACTGCCCCAAAGCTTTGACGAGCCGGGGCGGCCAGCGGCGCACCTGGCTGACCCACTCTAGATTACGGTAGCGGGGGTCAAGCCCGAGCACTGCCACCCAGTTACTCTCCGCTTCGCCCGTTTGCCCCTGGCTCCAGAGCACCGCTGTCAGGGCAGCACGGCTATCGGCAAAGACGGGGTATTTGCGCGTCAGGCGGCGCAGTTGCGTCAGTGATTCTGCCGTCTCACCCTGTTGGAAGAGCACCAGCGCTAGGTTGCAGCGGGCCAAGGCAAAGTCGGGTTTAAGGGCGATCGCCCGCTCAAAATCGTCAATCGCCGCCGCCCAGTCCTGGAGCCCGAGTAGGGCATTACCCCGGTTGTTGTAGGCTGCAGCGTCTTGGGGTTCAAGGGCGAGCACCTGGTTGTAGTCGGCGATCGCCGCGAGCCATTCGCCTTCGGCTTCGTAAGCGGCCCCCCGGTTAAGGTAGGGGTCTGGGGCTTGGGGCGCGAGGGCGATCGCTTGGTCATAGTCGGCGATCGCCGCTGCAAGCTTGCCTTGGCCCGCCCGACTGTTGCCCCGGTTGCTCCAGAGAGCCGCATTGTCAGGATGACGCCGGAGCAGCTCATTCCAAGCCGCCTCGACTTGAGCCAGCTCGCCTTGGCGCTGGGCCGTTTGTGCTTGGCGGACTAGCGCATTCTCTGAGAGTTGAGTTAGATCCGGCGCGGCGATCGCGGGGGTGCTGCTCCAGAAGCCAAAAACCATCAGAATCGCCAGAACCCCTTTCAGAATTTTGGCTTGCCAAGCCTGAGAGCCAAGCCATGGCTGAGAGAGAGCCTCATAAATAATCATCCGCAATGACACGTAAACCTTCACGTTAAAATAATACGATGCATTGCATATGATTATTTTGGAAGAAGCAAAATGACGACAACGAGCTTTCGACTCGATCAAGATCTCGAAGGAAAGTTAGACGATGTTGCTCAATCATTGAAACGCTCCAAAAGTTGGATTATCAATGATGCGTTGCGTCACTACATTGAGCGTGAGGAACGCAGACAACAAATGCTCCGTGAGACAGAAGTGGCAATGGCGGATTGGGAAGCGGATCGGATTGTTTCTGGGGAGGCTGTAATGGGTTGGTTAGAGTCTTGGGGCACTGAGTTGGAAGAAGGTGTATTGGTGTAGGTTGGGTTGAACGGAGTGAAACCCAACACAGACAATTTTTTGAGAGACTTACCCCTTGGTTCTCTAATGCACTCATTAAGCTGTGTCACGGTATTACGCGAGCAGCAATTGTACTAAAATGTGCGATCGTGAAGCCGCACCACTGTCTTGCTATCTCTAACGCACTCTAGAAGTCAACTTCTTCCACGATGAAGGCACAAGACTTGGCATGATCAATAAAGTTATTTTCATCCGCAACCAGTTTCGAACCGAGCTGTGCCATTTTAGTAGACCCCATCGCTTCCATCAAATCCTGCTCTGATTCAAACCAAACCTCAGCGACGCCATCAAATTCTGCCATCATCCTCCGGGATTCACGCATCCCTGCATTCAATGGACTCGAAAGGGTATGGGACTGGACATATTTCTTTGCCCGCATGACAGCGGCATTCTGCATAAAGAAGGGGTCATGGCTATTGCGCCAATAGTCCTGAAATGCCTCTCGCGTCAGATCAGAACGCCGAACTAAACACATAATGAGCTTAATCACAACATCTTCCTTTTATTTTCAAGGGGCTAACGAATACATTAGACGGCAAGTGCAGGAACACGACCCTCCGCAGAGAGTTGTTAAGGACTTGCTGTCTAAATCCAATTATAGGTGTTAGCCCGCAGCACCGTAAGGTGGAAAAATATTGAGAAATCTATACTTTGATTATAAAATCGCTAATTTTATCCACTTTGCAACGACTCCAGGCTTGGCATAGAGGGGGTGCGGATTAGATGTTAATACTTTGAGGGATTTGCGAGGGAATTAGGTATTCATAGGTAACATCGGAGTTTTTCTTGTTACGTTTTTCAATCTCCCCTTCAATATATTCGAGGTTGGTCTGGAAATCACTCAGTGCTGTTTTTTGTGATTCATTTAGGTCATTTTTAAAATCTTGGGAGTAGTACCCTAGTTTGGTATAGTAAACTGACCCTAATAGGTAGGTTAAATTCAGTTGCGCAAGCGCGATATCTAGGGTGGGCAGAAGTTGGATTAAATCTTGATCACTACTACTCCCTGCAGTCGTTGTTGGTGCTAGGGAATAACCCGCCAGTGGCATCGCTGGAGTGTAACTCATGATTTTACTCTGAGGGAAATTCACAGCTGCGTGTTGAGCGCTAGCGGTAAAGATGATCATCGTAGTCGCCTCAATCAGGTAATCTAACGTGCGGATTTGCCCCTCTTCCCCAAAGTTCTTCAGCCGTCCACCCTCATAAGAGAGTAACTCTTTTACCCAACTTTGCAGAGCTATGTCATCTCCTATCTGATCGTTACTTGTGTAGTAGCTCTCGAGATACCCTGTTACCCATTCTTTAATCACACCCCAAATTTTCAGGGCATCATCGCGGTAGGGATAATAGGGCAGTTTTCCGGGATCGTCCACACCCCGATGTTTCAATGTCTCTTTAAGCATTGAACCATTGAAATCGAACAGGTAGCTTTGAGCACCTTTGACTGCCACCACACGGGATGCATCGATTGTCTGGGCGAGTAGTTCATCTACACCACCCTTGTTGGACGCTAGAATATTGTTTGCTCCCCAGTTAATCAAAAACGTTCCCTCGAAATGCGGCAGCAGCAGCTTGCGGAGCAGGTGGTTTTCGGGCAACGTTCGATAGGTTGCAATCACAAACGGTTCGATAACGAGATGAGTCCGGCCTAAGTGACTGATGGCCTCGTGAAAGTTGGCATCGGCAATTTGAACGATCGTCTTAGCAATTAGCCAATTCCCATCTTTAGGCGTGAAGATAGGATTATCCTCTCCGGGCTCTGGGAAGCATTGGATTGCAATGGGGCATAAGTATGGGTGATTTTTGTGGCCTTTTTCAGGGACAGCAAACAATGCTAGCGGCGCACAAATATACTTTTGCTCTTGGGGATACGT
This sequence comes from Cyanobacteria bacterium P01_G01_bin.54, assembly GCA_039180005.1. Lineage (GTDB taxonomy): Bacteria > Cyanobacteriota > Cyanobacteriia > Cyanobacteriales > Spirulinaceae > SIO3F2. The sequence continues at coordinate 4,022 of JBCDEB010000026.1, read as the reverse complement.
GCCTTGAAGCGCATCTTCAAAAAGCCCATAGTCTGCTAGGTAAAGTCGGCCATCAGAGAGAGCCTGCTGGATACTGTCAGCGGTTTCCATGGCCGCTTGATATTGCTCGTTGGTGACCGGAAAGCGTGGATCTTCTGTGGTCATTCGTTCAATCACTAGTGGGTTGGGGCCCGCAACCCGCATATTCGCAAACTGGAGATCGTCTTTAAAGTTCTGACTGATTTTGGGTAAGGGAACGATCGGAATAATCCTGAAGACTTTCTTGAACTGCTCCTCATATCCTTTTAAGGTTGTAGGGCGATCGTTACTGCTTGATTTTTCTGATGTATTGAAGAGCGAGTCAGCAAGATTTAAAACATCCTCTACATCCAAATCATCGTTGGCAATCTCCCGCATAATTTTTTCAAATAGCGTATGGGCTGGGCTTTTTTCTGCCTCGACATCGAGAGACTTGATAATTCGCTCGATCGTATCACGGGTATATCGACTGGGCTGTAAATTATCGCTGTCATATAATACCCTCACAGCCTGTACAACCTCTTGAATGCCTTCGTCCTCAAGAGATTTAGCTTCATTTGCAAGGCCGTTGATAAAGACTCGTGTGAGTTGAACCGCGACCTTTAATAACCATTCTCGACCCGCTATGTGCTCTAGTGGTGGCAATACGCCTTTGAGCATCGCCAAAGGAGCGAAGTTGGTATTATAATCATATTCGTATTTCTGATCTTCACTCATGACGACTATTCTCCTTCTGTTGTTGAGACATAAAGTTGTAGGATGGGCAAATATTGCGAAATCTACGTTTTGATTCTAATTTCGCTAATTTTGCCCACCTTACGATTGTCTATTTATTGACAAATTGCTCTCCTGCTAACGCACCCTACGCGATGGGCGATCGCACTTGTAGATATTCTTTGATTTGGTTTTCTGAGTTTTTTACAACGACTGAATTATCATGTACCTGAAAAACTCATTGGATACACGATATAGCGATCGCCCCTCAGCCGACCAGCGATTGCTATATAAATACACAATTTGCATAAGTGTATACTTTTGAGGGGAACCTGCTCCCGCAAACTGAGCCGCAGATTTACCCCTTCCACCTAACACAACAGCAACCGGATCTTGTCGGTAAAGACATCATCCAGACTCTCCAGATAGTTAAACTTCTCTTCGAGTTCGGTAATTTCTAGCATATAGCGCACCGGTTGCTTGACATTGAGCAGATAAAGCCGACAGCGGTGCTGACGTGCCGCCCGGCGCACAGACATGAGGGAGGTTAGACCAAAGTGGTTAATCACATTCACCTCCACCAAGTCCAGCACCCAGCAGGAGTTTTCCGGCGGCGGTAGGAGATTAAACACCCGCTGTTGGAGCATCGAGGCCCCCTTAATATCCAAGTTACGTTGGGGGCGCAAAACCACATTGGCCATAGCAAAGCATTGAGAAAATCCTGCTTGAGCATTTTACTCAAGGGACGAACCAATTGCACTCTGGGCAGTGCTAGGGACGATCGCCGGATCGTTAGCAGAGGGAGCAGGGGTTTGCGCCGCCGCATCGGTTGCGGCTGAAGCGAGCGTGAAATAGAAGGTTGCGCCCTGGCCCACCGCTGCTTCAGCCCAAATTTGCCCCCCGTGGCGATGGATGATTCGCTCCACTGTGGTTAGACCAATGCCGGTGCCCTCAAAATCGCGGGCTGAATGGAGCCGACTAAAGGTACGGAAGAGTTTATCGGCGTAGGCCATATCGAAACCAACGCCGTTGTCCCGAACAAAGAAAATTTGTCCCTGGTAGTCAAGGGCGATCGGCATTTGTTCCGTCGAGCACATGCCCACTTCAATGGTTGTGGTGGTTTCTTTGCGGGTATATTTCCAGGCATTTTGCAGCAGGTTTTCCAGGACAATGCGCAACAGGGCCGCATTGCCCCAAACCGGTAGCGCCTCCGGCACGCTCACCGTGCAGTCCCGCTCAGGGCTGTTGCTACGCAGTTGTTGCAGAATGTCTTGGGCGATCGCGCTCAAGTCGACCGTTTCACAGCTCAACTCAGCACGGGTTGCCCGCGAGAGCTGGAGCAGATCATGAATGAGCTGCTGCATCCGTGCTCCCGCCTGGTGGATCTGCTGGAGATAGTCCTGGGCTTCGGCAGGCAGTTGCTCGCCGTATTCTTCGAGCAAGAGCTGATAGAAGAAATCGATATGCGAAAGCGGCGTTTTGAGGTCATGGGAGACGGTGCGGGAGAACGATTCGAGCTCTTCGTTGACCACTTCTAACTCTTGCGTGCGCTCTTGCAGGGAATGGTTGAGCTGCTGGATCCGCGCTTCTGCCTGTTTGCGTTCAGTGACATCCCGACCCACATAGACAAATTCTTGGCTGTCTTCGTCACTGCTGATCGTGCCGCAAGAGAAGGAGACATAGCAGATCGCTTGGTTGCGGCGACGACAGATGACTTCGGCGCGATCGGTAAAGCCGGCCTCGGCAACTCGGGTGAGAAATTCCTGATCGCTGACAAACTGGGTAATCGGTTGGGCTAGCATCTCGTAGTCTTGATAGCCAAAGAGGCGCTGGGCGGCGGGGTTTGTCTTTTTGATGATGCCGGAATAGGTGGTGACAATCAGGGCATCGGCCATCGAGTTGATAATCTGGGTAATGTACTTTTTGTTGGCCTCCAACTTACGGAGCAAGAGCTGGGCTTCATTGGCACTCTGCATCAACTGCTGCTGAAACAGCATCCGTTCGGTGGCATTGTTAATGAGGACGATCAGATAGGCGGGTTGCTGGTAGGTGGAGGGCTGACTGTAGGCATTGATGTAGAGATCAAAATACATAGGATAATCGGGCTGGTTCCGTCGAGCGATGCCCGAGAGTTCGTAGCCCTTGGTTCGGCCCATCAGGAGTTCGGAGATGAGCGACTCCACCCCCATCAGCTCCGGAAAGCTCTCTTGGATATTTTGCCCGAGGGTCACGGGGCTCTCGGGCTCCGCGTATTGCTGTGCCCCTTCGGAATATTGCTGCACCCGGAACTGATGATCGACGATGATGTAGTCCTGATGGGTCAGGGGGGGGTTGAGCGGCGGCGATCGCAGCGTGGGTGCGCTATCACCCAAGATGGCATTGAGAATCTGCTCAACTGTCTGGATCCGCTCCAAAATCTGGGCGATCGCGGTGCCTTGTACTGGGTTGGTTAACTCTTGGCCCAGCGTTTCGAGCTGATGCCGGATACGAATCAAGGTCTGGCGCAGATGGTGACTGGCCAAATAAGGAAATTGTTTGAGCGCCATGGTGCCAGAAGGGGGGCGCTCTGGATCGCTGACCGGCTCGACAATGGCAGTGGCATAGTCCTGGTGTAAGCGGTGGCTGAGGCGCTGTAGCCGACCGCATTGCTCAGCAGCACTGGCCGTCGCTAGGATGTAGTCATCGAGGCCCACCTGCAATAGCTCGGGAAGCTGGGCGAGATGCTCGGGTAAAAGTACGGCACAAAAGTAGCTGTGGGGAAAATGGCGCTTGAGCTGCTGTACCCGCCCCATGCCGCGATCGCTGGGTTCTTCGAGCAACAACACCACCAAGGCGTAATTCACGCTGGGAAGCGTGTCGAGCCAATCGGTTTGCTCAACCTCTGACCATTGCTGCGTCTGGAGTTGTTTGACCCAACGCTGACGTGCTGTCAGTGACCCCACGACCAATGCCTGCATCGTGCTTTGTCCTTGTACCATTACCCTCCCTGACGATGTTCCTGGACAAAACGGTTCCCCCCATTGCAGTGGCGGCCAAACCGCTGCTGCTGTGTGAGCAGAGGCTCAGAAAGCCCGAGGGAGGTGTTTGCCCTGCGGGTTAACTGGTGTTGGGGTTTAAGGTTGCACATCGTGTTCTTCCTCTTATCATAGATGCTGTATGGGGAACAGCTCGTACCGCAGAGCGGAGTTTAAAATTCAGAGTTCAAAGTACTGGTACAGGGGAGCAGGATAGAAGCGCGCGAATGTTGGTGCTCACAGATGAATTGTTGTTGAACTATGTGCGCTGTGCTC
>JBCDEB010000025.1:0-58698 GCA_039180005.1 Cyanobacteria bacterium P01_G01_bin.54 | reverse complement strand
GGGTGCATCCCAGTTACGCAAGCCCTCACCCTAAATCCCTCTCCCAAGCTGGGAGAGGGACTTTGAATCCGGCTCCCCTTCTCCTTTTTTGGGAGAAGGGGCTGGGGGATGAGGGCGATGCAGTCTGGATGTGCCAAAGTGGGATGCTCCCGGTTTCAAGCAACGTTTTGTTTTCAGTCCGATACTCAGGCAATGGACTAAATCTGAGAAACTTGGAGCGGCACAGGTTGGGGCTGACGGCGCAGGAGCAACCGTTGAATCAAGAGTATTTTCACCATTAGCCAGAGCGAGCCGAATTCGCCCGGCACGGATTGTTTATACCACCGACCCGGACGACAGAAAAGGAATGTGATCAATTGCCGTTGTTGCGGTAGGCTCAGGCGATAAAACTGAATCTCAAGGTTACAAATACCATCCAGCGTTTTGACTTGAGTCATCCTGCCCGCCAAGGTCATGGACTCCTCTGGTAGGGAGAGCTTGACAGGCTTGCCGAATTGAGACGAACAGACCGCCCGATTCGAGGCTTGCGTGAGTTGAATTTTTATCCCCATTTCGGACATTTGAGTCGTGGTGCCCCAGACCAATTGATCTCCCATCTGGAGCGATACAGTCCGCTTGATTGCCAACCAATTGTAGGGATCGGGGCGGGGCAAGTCGAGAAGCGTTAGCAGCGCAACTAGAAGAATCAAGGTGTTGTAGGCTGCTCCCATCCACACCCAACGGATACCCAGAATTAAACCGGGGTCATGAACCATTGCCAGTAGTTGAGCATTGCTCATCAGTGCCAGTTTGAGTCCATGCCCTAAACCAACGACCGATAGCCCTAGCGTGAAGAGCAGGGGCATGGCGAGCCGCCAGCTAAATTGAAGGCGATCGCGAGTCTGACCCTTGGGTGTGACCCGAAATCCAATCCCAAAGGGGTTGAGAAACGTTTGTATAACGGTAAAGGCGATTGGAAAACATTGGGACACCGCGTAGATATCTGATAGCAGCAAAGAACAACTCCGCTCGTTTAACCAATTAAAGCTGACAAGCTGAGTGACATAAACGGGTACAACAAAATACAGCCATTCCTGGGGTGTCATGCGCAGCGGTACAATCCCAAACAATAAGCAAATCAGCGGTAGGAAGAGAAATAAAATCCGAAAAATACTACCAAACCAATTAAAGAGACCTTCACCATAAGCGAGCCGCTGCCAAACGCTCAATCCCCGTATTGTAATGGGGTTGGCGTCAATGAAGAATGCCTGAAGTGTTCCCCTTCCCCAGCGGAGTCTTTGGGCAATATGATCCGCCATTGTTTCAGCACTCAACCCAGCACTGAGGCGTTCATTGAGGTAAACCACACGATACCCCTGTGCTGAAAGAGAAACACCCGTGAAGTAATCTTCACAGAGACTGTCTGTGACAAACCCGCCAATTGCCTCCAAGGGTTGCCGTCGCACCACAAAGGAGCTACCAGCACAGATCGCAGTGCCGACAGTGTCACGCAACACTTGAAAGTAGCGTGAAAAAACTTCGACTTCTTGAGCCAGAACCTTTTCTAGACCGAGATTACGCGCAATTGGATCAGGATTATAGAAGCTTTGGTGGGTTTGGAGTAAACCAACATCCCTGTCCTGAAAGAAACCCACAGTACGTATTAAAAAGTCACGGGTGGGGACAAAGTCTGCATCAAATACGGCAATCAATTCACCCTTCGTTTTCGGCAGCGCATGGTTAAGGTTACCCGCTTTCGCGTTACGGTTGTCGGGTCGCTTCAGGTAATGACAGCCCAAATCAGCCGCTAAGGCTTGGATTTCTGGACGACGCTTGTCATCGAGTAAATAAACAGCCGTCTTGGCCTTAGGATAGTCCAGGGCTTGGCAGCCAATAATGGTTCGTCGGAGAATCTCTGGCGGTTCATTGTACGTGGGAATCAGAACATCCACGGTTGGCTGATACCGGCCATCGAGCACTGCCGTTTGCAGTCGATCGGCTTCTACATTATGATGCTGACTGCCTAAAAATAAGTAGAGCCGGATGCCACTCACGAAAAGGGATAGCATCTCCATTCCATAAAACGCTAAACTCACGATCCCCTCCGTTGGTGTCTCAAGATTGAGTGTCGTGAGCGATCGCCAGATCCCATAACGAATCGTTAAAGCCAGCAATATCGCCACCACAATCAGACGTGACCAGGTTTTGGGTCGGGGTGAAGCGCTCATCACCCATAAAACGATGCCACTCAGAACCAGCGTCGGCAGGAGTAACCAATGGGTGTCGTTATGGGGAACTGCGAGCCAAACATGGGGGTACTGTAACCAACGATCCAGCTTGCTGAAAAGTTGCGCCACGGGTTCAACGCCTAAGTGCCAGGCTGCGGCAATCGTCATCAAAACACTCAGCGTTATCCCAAAAACCCATGTGGCTCGATGAATGGTAATGAACCGAGACGGTCTCTTACGCCTGAATACAGATTGAAATTGACGAGTACGTTCAGAGAGGTTCATAGTGCGTTGACGGTCGGAATTGAGCCGTTTAAAGCCTTGTGTTAGCGAGTTTCTCACGCCAAACACAGAAGACCGGCTTCCCCAGCCAACGAACATCGGATTTAAGCCGATGGGTTGGCATGAGAATTGTTACATTTTTTATACTTTCTCAAGCTGAGGAGACTCTGAGCACCGTACCAGGGTTCCCTGAGAAAAGATTCCCTGAAAACAATGGGCAGCTTGATGCCATCAATGGGGGCGAAACAGATGATGATGCTCGGGGTGGTAGAGGCGCGATCGCGCCTCCCCCGCCCTTAAAGCCGGGCTAATCAGGTAAAGCGTTGTACGAATAAGCTGTTCTTGCTGGCTCACCTGCGCCATCTGTGCCAATGGGACGAGCCAAATTTTTTCATCGGGCCAGCCAATCCGGAAACAGATCGCCACCGGCGTGTCCGGCGGATAATGGGCCAGGAGCTGAGCTTGGGCCGTCTCCACATGGCGAGCAGCGAGATACAGGCAAAGGCTGGCGCGATGGGTGGCCAGGGACGCCAGTTCCTCCGCTGGGGGAACGGGAGAGGCTTGGCCACTCACCCGGGTGAGGATGATGGTTTGCACCAAGTCGGGAATGGTTAATTCACATTGGAGCTGAGCCGCAGCGGCTTGGAAGGCACTGATGCCTGGAACCAATTCAAACGGGATCTGGGCTTCAGCCAGACGTCGCATTTGCTCATGGATGGCGCTATAGAGGGTGAGATCACCGGAATGGAGCCGCACCACCGCTTGGCCGGCCCGGACGCGATCGCCCATCAAGGGCACAATCTCCTCTAGGGTTTTATTCCCCGTCGGGATGCATTCGGCCGCCGGGCGCACGACCGTCAAGAGCTGGCGCGGCACCAGCGAGTCAGCATAGAGCACCACATCCGCTTGGCCCAGAATCCGATGGGCCTTGAGCGTCAGCAGCTCGGGATCGCCGGGCCCCGCCCCGAGAATGTAGACAGCAGGAGTCAGTGGGGAGGAAGGGGTCATTGCTAGTTGCTGGCCTTAAACCAGAAAGTCTTCATCATGACAAGGGAAGGAAGGGGTCGTCAATTCAGATTTGGTCTTCCGACCTCAAACTATCCGGATCAGCACCCACTGTGGGGAATATCAGAAGTGGTAGATGCACCCTGATGAGTTCAGCCCTGGAGCCTTAAGGCTCCAGGGCTTTTTTTCACACAGAAATTTGTTATGAATTCTGTAGGGGTAGCGCCCTTCTACTCCGGTCTCAGCCGCCAGCCAATCAACCCTCCGTCACGCAACACAGCAGGGCAACCACGGGGGATTACCGAATCCTCAATAATGCATCAATTCAAGCTGTGTCATAGCACAACGAATTAGGGCAGGACAACTGAAATCAACCCACCCATCGAGGTTTAAGATGCCTGTTATACAAGCCCCCTGAACCCTGAACCTGCCTTACGGTGCTAGGACGGTACATCCAACCGATAGCCAAAGCCACGAATGGTTTTGATTTGGGCTAGGTTCTGTTTTTCCGACTCAATCTTCTTGCGAATTTGGCCAATGTGAACATCCACCACCCGTTGGTCTCCCACGGAAGACTCATCATAGGCCCAGACCGCGCTAATGAGCTGAGCGCGGCTCATCGCCTCATTGGGATGGGCGACCAAAAAATTGAGTAAATCAAACTCCAGGGTTGTAAAGGGCACAAGCTCTTCATCGACCCAGACCTGTCGCTGCTGCGGATCAATGGTGATTTGACCGGCAATAAGCTGACGCGGCTGGGCATTGGCGACCACCATCCGCTGTCGCCGGAGTAATGCCCCGACCCGGAATTCCAGTTCTTGCAGATCAAAGGGCTTGGTAAGATAGTCGTCGGCCCCTTTGCGAAAACCGATCGCCTTGTCCTCCGGATCTGTCCGGCTGGTGAGCATTAGCACAAAGACATCGGTGCGTTTTTGCATCTTTTCACAGAGGTCGTAGCCCAGAGCGTCGGGCAGATTCACATCCAAGATCACTAGCGTCGGGTTAAATCGCGCGAAAATTTCTAGCGCCGATTGACCATCACTCGCCGATTCCACTTGGTATTGTTTTTGGCTCAGGAAGCGATGAACGAGGTTCCGAATAGCGGAACTGTCATCCACAACAAGAATTTTGGCGGGGTCACTCGACATAAGTTAAGGGGGGGAAAGTCGCGCAGCAGGATGGGTAAGGGAAAGAATGGGGTAGAGCATCGAGTCAGGCGTTGCTTTTACAAGAATTCTAGACACAAACCTCTATTTCCTAAAAAAATACGGCAGAGATTTACCAATATCCAGGCTACTCGCCAATGGCAACTAAATGGCAAGCAATACGTTAGGCAGTCATTGAGCAGGGACGGCGCTGGCACCCAACGGTCTCAACCGGAGGGACTGATCGGGATTAGATTCGACAGGAGCGTCATCAATCGTTTCTCTCTCATTATGTCCGGATTCGACGTGACAAGCCAATGTCTGTCTGAACCCAGCTTTCTTCATAAGCCCTTGGCACGGGATTGACCCCAACTGCTGCTTCGTCCATTGTAATGAGGATAGGGATTTCCTTTGGACGATTTGGCGGCGGACTCAGCCATAGCCTGACTCCGAGAGATTTGCTATAACAACAGGTGTTGTCTTGGGCAGCAGTGGTGGCATCCTGTTGGTGTGTCTAGGTTTGAGTTAATGCGATCGGATTAAAGGTGATCCACAACATGAGTGAACAAAATCCTTATGAAACATTGGGTGTAACCCAGGAAGCCTCATTTGAGGATATTCAAAATGCGAAGACACGTCTGAGTGCCCAAATTGGGGACGATCGCCAAAAGGTAGCCGCCATTGAAGCCGCCTATGATGCCATTATCATGGAGCGTCTGCGCATGCGCCAAGAAGGCAAGCTCAAAGTTCCTGAGGGGATTCGTTTTCCTGAGCGGCAGCCGACCCCGAGCCCCCCGAGCGAAAGTTGGCTGGCCGAGGGTCTCCAGAATAACTGGCTGAGTCAGTTTATCGATACTCCTGATCGTACTGAGGTGCTAGTGCCAACCTTGATCTTTGGAGGCTTGGGGGTTGTTGCCCTGCTGGCGACGGATGAGAGCGGCCAAGTCTTTTCCCTCATTCTGGCCTTGGGGTTTGTGGTCACGCTCTATTGGCTTACCCGCAAGGAAAATCGGTTGGGTCGATCGATGTTATTAACATTGGGAAGTCTGTTCATCAGTGTGGTACTGGCGATCGGTGTGTTGCAATTGGGGGCGATTCCCACTGCTAATGGCGGCTTGTCGAGTACTCAACTCACCACTGTGATTAGTCTGTTGGTCTTTTGGGTCACCAGTGCGTTTTTGCGCTGATTGAGGGAACTCGTTTGTTAAATCTCAAACGGTTGTGATAGTTTGCTGAGCGCCCGTTCCTATTTTGGGGATGGGCGCTCGATTGCTTGTCCTGCAAGGCCGCTGGCGTTAGGGGCTGTCATCATTTAGATTTCAAGCTCTGAGAGTGACTGGCTTACAGCCCCTTTTCCTGTTGTTTGGGTCGAGCGCGACCGCCCTGTCCCATCAAGCTTCTGCCATTAACTGATGACATGCCCTAATAGATGAGGCACAGTAGGGCAGCGATCGCTCGTTTTTTGTAAATAATTGTAAATAGAGTTATTACAGTCTTTTGCAACTTGGCGTCGCGGGCAAAAATTGACCCCTAACCCTCAAATGGTCATGGTAGGATGCTCTGCTAGGGACTGTCATTAATTTAGATTTCAAGCTCTGAGAGTGACTGGCTCACAGCCCCTTTTCCTGTTGTTTGGGTCGGGCGCTCCATTGTCCCATCAGGCTTCTGCGGTTGACTGATGACACGCCCTAAATCGACAACAATACAGACTTCTAGTTATTGAGAGGATAAAGATCTTGGGACTTCGGGTTGCTGTAGTGGGTTCAGGCCCGGCAGGTTCTTCGGCCGCTGAAACCTTAGCCAAAGCTGGTATTGAAACGTATTTGTTTGAGCGCAAGTTGGACAACGCCAAACCCTGTGGAGGGGCAATCCCCTTGTGTATGGTGAGTGAGTTTGAGCTGCCCCCTGAGATCATCGATCGCCGGGTACGGAAGATGAAGATGATCTCGCCCTCTAATGTTGAGGTCAATATTGGTCAGACGCTCAAGGACGATGAATATATTGGCATGTGCCGCCGGGAGGTACTGGATGGTTTCATGCGCGATCGCGCTGCCCGCCTGGGCGCTCAGCTCATCCATGGTATTGTTCATCGATTGAATATTCCCAGCAGCGAGAGTGAACCCTACACGATCCATTACGCCGAGCACCGAGAGGGGCAAGCAGTCGGTGAGCAAAAAACGCTTGAAGTGGATCTAATCATCGGTGCGGATGGGGCGAATTCTCGGATTGCCAAAGCCATTGATGCGGGAGACTACAACTATGCAGTTGCCTTCCAAGAACGAATTCGCCTCCCCCAAGACAAGCTTGCTTACTATGAAGATCTAGCAGAAATGTATGTAGGCAATGATGTCTCACCCGACTTTTACGCCTGGGTCTTTCCCAAATACGACCATGTGGCGGTGGGAACCGGCACAATGAAAAACAACCAGTCAGCCATTAAGCGTCTGCAAGCCGGGATTCGCGCCCGAGCTGCTCACCGTCTGGAGGGAGGTGAAATCATTAAGGTCGAAGCCCATCCCATCCCTGAACATCCTCGCCCCCGCCGTGTGGTGGGTCGCGTGGCACTGGTCGGTGATGCAGCGGGAACCGTCACCAAGTCCTCAGGCGAAGGCATCTATTTTGCGGCAAAATCTGCACGGATCTGTGCGGAGACGGTTGTTGAGGCTAGTAAACAGGGTCAACGGATTCCCACAGAGCGGGACTTAAAGCGTTACCTCAAGCGGTGGGACAAGGAATATGGCACAACCTATCTGGTGCTGGATCTGCTCCAACGCATCTTCTACCGCTCTGATGCCACTCGTGAGGCCTTTGTGGAGATGTGCTCCGACATTGATGTACAGCGCCTCACCTTTGATAGCTATCTCTATAAGACTGTTGTGCCTGCGAATCCGTTGGTGCAAATGAAGATTACGGCGAAGACGATTGGTAGCCTGATACGGGGCCATGCCTTAGCACCCTAGGTGGGTTCAGGGTTCAAAGTTGAGCATACATGGCAGTTTAGAGAATCAACCCGGACTTCCGTAGAGCAGGCGTCTTGCCTGCCAGGGGTTTGGTGCATTCTGCGACTACTGGATTAATTTCTTGACCTCAAAGTCCACAGAATGACTGTTGTCCAAGCGCTTTGAACCCTGAATTTTGAACTCCGCCTCGCGGTATTAGGGGTCGGGAAGCCCAATCTCTACTGCTGCGACAGTCGCTTCACCGTCGTTCCTCCCAAGAGCTGGTGGGCTTGGCGGAGGCGATCGGGGATGACGTCTTGGTGGGGACTGAATTGCAAAGTTGCTTGTAGTTCGGCCGCCTTGACGTTTCGAGCTTGACGCCCCGGAAACCAATGACCGCCACTTTCTAGCAGATTATAGCGAGCTTGGGCAAAGCTTGTCATGTCATAGGCGGTCGCTAAGTTCCACAACCAGAGAATTGTGCGCACTCCAATTTGGCCGGGTTGGTCTTCGGAAGCGGGGAGTCCCTCTGACCAGGTTCGATACCAAGATTCTCCGAGGGCGGCGATCGCCGCCTGCTCCAGACGAGCTTGAATCGGGGGCAAGATTTCCGCTGCCTGCTCCAGTAGGGGCAGCACCTTGAGGTGTTCATCAAAGTCTTGAGGACGGGCAGCACCGATAGAGAGCGTATGCACTTGCGGATGTGAAAGGCAAAAAAGGTCATTAAAAACCATCGGACTCAGGGGACGGCAGAGTTCGACCAGTTTGGTGGGGGGATTGTAGAGATGACCGCCTTTATCGGATGGACTAATGATAAACACCCCCATGTCGTGGGCATGGGCGGCTTGGAGCGCCGGCCAATTGAATTGGTTGATGTAGTACCAATGCAAGTTCACATAGTCAAATTCATCGGTGGCGATCGCCCGGCAGATAGTTTGGGTCGAGCCATGGGTGGAAAAGCCCACAAAGCGCACTCGCCCACTCGCCTGGAATTCTCGGGCGACTGCCAAACAGCCGCCGGGGCGTACCGTTTGCTGGAGTAACGTGTCATTGTTAATGCCATGAATGCCCAACAGATCAACATAATCCAGTTGCAACAAGTCAAACGAGCGCTCTAGAGTCTGGCGGAATTCTGCCGGGTTAGATCTAGGGGAAACCTTGGTCTGCACCATCAGTTGCTCTCGGGGTAGGGTTGGCAACACGTGCCCAAGCTGTAACTCTGATGAACCGTAGCCCCTGGCAGTTTCGATATGATTGATTCCCAATTCAAGGGCCCGTTCAATGGTCGCCGTAAGGTTGGCTTGGCTCGCCGGGGAAACCGCTGACCAAGGAATGTCTTGCCACTGGTGCTGATACCGCATCCCCCCACAGGAAAACACGGGCATTTGAAGTTCGGTGCGGCCAAAACGGCGATACTGCATTGGCTGTGATTGGGCTTGTTCTACAGGAGACTTATCCTACCGAGGCGTATTGTAGCGAGAATTCTACCTCAGCTTACTCGGCAGGATTGCTCGTCCATCATGATCGATCGCTTCCCTTATATGCTCCCCATATCTCTGTATGCCCGATAACAAGCAGTAACACAGAACAAGCTGTGCTAATATCTGGATAAAAATATTCTATTAAGTAAACCAATCGAGGGCAATGAGTAAGGTTCTGGTGCTAAACGCCTCCTATGAACCGCTCAACATTACCAGTTGGCGGCGGGCAATTGTCTTGCTTTTAAAGAATAAAGCAGAGCAGCTAGAATATCACACGACTGAGGTTTCCACACGCTTCCCGAAACCTACCGTGATTCGGCTCCGGTATTATGTCCGTGTTCCTTATAAGGAAATCCCGCTGACCCGGAGAAATATACTAGAACGAGATAATCATACCTGTCAATACTGTGCCTATCGTGGAGATAATCTCACCTTGGATCATGTTATACCGCGATCGCGCGGCGGCGGTGAGAGTTGGGACAACTTAGTCGCTGCCTGTGTCCGCTGCAATGTTCGTAAAGGCAGTCGCACCCCAGAAGAATCCCAGATGCCCTTGCTCTCTCGTCCCCGTCGCCCCCACAGCAGCTTGCATTTTGAAATTGCCCGTTATATTCGCAGTGGTCGCAATACCGAATGGCGCAAGTATGTCATTGGCATTTGAGTCTTGGTGCTAAAGCTAGGGGCTGTCATCATTTAGATTTCAAGCTCTGAGAGTGACTGGCTTACCGTCCCTTTTCCAGTTGTTTGGGTCGGGCGCGACCTCCCTTGTCCCATCAGGCTTCTGCGGTTAACTGATGACACGCCCTAGATTGTTCATCCCTAACGTTGTCGCATCACAACCCATGGCTGTCGATACCGGATGCCTGCGGATTCCTCTGTATTTCGGCGTTGAACACTACGCCAGATCGCTTAAGTCCATTCCCAAGGTACAATCGAGCCTAGACAAAATGTGCACCGAATGATTGCAAATCCCTTTTCCTATGCAGGCTCAGGCGTTTGATCCATGGCAGATTGGTGAGTTGCTCTGTGGCCAATATCGGATTGTAGAGCGTCTCAGTCAGAATGACCGTCAAAATGTTCAGCGGCTCACCTACCGTGCGGATCACGAAGGGTGGGGGCAACCCGTGCGCCTCAAGGTTTTTCTCGCCCAACCCGAAACGCTGCAAAACAAAGCCCAGGCTTGGTCTCGCCTCTCACTGCATCCCCTGATTGCCAGTTGCTATTATCTGCGGGATCTGCGAGGTTATGGTCTGCTCATCTCCGAATACGTTGCAGGCGTACCGCTCTCGCCGCCCCTGTCTCGCCGTCGATGTTCCCCCCATGAGGCGGAGCTCGCCCTTGAGACCTTCCTGGATGCAGCCATCCAAACCGCCTGGGGTTTGGAATATGCCCATGGCCAGGGAGTTGTGCATGGCAATTGGCAATGGTGTAATCTCATCCAGACCTCGACAGGGCAAATTCGGATCACGGATTTTTGGGCAACGCCGCAAGCGACGATCGCAGACGATCAACGGGATTGGGTCAAATTGTTCGCACAGTGGAGTCAAGCGTTACCCCGCTGCCCCAAAGCCATCAACGCTCACCTCCAGCAATGGCAAGCAGCAGCGTCCTTTCTGTGGCGCGATTGCTGGCAAACGCTTCAGCAGCTTTACCAAGACAGCCTGGGCCAGCCCTATCCCCGCACCCGGCCTGAGCCAGACCAATGGCAGGCCAGTGGTCTGAACAATCAAGCATTGGCCTGGATGGACTTGGCTGAACCTGGTGCGGCTCTCCGCTTGTGGGAACAGGTACAGCAAGCACAACCTACCCATCCAGAAACGCTCTACAACCAAGGGCTTTGGCAATGGCGATCGCACCAGATTTCCCTTGAGACGCTCCTCAATCGGTTGGCAACCTTGCCCTGGTATCCAGCCACTTGGCGGGGCTTTCTGGAGCTTGAAGCAGGGAATGGGGCAGCGGCACTCGCAGCCTTTGAACAATGGCAACCTGAGCCCAGTCAGCCGGCCGCCTTCATCCAACAGGCCAAAGCCCTCGCAACGCAACGTCAGTCCCAAACCGCTGCCCAAACAATCTCCTCCCCCAGTGGGATGCCCATTCAAACCCTGATCTATAGCCCCGATGGCCGCTACATGGTTTGGGGAGATGTTCAGGGCAATCTTCTGGTTTGGGATTTCCAGCTTGGGCAGCGCACCCGGTTCTCAGGACATTCCCAGGCTAGCATTGTCCGTCTGGCGCTGACGACCGATAATTGCTATCTGGTTTCGATCGCCCGTGCTGATACGCATCCTCAGGCTGATATTCAGACCAATGCCTCGGCCAATGCGGACTTAACCCTCAAACTCTGGAGTTTTCGCACCGGCAAATGTTTGGCGACCTTTTCCCAACTCCAAGATTGGCAATCCCTAGGGACATCGCCATCCTCCCCCGTTACGCCATCTCCCGCGACACCCACTTCCCAACCGGGACGACAACAGCGGCGTTGGAGTGCTGATGGACGCTATTGTCTCCGGGTTACCAATGCATTATTAACCTTGGTAGAAAAGGCAAGCGGACAGGTTATCTATGCGCTGCACCTTAACTTAACCCCCGTGTTCCCCATTCCCAAAACGACGCTGGGACTCAGTTGGCAGCCCCAGGCTGGCGCTAGCAGAGGTGCAGCAGTTCAACCGGGTCAGGGGGGGGCACAGGACGCGCTCATCTGGGACTTAGCGACCCAAACCCCACGACAGGTGTTACCAGTGGGGCCGGGTTGCAGTGCGATCGCCCTGATGCCTCCCCTGCCAGATCAGCCCGCAACGTATCTCACCGTCGACCAGCGGGGGGTATTGACCCAGCGAGCCTTGGCCAATGGTCAATCCCTCGCGACCTGGTTTACTGCGATGTCCAATGTGACCCAACTTCATATCAGTACCGATGGACAGTTGGTTCTCCTCCAGGGCCAGCACCTCAGCCTCTGGTCGTTAGCCACGGGTCAACCCAAAACCACTATTGAATCCCTCACACCATCGCCCAACAGTGTCGTATTGAGTCCAGATGGCCAAACGCTGCTCTGGGCCGATCGGCAAGTGCATCTACGACCCGTAGCAACAGCGGCGTGGCAATACCAGGCCCCCTGGCAACTCTCGCCTCGAATGCGGGGAACGATTGCCAAGACCCCGGTGGATAGCGGTCATCATTATCTGCAACAAGCGGAGCAAGCCTGGCAACAGCGAGATATTGCCCAGACCTATGCAGCACTCCAGCAAGCCAATACCTTGCTCTCGGCACCCGAGCGCGAGCGCGTCTTTGAATTTTGGACTCGGCTGTATACGCATTTGCCCCGGCAGCGCCTCCGTAGAACCTGGCCGCTCTATACCTTTGCAGCCCACATCGGTGCAATTCAGCAGATCGCCTTTGATCGCGATGGGGCGCTGATTACCAGCAGCCGCAACGGGACACTCAAGCGCTGGTTGTTGCAGACCGAGCGGGCCTTGGGCACAATTATTGGTCAACCCAAGGGCGGGTTGTCCTGCTTTAGCATTAGCGCCGATCGTCAATGGTTGATTACCAGTAGCCAGCAGGATGGTCTCCAGCAATGGCAGACCCGCAGCGGTAAACTACACCGCACCCTGACGTCTCAGACTCGAACAACCCCAATCCGAGCAACCCAACCGTCAGCAGCCATTACTGCCCTGGCTGCCCTGCCCGCCAGTCCCTATGTGCTGGCGGGAACCGAGCAAGGGAAACTCCAGCTTTGGCATTTGGAGATGGGAAGCTGTCTGCGGGACTGGACTGCCCACAGTCAGGCGATCGCCGCCTTAGCTGTCAGTCCGGATAGTCGATATGGGGTTTCTGCAGACGCCAAGGGTCTCTGGAAACGCTGGCATCTTGCCACTGGGGAATGCCAGCAAACCATCTCAACTGCCCAGTCCGGCATCCGAGTCATTGCCTACAGCTCAGATGGGCAATGGGTGCTCACTGCGGCTCAGGATCACTCCATCATGGTCTGGTCGGCGCTGCTCGGCAAGCGGCACCAAGTGCTACGCGGTCACCAGAGTCCCATCACCAGCCTTTGGATTGCCCCAGATAGTCGCTATGTCCTCTCCGGTAGCAGTGCTGGGCGCGCTAAGTTTTGGGATCTCCGCACGGGTGCCTGTCTCCACACTTGGGATCTGGGCCAACACGAGATTACGGCAGTGGCTGTTGAGCGAACCAGCAAATATGTGCTTTTGGGTACAGCAACTGGAGAGATTCATCTTTGGGCAATGGATTGGCAACTCGCTCCGCCGAGGGAGCCCTACTGGGATGAAACTGCCCGGCCGTATCTGGAGGCATTTTTAGTTCGCCATACCCCCCGTCAACCTACCCCATTTCAACGGGGGGCGCAAGACAGGACTACGGCCGAGCCGCTGGCACAATCCGTGCGGCAGATTCCGCTGGGTATGGGGGCTTTCTGGTTGGTGATGCTCTGGTTGGGAACCATTACCTACAGTGAAATTTTCACCTATACGTCCCAACTCGTCAGTACAGGACTGTTAGCGGGTGGAGCCGCACTGTTTGTTTGGAGCTATTTCACCTCTCGCCAGACGGGCAATCCGACGATTCAACTGGGGGCCCTCTTTGGCTTGGTGGTCTTGGCGTTAGTGGGTCTGGTCGAGCGCAGTGAAGGGTGGTTGGCCTTGGGGGCCGTCTGTTGGGGGACGATCGCCGCCGTTCTGGTTACGGGTCCCATGCTGGGGTTGTGGCATCCTCAACCCGCTGTTCAACCCTTGGGACTGAAAACCAGTCAAACCCTTAAAAAATATTGGGGACGCACCCGAACCATCGTTCTTTTGCTCATGGTATTGGGTCTGGGGCTAGGCCTGGAAACCATAATGGTTAACGGGGTGATTCCGCGCCTCTGGCCCGTGGGGGTCGCGGGCAGCATCAGCATTGTACTCGAAGCGATCGCTTGGCGGCGACAGGGTTGGCAAGGGCAGCGTCTCCTCAAGCGCTTGGCTATCGTGGGTCTTGTGACCTTAACCAGCTTTACCTGGTTTTTACCCAGTCGTCTGGGGGTTGTGCCCGAACGAGCCTGTAGTAGCCCGGCAGCATTAAATGACTATTTGGCGCGGGGAGGTACCCCGAATGGTCAAGTTTTAGCACCCCCGACGCGCTCCCTCCTCGAATGTGCGCTCGTGCATCCTGACCCTGCGCTTTTGGGAATCTTAATCAACCATCAAGCCGATCTCAACCAACTGAATGAGCAAGGGGAAGGGCTCTTGCATCTTGCGGTGCAAGCCCAAGTCCTGAGTGCCGTGAAAAGCCTATTGGCGGGGGGGAGTAACATCAATCTGCCCGATCGCCAAGGACGCATTGCCCTGCACGATGCCCGGACAGCGGCGATGGCTCGGGTGTTGATTCGAGCGGGTGCAGATGTTAACTGGCTCGCGCCCCAGGCCGGTTCCCCTCTGCAGCAAGCCATTCGCAACGATCGCCTGGACATTGTCCAGCTCTTGCTGAGTCACCAGGCCAATCCGGATCTCACCTGCGATCAGGTTGAATGTGAAGACTATAGCCCGATCTACAGTGCCATTCGCCATGGGCGGTGGGAGATCTTGCGGTTACTACTGACCTATGATGTGGACTTGACCGTGCGCGATCGCAACCAGCAAACGCCCTTGGAATATGCCCAAAGTCTCAATCAAACTCAGGCTGTTACAGTCCTCCAAGCGGCACTAGAACCGCAATTTTAACCCCAAGCGCTGCGATTAACTAGAAAGGAAGCGGTATAGCGGTCAGTGTGATCGTTCAATATCACTGCGATCAACAGCCCTGTGACCAACATCACTGGTACACTGGGAGCTTCAATTGTTATTTTTCTTAACCAAACTGCTGTCAGCCCCTTCTATTCATGATCACCACCGAGCGGCCCCCCCTAACCCGACCCATCGTCTCGCCTCCGCCTTCGCCTCAGCGGCAGCTTCCGATGATTCTGGCCGCAGGATCGCTGACTACGATGACAGGAGCTGTGTTTGCCCCCGTTTTTCCCGATGTGATCGCAGCGCTACAGCTTGATTCCACATCAATGCAGGCCGGGGTTTTGATCGGGATGCATAGCTTGATGGTTGCCCTCTGTAGCCCCATTTTTGGTTTTGTTGCAGATAAAACCTCACCCCTCAAAGTGCTGATTCCCTCAAGTCTGGCTTTTAGTCTGTTCGGTCTTTTGGGAGCTTTTGTGCCCAACTTCTGGCTTCTGCTCCTGACCCGAGCTGGACTCGGGGCGGCGAGCGGCGGCATTACCGCCGCCTGTCTCGGCTGGTTGGGTAAAAACTATGATGGTGCTGCACGGGCACGGGCCATTGGCTATGCTAGCGGCGTTTTGACCTTCTCTGGTATCGTCTACCCCTTACTCGGCGGTTGGGCGGGCAATTGGCATTGGCAGTATGCCTTTGGTTGGTACGCCTTGGGTCTGCCGATCGCCCTCTGGGTCATGCAGCAATACCAGCAGCAGCGTTTACCCCGTCGCGCCCGCAAGTCTGCCCCCAGCCTGATCCAGTTCAGTGACGTCAGCACCCTGCTACAGGATCAAGCCATCCTCGGGATTTTGGCGAGCCTTGCCCTCGCTGCCGTTGTCATGTATACCGTCGTCATCTACGGACCCTTGTACCTTAAAGCCACCTACAACGTCAGTACCCAACTCAATGGTTTAATTCTGGCCGCTCGGGCCCTCGGCGGGGCGATCGCCGCCGCTTTTCTGGCCAAACGGCTTATGCGGTGGTGGGGACATCGTTGGACCACAGTTCTGGGCTTTAGCATTATGATGCTGATGCTACTGACTTTGCCTGTTTTGCCGCAATATCCCCTGATTCTTAGTGCCGCCTTGGTCTTTGGCGGGGGCTTTGGTTTGGTGATGCCCACCCTCTATGATCGTCTTGCGGATCTCACCCCAGAAACCTTGCGGTCTACCGTCTTGGCCGTCGGCACCGGCGCAAGTTTTTTGGGGCAATTTAGCGCACCGATCCTCCTCGGTCCCCTTGCCCAACCCGATCAGCTCAGCCCCATTTTTTACAGTGCCGCTGCCATTGCCCTGTTGGCCGGACTCTTCTCATTCCAACTCCAACAACGACCCTAGAGGAGTTTGCTATGATTAGCTTTGCTGAGGGGCAACCCCAATCAACGCGTCCTCCATCAAACCGCCTCATTACGACCCAAATCCTCCCTACTGTTCATGTCGATCATTACCCTGCATTCCTACCGCCGTGGTGTTGGTAAGACCACCTGCATGGTTAACCTTGCGGTGATTATGGTGCAGCAGGGCTATCGAGTCGGTTTGATCTCTCAACACCTGCTCAGTCTATGGGAACTTTTCGACACCTCTGAACTCACGGCGGCAGACGCCCGTGAAATTCCCCATATCGCCATTCCCTTGCCGGAGGCTGAGCATCAACCGCTCGGCCAGCTCATTGCTGTGATCGAGCACGATCTCAACGTCCTAGATGTACAGCATATGTCCCAAACCTTGGCAACGATTCAGCAGACGTTGGAATTGGACTATCTTTTCATTGAGTTGATTGAACCCCTCCAGTCCGATATTTTGTCCAATCTCGCCCTCTGTGATGTGTTGATCTTGATGCTAGGCTTGGATCAAACTGATGTTCAGCATACAGCGGTGATTGCCGATATCGCGCATCAACTGGGTGTTGTGGCAACGTTCTTATTAATGAGCCAAGCGCCACCGTCCCTGACACCAAGGATGTTGCATGATCAACTCCAGAGCATTTGTCCCCTGTCCAGAGTCGCCATTCTACCCTGGGTCTCAACAATTGCGCTCAATCATCAGAATATCTTTTGCTTGACCAATCCAGACCATGACTTAAGCGATCGCTTTCGGGCGGTGGTTGACCAGATTTTAGCGCTGACTGCCACCCCATTGGGTGAGGTCAAGGCCCCAGCCAATTTGCGGCCCATTGGCTAGTACTCAACGGCAAAAATCAGCCACCTATTCAAAATCCACCCAAATGTTTGTCATACAGGCACTTTGAACTTTGTTGGTGAGCAAAGCGAGACTTGCCGAAGGCTACGCTGCACTTTGAACTTCCGCCCTGCGGCACGAGGGATGTGGCTCACGACTGGGCAGCACATGCACTTTAAAGACGATTTTTGTTGCCGATCGCGCAACTGTCCCAAACCCATTCCCAAGGAATCGCCTTCCACCGAGACTGAACATGAACCAACCGTGGCAAGCCTGGCAACGCTGGAGCAGCCTAGGGCTCGTTTGCCTCTTGCTGACGGTGACGATTCAGCTGCAATCATCCATTATGGGTCAAACACAATCAGAAATGCTTGGGGCAGAAAGTCTTGGAGCAGAAATTCTTTGGGACACCTGGGGAGTTCCCCATCTCTACAGCACAACGCAGCCCGGACTGTTTCACGCCTTTGGCTATGCTCAAATGCAGAGCCACGGCAACTTACTGCTCCGGCTCTATGCCCAAGCCCGTGGCCAAGCCGCTGAATATTGGGGGGCTGACTTCTTAAGTTCGGATCAATATGTTCACCAGATGGGCATTCCGGGGCGAGCCAGGGTTTGGTATGAGCAGCAATCCCCCCCCATGCGCAACCAGATTGATGCCTTTGCCCAGGGCATCAATGACTATGCCCAAGCACACCCCGAAGCCCTGAGTGACGATTTAAAAATTGTCCTACCGATCACCGGAGTGGATATCTTAGCCCATGTGCACCGAGTGATTCACTTTCACTTCTTGTTTAACCCGTTGGTGCAGACTCAACTCATGGGCCAATTCACGAACCCAGCCACTGGCCCACAACCGGGCTCGAATGGTTGGGCGATCGCCCCCTCTCGCTCAGCCAGCGGCAATGCCCTCTTGCTCGTCAATCCCCATCTGCCCTGGCACGATCTGTATTTGTTTTACGAAGCCCATCTCAATAGCCCCAATTGCCATCTCTACGGTGTGGCACTGATCGGCATGCCCGTGCTGGCGATCGCCTTCAATGACAACCTGGGTTGGACCACCACCGTCAACCCCCAACGCGGCTGGACCGCCTACGAACTGACCCTCAAAGCGGGGGGCTACGCTTGGGAGGGGGGGATTGAACCGTTTGAGACCGAAACGATCGCCCTCCGGGTCAAGCAAGCCGATGGCAGTCTGCGGGAGCAACTGTTTACGGTGGAGCGATCGCGCCATGGCCCCGTGATTCACAAAGATGAGCAGCGGGCGATCGCGCTGCGGGTGGCCGGCCTCGACCGGGCTGATGTGGTGGAGCAATTTTGGCAGATGGGTTTGGCCCGCGATCGCCCCGCCTTTGAAACGGCGCTGGGCCGCTTACAGATGCCGATGTTTAATTTTCTCTATGCCGATCGCCGTGGGGAAATTCTCTATGTTTTCAATGCCCTGATTCCCCAGCGCCCGAGCGGGGACTGGGAGACTTGGACGGGGCTGGTTCCCGGTGACACCCCTGCAACCCTTTGGGAAACCTATCACCCCTACAAAGATCTCCCCCGCCTGCTCAACCCCTCTACAGGATGGTTACAAAACAGCAATGATCCGCCCTGGAGTAGCACCTGGCCAACCACGCTAAGCGCCACGGATTACCCCCGCTATTTTGCCCCACCAGATCTAGGGCATGCGCCGAACTTGTTTCGCAGCCAGCGATCGCTCCAGCTTTTGCTAGCCCAAGACCAATGGTCGTTGGCGGATCTTATCGCAGCCCATGCTGATACCCGCCTGGAACTGGCCGATCGCCTTGTGCCAGCGTTGATTGCCTTGGCCCAAGCGGACAATCGCCCCCTTGTGCAAGCCGCCGCCCAGGTACTGGCGGATTGGGATCACCGCGCCAATGCCGAGAGTCGGGGCGCAAGTCTCTTTGCCCTCTGGTGGCTCTCGCTGTCGTCTGCTGCCCAAGCAACGTTCTGGCAAACGCCCTGGCAAGCCGAGACGGCCCTAGAGACGCCCCAAGGAATTGCCCATCCGGAGCAGGCTTTGGCTGTTCTGGAAACAGTGGCGCAAAACCTGCGCGATCGCTACAGTCGGCTTGATGTTCCTTGGGGCGATATGGTGCGGATGCGAGTGGGCGAGCAGGATTTTCCTGCCCAAGGAGCAGCCGGTGTTCTGGGGAGTTTTCCGGTGTTGGATGCTCTGCCCAACGATAATTTGGAGTTTACAGTGGTGGCTGGCGAGAGTTATACCGCTGCGATCGAGTTTAGTGACCCCATTCAGGCCCAAGTCATTTTGCCTTACGGCAATGCCAGCCAACCAGACTCGCCCCATCGGGGCGATCAACTCGAACGCTACTTGAGCGGCAAAATGCGCTCGGTCTGGCGCGATCGTGCCATGATTGAAGCCCATTTAGAAGCCCGTACCGTTTTACCCATTGTTGATTCGAGATAACGCTTCATCTTCCTCAATGATTTAAGGTTATTTCCGGAGTCACCTGCCTAGGATAGAGAGAGCAGCATTGTGCTGATTCTGCTTGAAAATCCCGACATAACCATGGCTTCTCCTCAACAGGTTCGACAATATCTTGCCCATTGGTTTCAACTGGGACGACAAGTACTCAGTCATAAAGAGGGAACTTACTGTCCCGCATCAGTCATCCAGGGCGATCGCTACTCCCCTGAGTTTGAAGCCTGCTGGTCAACCCTAATGCAGTCGGGGGGAGCCGATCTGTATCTGGAAGGAACCGAGCAAACGATCGCCGAACTCCTCTCATCGGCCTGGGAAATCAACCTGTGTAGCCGCTGTCCCCTGTTGGTTCCGGTAAAGGTGCAAGGGATTCAACCGGGGGCTTGTCCCTGTAGCACGTTGTCCACTTGGCCGAATCTAGAGTTGCCCGCGCCTCGCCTGCCGATTAACAGCCAAACCCAGCTTACCCAGATCTGCGATCGCATCCAGACTCCTCCACCCGCTGAGCCGTTGCCAGATTGCCCCCATTATCCCTTACCGCAATCTCTGATGTTACAGACCGCGATCGCCGCGCAGATTGCGATGGGTCAGCAACTTGAGCAACAAGCGGGTCAAATCACTGAGCAGCAGCCTGGCCAGGTTGCTGCTCCCCCAACGACCCACCACCTCGGCCGCATCTGCAATCGCCTCCGTGAGCCCCTCGGCTCCAGTTAACCCCCCTCGTGTTGTGGCATAGCTAAAATAGCGCAATAGAATTTTTCCATGAATCTTGCAGGAGTAGTGCCTGGGTTGTTCATATCTGTCACTTTTCAGACTGTTCAAACTCATGCACAAATCGTGGCGGGCAAGATGCCCGCGCTACGGGAAATTCAGCCAATGAACCGTAGCGCAGACGTCTCGCCTGCCAGCACGGAATCTGTATGAACTTTTTCGGCAGAAAATCCCCCAAAGTGAACAACCCAGGTAGTGCCCTTCTACCCCAGCCTTGGCCGCCCACCGATCAACCCTCTGCCACGCAATACACAGAGCAACCACGGGGGGATTGCCCCTACAGGATTTTCTAATGTACCTATTAAGGTATGCCACGGCGCTAGGCCGCATCCGCAATTGCGTGCTGTTCACTGCCGGGGGCGATCGCCTCCGTGAGTTCCTCGGCTTCAGTGGAGAAGAGGGCGATCGCGGCCTGATACTGGGCATCTTGCGCCGTTGCCACTGCCGAGACCGTCAAGGGCTGTTCTAGGGAAACCTGCAGATCCGGGGTAATGCCCAGGCGATGAATATCGTGATGGTTGGGGGTTTCGTACTTTGCCACTGTGACGGCCAGCCCCGAATCATCTGGCAACTCAAAGAGCGATTGAATCAATCCTTTGCCGAAGGTCTGCTCCCCCACCAACTTGGCCCGACCGTTATCTTGCAGCGCCCCGGCTAAAATCTCACTGGCACTGGCGGTGCCCTGATTGACCAACACCACCAGAGGGGCCCGCAAAACCGCCGTGTGCTGGGCCACAACACTATCCAAAACCCCCTGACGATTGACGGTATAGACGATCGCTTGATCATCGAGCAACAGATCGGCAATCTCAATACCGGCCTGGAGGAGTCCCCCAGGGTTGTTGCGCAAATCCAAAACGTAGGCTGCCGCTCCCGCTTGTTGGAGTGACTGGAACCCTTGAGCGACAGACTGGGTTGCGTTAGCACTAAACTGTGTTAGCCGCAGATAGCCAATCGGCAGCGCCGTGCTCTCGGTATCCAGACGGGTGATCACCGGATCCAGGGCAATGCGATCGCGCACCAACTCCACGATCCGCTCCACCATCTGTGCAGACCCTGGCTCACCTCGACGGAGCGTTAACGTGACGGATGTTCCTGGATAGCCGCGTAGCCGCTGGGCTGCTTCGTCTAAGGAAAATGATTGCGTCTGTTGCCCATCGATCGCCACGATAATATCTCCCGGTTGCAGGCCCGCAGCTTCAGCAGGCGAGCCAGCAATGGGCGCGATCACGCGGATCTGATGAGAGCGGGGCTCAAGGTCAATTTGCACCCCGATCCCCGAGAGTTCACCCGCCGTACTCACTTGCAAGCTGCGATATTCTTCCGGTCGCAACAGCCGGGTGAAGGGGTCATCAAGGCGACTGAGCAGCTCGTCGATCGCCGCATAGGCAGCCTGGCGATCGGCAAAGGGTTGACGAAGATACTGCTGTCGCAATCGCCACCAGTTCTGGTGATTGAAGCTGACATCTAGGTATGACTGATTGACAATTCGCCATGCTTGCAAAAATAACTTCTGGTCATCGGTAAAGGCCAGGGCTGGGGGAGCAAACCAGGCCATCTTCAGAAGCAGACCTAAGCCAATGAGCCAGCCCAGCCAAAATCCTCGTCGCCATATACGCTGCATCATTCAACCAACATACCTCTTCAACAAACCTTAACCTTCAAGTCAGGATAAAGGATAAATCTGACCCGTGCGCATCAGCAACGGTGAGCCCTGGCTCAGCCAAACCATCCTGTCAAACCCCAAGCTCCACCCAGATTTCCGAGAATTGCGGTGAGAGTTAACCGGGGTTTAACGCCTTATGTTACATTTTTTAAAAAGAGAGCGCACCGACGATCCGGTGTTCGCACTCTTGTAATTATCCAGAATACTTTGATCCTGGGGCGTTCTGCGTCTTGGGGAACAGTTTTCATTGACCCTCGCCTTGCTCAGCTTTAAAGCTCCATGTTTACCAAACAAGTTACAGACTCTAAACCCTTCCAGTGGTTCCAGGAGCGTCTCGAAATTCAAGCGATTTCCGATGACATCAGCTCAAAATATGTCCCGCCCCATGTCAATATCTTCTACTGCCTAGGCGGCATCACGTTGGTGTGCTTCGTCATCCAATTCGCCACTGGGTTTGCGATGACCTTCTACTACAAGCCCAATGTCACTGAAGCCTTCAACTCAGTGCAATACATCATGACAGAGGTCAACTTTGGTTGGCTGATCCGCTCCGTCCACCGCTGGTCAGCCAGCATGATGGTGTTGATGATGATTCTGCATGTCTTCCGCGTCTATCTCACTGGTGGCTTTAAGCGTCCCCGTGAGCTGACCTGGGTGACCGGCGTTACCATGGCGGTGGTTACCGTGTCCTTTGGGGTCACGGGTTACTCTCTGCCTTGGGATCAGGTCGGTTACTGGGCGGTGAATATCGTCTCCGGTGTGCCTGCTGCCATCCCTGTTGTGGGTGGTCAGATTGTGGAACTGATGCGTGGTGGTGTTTCCGTTGGTCAGGGAACCCTCTCCCGCTTCTACAGCCTGCACACTTTTGTACTGCCCTGGTTTATGGCAGTCTTCATGTTGGCGCACTTCCTGATGATCCGTAAGCAAGGGATCTCGGGCCCCCTCTAAATAAATACTTAACCCGCTAGGGATTGGTCAATCCCCAATCCCTTAACCCATTGAGTCATCTGTTTAACAGAAACGACCCAACTGATTGCAGTACAATAGAGAATAATCGATTGTATTGCCTATAGGTCAACGCGCCCTTGACCTTGATATTACTAAGGAGAAACGAATTCAATCATGTCCACGCTTAAAAAGCCTGATCTAAGCGATCCCAAGCTGGTCGCCAAACTGGCCCAAGGCATGGGTCACAACTATTATGGTGAGCCTGCTTGGCCCAATGACTTGCTCTACACCTTCCCGATCGTCATCATGGCGACGATCGCCCTCAACATTGGCTTGGCAGTGCTTGACCCTGCCATGGTGGGTGAGCCCGCGAATCCCTTTGCGACTCCTCTAGAAATTCTGCCAGAATGGTATCTTTATCCCACCTTTCAGTTATTGCGTGTTCTGCCCAATAAACTTCTTGGGATTGCGGCGATGTCTGCTGTGCCCCTAGGTCTAATCTTGGTTCCTTTCATTGAGAATGTGAACAAGTTCCAGAACCCCTTTCGTCGTCCCGTGGCAATGGTCGTTTTCTTGGCCGGCACGGTAATCACCATTTGGTTGGGTGCAGGTGCAACCTATCCCATTGCTGAATCTTTGACCTTAGGGTTGTTCTAGGTGTTCCCTCAAGTTTTTCTCTGACCCTATGGGTTCAAATTTGAACCCATAGGGTTCTTGTTTGTAGACTGTTAAAGAGTCCTGTCCTAGACAAGCGAGACGCAGATATCCCTCCGAGAGGCTGTGCCAACGACAAGCTCACTGACCGCCCGTGCTACGGGGATTGAAAGTGGAAAGACCGTAGCGCAGGCATTCTGCCTGCCACCGCTCAATCCTTGCCTAGATCATTGTGATCCCCGTGCGATCCCCGCTTCTGATAGACTTGCTTTTGAAGCTGATAAGTCTGCTGAATAACGAAACTTTTAAAGAGGACATTGATCTGTGGAAACCACACTGGGATTAGAGATTATTGAAGTTGTTGAACAAGCGGCCCTCGCCTCAGCAAAGTGGATGGGTAAGGGTGAAAAGGATACTGCGGATGAAGTAGCGGTCGAGGCAATGCGTGAGCGCATGAACAAGATTCATATGCGTGGCCGTATTGTAATTGGGGAAGGGGAACGGGACGATGCGCCCATGCTCTACATTGGTGAAGAAGTCGGGATTTGTACCCGTGAAGATGCCAATACTGTCTGCAACCCAGATGAGCTGATTGAAATTGATATTGCTGTTGACCCTTGTGAAGGCACGAACCTCGTTGCCTATGGTCAAAATGGCTCGATGGCGGTGTTGGCAATCTCGGAAAAAGGAGGTCTCTTTGCTGCACCGGACTTCTACATGAAGAAGCTCGCTGCCCCGCCAGCTGCTCGCAACCATGTAGATATCAACAAAACCCCGACCCAGAACTTGCAAATCCTCGCCGACTGCCTTGATCGCAAGGTAGAAGAACTGGTAGTGATTGTCATGGATCGCTCCCGTCACAAGGGTCTGATTTCAGAAATTCGGGAGGCGGGTGCACGGGTGCGCCTCATTAGCGATGGTGACGTTTCTGCCGCTATCTCCTGTGCCTTTGCCGGAACGAATGTCCATGCCCTGATGGGGATTGGGGCGGCACCTGAAGGGGTGATTTCGGCGGCTGCCATGCGTTGTATGGGCGGTCATTTCCAAGGCCAGCTCATCTACGATCCTGAAATTGTGAAGACGGGTCTGATTGGCGAGAGCAAAGAAAATAATATCGAGCGCCTCAAAAGCATGGGCATTGAGGATCCTGATCGTGTTTACAACGCCGAAGAGTTGGCCAAAGGTGAAACTGTACTCTTTGCTGCCTGTGGTATTACCCCTGGCACATTGATGGAAGGGGTTCGCTTTTTTGGTGGTGGTGCACGAACCCAAAGCTTGGTTATCTCCAGCCAATCTAAGACCGCTCGCTTTGTGGATACGGTTCACCTCTTTGAGCAACCCAAGACAATCCAGTTAAATGCTTAAGCGCTGTCTTCGGGAGGGGAGGGTTTGAAACCCTCCCTCCCCGTAGGATTGATTCCTTGGTTTGCAGGGATATCGAACGGACGCAGGGCTCCCGAAACCTAGCCCCTACGATGGAATCGGATGTGCCCTAAGTTCAAAATTGCTTTAGGTAAGGTGTGATCGCCTTGCCTAATGTTTGTTGCGTCGGTTTACTGGTCTGGGCTCAGGCCCGCTTTGTTAAATCTTGTTGCTGTAGCTCGGTACGGGGACGGGAATAGCCAAAAATAAGCAGCATAACGCAAAAAAACTTTAAGAACTCTTTATGAATATTGCAGTTGTCGGTCTGAGCCACAAAACCGCCCCGGTGGAGGTTCGGGAAAAACTCAGCATCCCCGAAGCCAATCTCGAAGCCGCGATCGCCCAGGTAAAAGCCTATCCCCACATTATCGAAGTGGCGATCCTCAGCACCTGTAACCGCTTGGAAATCTATTGTGTTACGAGCGAATGTGAGGCCGGCGTCGTAGAAATTATCCAATTTTTGGCCGAGGTGAGCGGGCTACCGTTGCCGCAACTGCGTCCTCACCTATTTACTCTGCTCCATGCCGATGCTATGCGCCATTTGATGCGTGTATCGGCAGGACTCGATAGCTTGGTGCTGGGTGAAGGGCAAATCCTTGCCCAAGTCAAAACCACCCATAAGCATGCCCAGAAATATAAGGGTATTAGTCGCCTGCTCGATCGCCTTTTCAAACAAGCGATTACGGCGGGCAAGCGGGTGCGTACGGAAACCAACATTGGCACAGGTGCCGTCTCCATTTCATCGGCAGCAGTCGAACTGGCGCAAATGAAGGCGGACGATCTACCCGGCAACAAAGTGGTGATTATCGGGGCGGGCAAAATGTCCTGCCTGTTGGTGAAACATCTGCTCTCCAAGGGGGCAACCGATATTACGATCGTCAATCGTTCCCAAAAGCGCTCCCAAGATTTAGCGAAAAAATTCCCTGAGGCAGAATTGGTATTGCGACCTCTGGAGGATATGTTGGCGGCGATCGCTACTTCAGACATCACCTTTACCAGCACAGGTGCAACCGAGCCGATCGTCGATAAAGCCAAGCTAGAGGCTGTTCTCAGTGCTGACCAGCCGCTGATGCTCATCGATATTTCTGTGCCCCTGAATGTCCATCACGATGTCCAGGAGTTGCCCCAGGTGCAAGCTTTTAATGTGGACGATCTCAAGGCAGTGGTGGCTCAAAACACCGCCCAGCGGCGGCAGATTGCCCAGGCAGCGGAAGGGCTCCTCGAAGAAGAAATTGCCGCCTATGAAGCCTGGGTGCGATCGCTTGAAACCGTCCCCACAATCAACTCCCTGCGTCGCAAGGTCGAAACCATCCGCGAGCAGGAACTGGAAAAAGCCCTCTCTCGCTTGGGGGCAGAGTTTGGGGAGAAACACCAGGCGGTGATCGAAGCCTTGACCCGAGGTATTGTCAATAAAATTCTCCATGAGCCGATGACGCAACTGCGGGCCCAGGACGATGTGGAGACCCGCAAACAGGCCATGCAGTCGCTGGAGATGCTCTTTAATCTGGAAACGGAGCGGCAGTTATCTTAGCGCTCAGGACTAGACAAAAGTTTAGAGCTGTAATGCCGTGGCGCACTTTATTTGGTGCAGTAGAAAATCCCTGTAGGGGCAATCCCCCCGTGGTTGCCCTTGTGTGTTGCGTGACGGAAGGTTGATCGGTAGGCGGCCGAGACCAGGGTAGGCGCGGAGCGGTACCCCTACCGAGATCCACAGCAAAATTATTCTATTCCTTCCTTCAAAAAATTCCGTAGCGCGGGCCCCTTTTGCCCGCCACGGTTTGTGCATCAGTTTGAACAGTCTGATTGAAGAATCGCATCAACACCATGCAGTTGCCTCTCGGGGACTCATATTTTGTAGCCAACCGTACTAAATATCAACCGAAAGATTGAGTACATTGCGAGTCAACATCGCCGTTTGAAGTGACTATGCAATCTGATCTCACCTTAGGAACCGAGCCATCTGCTACAACCGAGACGACCTCAACCGGACGGAAACTCACCTATCTACAACTGGTGCTCTGCGCTGGGGCGATCGGTATTGTGGGGGGATTGGTGGCAACCGTCTACTATTTCGTTTTAGAAAGTATGATGCATGGTGTCTGGCATACCCTGCCAGAACGAGTTGAATCCCATTTTCCCAGTTGGCTGCCAACTGACAATTATGTATGGATTGCCACAACCATAGGCGGCTTGGGTGTGGGTCTGATCCTCTACTTGATGGGTTTACCTGGCGAGATGGCGCAAGTGGTCGATAAGATTCATCAGCCCGGTCGCATTGATATTCGTAAGACACCGGCCATGGTTATTGCCTCCTTGGTGGCGATTACCGCTGGGGGAAGTGCAGGTCCAGAAGCACCATTGGTTCAAGTCAATGGCAGTTTTGGCAGTTGGCTAGGAGATACCCTCAAGCTGGATACCACTTGTGTCCGAGTGCTCACATTTTGCGGCATGAGTGCTGCCTTGGGGGCCTTTTTTGGCGCACCGATTGGAGCAGCAATTTTTGCGCTGGAAATCCCCCATCGGCGGGGATTGGAATATTACGAGGCAGTTGCCCCCGCTGTGGTTTCAGCGATTTTTTCGTTTGCCGTTTTTCGTATTAGCACTGGTATGACGATTGGCGGGTTCTACCATTTTGAAACGGTTCCGCCGCTGACACCAATGAACTTATTTGAAGGGTTGGTGCTTGGTGTAGTGGGGGCGGGTGTCGCGGTGATGTTTATCGCGGTGTTTCGGGTAATTGGTCATTTACTCGCGCCCCTAGAGCATTATCGAATTGTTCTGGCAACTTTAGGGGGATTATCCATTGGTTTAATTGCCTTCTTTTTTCCTCAAACCTTGTTTTTTAGTGAGGCACAAATTCATGATGTGATTGAAACCGGGATGACACTCGGCGTCACAATGCTGCTGCTGATTGCCTTGGCTAAAATGTTTGCGATTAGTTTTACCCTGCATTCCGGTTTCTTGGGTGGATTTATTTTTCCGCTGTTCTTTATTGGTGCCAATGTGGGCTTAGCGATCGCCCTCTTCATCCCCCAAGTCCACCCCACTGTCGGCATGGTTTGTCTAATGGCGGCGGTCAATGTCGCCGTGACAAAGACGCCCATCAGTACCAGTATTATTCTCAGTGTGTTGTCCGGGACAGCCATGTTGCCCGTGATTGTGATTGCCAGCTTCACCAGCTTCTTGCTCACCTGTCAGATTGCGATGATTCGCACCCAGCGATCGCGCTCTGTAGATGAAGAAACCATTCCGGTTTGGTCGAAAACAGGTATTGTTGCCGATCTACAGCAGATCACCAATCCGTCCCCGAAAGAGGAACTTCAGGCGAATTAATGACGCTGCTCAGCCGTTGCAAACTAACCCTATTCAATGAATATAGCGGTCAAAAAAGGTAGCGAGTGTCTCTGGGTTCGTACCGAGGTAATTGTAAGCGGCGGCGCGATCGCCTGAGAGTTCAAGCCAAAACAGTTCCTTCTCAACTTTAAGTTTGTCGTAATATTGCTGCACAAAATTGAGATCTGTCCAGGGATCGTTCTTGTTTTGCAAAACGAGGGTTGGCACCGTAATGCTGCTAACATCTGGCATAAAGGTCTTCTCGTTTAGATCAAACCCCAGCCTTGCCCGTGACATCTGATTGCCCGCCCGATTCAAAAAAATAGGTAAACCCAAGGCCTGCACAAACGCAGTGTAATGCAGCGGCTGCACCACAATCATTGCTTTGATGTTGGCATATTGCCGCAAACCGTCATTCCCCAACCCGTAGGCATAGGTACTCGCTACCGCTCCCATGCAGATGCTCAGTAAGCCGATCTGGGCATGGGTATAGTCTGGATGTTGCGTGATGAAATCAACGGCGGCAATCACATCTTTGGCCTCTTCTGGTCCCCAAGAAACCCAAGGACATATGCCGAGTTCACTATTGCCATGGTTACGCAGGTCATACATCAGCACTGAATAACCCTGCTCTTTGAGATATCGCGCCTGTCTGAGAAACGAAATATCTTCCTGCCAGAGTTTGATCAAGCCTTTGCCCTTAGGGGTATAGCCTGAGCGACTACATTGCACACCAAAATGAGTTTGGATGATGATTTTATCGAGGCTACTGTTAATCAACCAGCCCCGTAAGGTCACACCGTCTTGAGTCGTAAATTCGACATCGGTGTAGTCCAGATCAAAATCTATCGGATTATTAAAGACGGGCGATTGACCTGGCTTGATCATCAGATTGGACACCAAAGTTCCGAGCATCGTTATGTCTCCTCGTGAAGGGCTAAAACAACTGGGGCAATCATGGTTTTATCCTGCCTATGATTAGGCGATCGAAAAGACGATCGCCCGGCCATTGAGGAATCAATATCATTGGCTTGACGAATTTTCGGTAGCATAGCGGGTCTTCGCTAAAGTCACACATCAATAAGTTTGTTGTATTCTTTCACAAACGCCAGCTTGGTGGTGTCCTGCACTCGATCAATATAGAGTGTGCCATCAAGATGATCACATTCATGCTGCACCACAACCGCAGGAAACCCAGCCAACTCCTGGCTAAAGGGTTCAGCGTCCCGATTCAAGGCGGAGAACTTAACTTTAGCAGGACGCTCAACATAGCCGCGCAGATCGGGCACGGAAAGACAGCCTTCCCACATACCAAAACGGGTCTCGGTGAGGGGTTCAATCCTGGGGTTAATGGCGACGGTAAGGGGAATTTCCGGCATCTCGGGGTAACGGGGATTATTGGTCACCTCGAACACAACCATCCGCAGACTCACATGAACCTGCGGCGCAGCCAAACCTGCACCATCGTAATCCCGCATTGTGGCGATTAAATCATCAATTAGGGTCTGAATCCGGGGTGATTTGATTTCGCTGGTTTCTACCGCTTGGGCCCGCTGGCGGAGGATGGGATGGCCCATGCGAGCGATTTTGAGAATTGCCATAGTTTGACTCAGAAGCGTTTAGAGTAGAGCATCCCCTCTCGGGAGGGGCAGTCTCGCGCAGCGATGACCGGGGTGGGTTCGGGTTGTGGGTCGCCTGTGCATTGGTCTTTTGGCTGCAATCGTTGTCGCATCTTTTTTACGCCTTCCACTCCATGCACTTTAAGATTTGCCGTACCCTATAAAGCTCGTTTTTTGATGATCAGGGTCTGGATTGGCAGGAATCCCCATCCTTGCTCTCCAGCCTAGCGCAGTTCAACTCAGGGGAGCCGCACAGCGATTAATCTCTAAACACCTGTTGACCCAAGCATCAATCTCTACTATACTAGTTGAAGAATTGACCAATGCCAGGCGATCGCCCCCTTCTCTTTATACCGGGCGATTGCATCTATGCCGCATAACCCCTCCGGATTTCCCCCTTTGCTGTGGGAAAACCCATCGTGCTGACCGAATTTGCGGCTTTGCCATTGTTGCTCCACACTATTATTCACGAGGTTTCTTGCCATGAGCGCCGTTGCCACTCAACCGATCGCCACCTGCACACTCATCTATGTTGAAGTCGATGAAAACTCGAATAAAGTTTGGCAAGGCTTTCTTTGGCCCAACAACAGCTTTGAAGCCCAATGGGGACGGGTGGGCAAAAAACTCCAGCGCAAGACCTATCAGTTCAGCTCGCTTTATATGGCACAGCTCAAGTTTGAGACGATGAAGCGGTCTAAGCTGCGTAAGGGCTACACCGAAGCGCCGGTTGTCACGCCAGCGAATGCCACCGTTTCCCTGAGCAATCACGACCTGAAAGCGATCGCCGCCAAACAAATTCACCACGGCCGCGATCCCCGTGCCAAGCTGCTAATTCAATACCTCGTTGAGCAAAATATCCATCAAATCCTTTCCCAGACCCACATCACCTACAACAGCAGTACCGGGGCCTTTAGCACACCTTTGGGTCCCGTGACCCCTGGGGCGATCGCCCAAGCCCGTGACTACCTCTGGCGCATCGCCTGTACGCACCGCAAAAATGGCGACAGTTTCCGGCAATTGGTGAGCCAATATCTACGCTTGATTCCCCAAGACTTGGGTCATAAACTCGATGCCAGCCGCTTCCAAACGGCTCAGGAAATCCAGCGTCAACATGATATCTTGGATGCCTTGGATGCGGCAGTCGTGGTCAATTTACCGCAAGATGCCAAGCAAAACGTCTTCCACTGTACCCTTAGCCGTGTCCCCGGCAGCACGCCCGCAGGTCGCAAAACCTTCCGTTGGATTCGTGATCTCTATGCTGCAACGCTCAACCCCCACCATTACGCGGCACAGTACAAACTCTGGCGGATTTATGAGGTGAATATCCCTTCAATGGCGACGGCCTTTAAGCAGAAGGCGAAAGACATTGGCAATGTGAAGCTCCATTGGCATGGCACCAAGGCGGGGAACTTGCTGAGCATTTTGCACAAGGGATTGATCATCCCGCCGCCGAGTGCGACCCATTGCACGGGGCGAATGTTTGGCAATGGCATTTATGGTTCGCTCCAATCCACCAAGTCCCTCAACTATGCCACCAACTATTGGTATGACTCAGGGGAAAATGAACAGCGGGTGTTTATGTTGCTCTGTGATTTTGCCCTGGGCAAGTCCTATCGCCCCAAAACCTGGAGTCGCTCGTTTCCGGTGCCGGGTTATGACAGCACGGTGGTGGAACCGGGGGATGCAAATGTGATGAATCAGGAGAGTATTGTCTATCGGGTTTCGCAGGTAAATATTCGTTATTTATGTGAGTTTATGTAATGCCATAGCACAGCCAAAAAAGTGTAGTGGTGTAGGTTGGGTTTCGCTGGGCTCAACCCAACCTAGCTAAACATTATAGAGTTTCGACCCTATCGGAACTTAACGAAGTTAGCAACAATACTCTGTAATGGTAAGGTAGACAGAATTAGCGGCCTTCAAACCAAGGTATGGATTTTTAATATTTGCCTACCCTACCGCTGAATTAATAGGTTGCAGGAGACATCGGACTAACGCAGGGCAGGGAAAACCAGCCCCTACGAAAAATGGGTATTCTTTTCCTCTCCTGAGTGAATAGTAAGGTGGGCAAAATTAGCGGTCTTTAAGCCCAAGCATTGATTTTCAATATTTGCCCACCCTACTGTTGTCAACTGCAACTTGACATCAAAACCCTTCTAATACAATCTTCCCCCGTGCCGAACCACTCTCAATCTGGGCATGAACCTTACGCAACGTCGCCGCATCGATTTTGCCCGCAACTTCCGTCGCCGTCGAACGAATCCGTCCTGCATCCACCAGCGCCCCCACCTCATTCAACAGCTTGCCCTGCTGGGCCAGATCTGGGGTGTTGAAGAGCGATCGCGTAAACATCAACTCCCAATGCAGCGATATTGCCTTGGTTTTGAGCGCCCGAACATCCAGCATCTCAGGATCATCAATTAAGCCAAACCGACCCTGGGGCGCAATCAGTTCGACAATATCTGCAAAATGATGGCCCGTGTGGGTGGTGGAGAAGACAAAACCCGGCGCACCCAGTCCCAAGGCTGCGACCCGGGGAGTCATCGGCTGGCGATGGTCAATCACGTGATGTGCACCGCAGTCACGCACCCAATCTTGGGTCTCCGGACGTGAGGCGGTGGCGATCACGGTGAGATCCGTCAACGCTCGCAGCAACTGGATCGTGATTGAGCCCACGCCACCTGCTCCGCCGACAATCAAAATGACGTTGCCGCCTTCGGGGGTGGGACGGTTTACCTCCAGGCGATCGAAGAGCATTTCCCAAGCCGTGATCGCCGTGAGGGGCAGCGCAGCGGCAGCGGCATCACTCAAGCTAGCCGGTTTGCGACCGACAATGCGCTCATCGACCAAATGATATTCGCTGTTGGTGCCGGGGCGCACCAGGGAGCCCGCATAGAACACCGCATCGCCCGGTTTAAAATGCTGCACTTGGGCACCCACCGCCTCAACAACCCCCACCGCATCAAAGCCCAGCACACGCCATTCGCTGCCTTCGGGCGACATTTTCTTGCGAACTTTGGTGTCTACAGGGTTTACCGATACAGCGTTGATCTTGACGAGTAGATCGCGGCCCTCGGCTTTGGGGGCCTCCAGGGTGATGTCTTGCAGGGCATCTGGGCGATCGATGGGGCCAGGGGTTTGGTAGGCGACGGCTTTCATGGTGGGTTTGTCGGATGGGTTGGGTGGCGTTCTGATTTGGAAGTCTTACTATTGGATCGTCAATTGATTACGCATTGCAATTCCCCTTATCGTTGTCAATCAGTAGTGACTATAGACGATAGATCCCCTGAATACCAGTACGTACTTTTTTGATAGAGACTTCCTTTTTGTATACTTAGGGGGGTCGTTGATAGCTAATATTTGATCTGACTGCAACGGGGGTTGCCGGGTTGCAGCAGCATTCGTGGACGAGACGCCTGTGTTGCAATGCCAAAGACAATCGCACTGAAGCAATCTTTCAATTCAGCTTCAATCCTGCGCCACACGAAGGGCGATCGGCAGATTGATCGTAAACAATGCGCCACCTCCTAAAAAAGAGTTGCAGGTCAATGTACCACCGTGTTTTTCCGTAATAATTTGGTAGCTAATCGAGAGACCTAGACCCGTGCCCTTACCCACTGGCTTAGTCGTAAAGAAGGGATCAAAAAGGCGATCGCGGGTTGTGGAATTCATCCCCGGACCATTGTCTTGAATTTTAATCACCACTGACTCTGCTACTGCTGCAGTTCGAATCGTAATACAACGTGAGAGTTCAGCCTCTGTCTGCTCTTCGAGGGCATCAATGCTATTACTGAGAATATTGATAAAGACTTGGTTGAGTTGGCCGGCGTAGCATTCAATCAAAGGGATCTCACCATATTCTTTAATAACTTGAATTTCAGCTCGCCAGTCTTGTGACCGGAGACGGGTTTGTAAAATTGTGAGCGTGCTATCTAACCCTTCATGAATATCCACTGCCTTCACTGTTGATTCATCCAACCGAGAGAAGTTTCGCAATGAATTAACAATTGCTTGAATGCGATCGGTTCCTACCTGGATAGACTGAAG
Source organism: Cyanobacteria bacterium P01_G01_bin.54 (assembly GCA_039180005.1). GTDB lineage: Bacteria > Cyanobacteriota > Cyanobacteriia > Cyanobacteriales > Spirulinaceae > SIO3F2. The sequence continues at coordinate 24,800 of JBCDEB010000025.1, read as the reverse complement.
GAGCTTAACAAAGTCGGTTTGTAAAAATTCCAAATCAATCTCTTCAATGATTCTTTGAATGTCTGGATGAGGCTGGGGATAATATTGCTGATATTGTCCCAATAAGCTCAACACATCTTGGACATAGGCTTTAGCCGGTTCGAGATTACCGTGAATAAAACTAACCGGATTATTGATTTCATGGGCGACCCCGGCCACGAGCTGACCCAAAGCAGACATCTTTTCTGACTGCACCATTTGTAGCTGAGCTTGCTTGAGATCATTCACCGCTTGAGCCAGCTCACGGGTGCGCTCCTGCACCCGCACTTCTAACTGATCTTTCGCTTGAGCCAGTTCAAGCGTGCGTTCCTGGACCCGTTTCTCTAGCTCGCGGTTGGCGGCGATCGCCGCTGCTTGATTTTGACGCAATCGTCGCTGCCGAGCAGCTTGAACTCGCCAGAACACAATCACCAAACTGAGGGCTAATGTGCCGAGGGCAAACGCAATCAGATCTAAAGGCTGTAGTTGCTGCTCGATATTTTCTTTGGGGATTATGAGGGCGATCGACCAATTTGCTTCTTGCATCGGCAGATAGGCGATATATTGCGCTTGACCATCGACGGTTCGTAGCTCAATTCCTGCTTGCTGGTCAACCATTTGCTGCGCGATGGCTGCTAAATCTGCATTCGCATCATCGAGTAAACTCGCTGCCGGTTCCTCTTGGGTTGACATCCGCTGGGTATCTGGATGCACCATTGCCCGGCCATCAGAGTTCAGCACAAAAGCATAACTTTGAGCACCATACTCCAGCGCTGAAACGACCTCAGATACCAGATCAATCGTGACTGCATTGTTGACAGCGCCTAAAATGCTGGGATTGCGACTAAACGTATCTGGCGCATTTTCTGGACTATCCGTTGGCGGCGCTTGAGACCAAATCGGGGTTGACACCAAGACTTGTGTAACCCCCGTGGTGGGAGAGACAACGGCATTACTGACAAAGGTCTTGCCCTGCATCACTTCTTGGAGATAGGCGCGATGGCGTAAATCTTTGCGACTGCGGCCAGCTGAGGTATTGGCAACCAAATAGCCATCGTTACCAATCAACGAGAGCTTAAACGGGTCGTACGTCCGGTTCAACTCATCTAGGAAGTAGGGTTCTATCGTTGACCAGTCTAAGGTTTGTACCGTTGGGGTGTTGGCGATCGCCTCCGTTTGAGCCTTCAATGTTGCCAGCCAGCGATCGATTTCATTGGCACCATTTTGTACCTCTAGAAAAGCATTCTGCTTGAGGCTCTCTAAGGTGACTCGTCGAATCACGCCATAGCTATAGCAGGCGGCGATAGTCACAATCACGATCGCCGTTCCCGCCAAATATTGCACCCAGTTCATCTGTCCAAACAACGGCTGAGGAGACGTAGATTGGGGCTTCACTGTGGGGATTTTAGCCATGAGTCAGGGGTTGATCCGCGTTCTTTAAGATCTTGCCGATTGAGATCCATGAAACATCACTTACGGATTTAACAATACTGAATCAGGGATGCAGTAACACACCGTCACATAACACGCATGGGTGTCAACACGCTTATGCCAGCAAGCGGAGAATCTCGATCGTGCTCTTCTTCTGAGCGATCGCCCTTGCCGTTTCCCCCTTCTTCCCCACAAACTCAGGATCTGCGCCTGCCGCGAAGAGCGCTTTAACCATTGCTGTATTCTTGAGTCGCACAGCTCTCAAGAGCGGGCTACTGTGGTCTTTGGGCACCAAATTTGGATCAGCTCCCTGCTCCAGCAACCACAGCACCGATGCCAGGCTCTTGTTGCTGCGACAGGCGGCAGTCAGCGCCATGATGCCCGTCTTGCTTGCGGCGTTGACATTGGCTCCCGCTGTGACCAGCGCTTCCAGAACACCAATGGCAGGAGTGTTCCGAGCCGCGAACCGCAAGGGCGCATGACCATTGGCGTCGGCTTGCTGGGGGTCGAGTCCATTGTCTAGGAAGAGCTCGGTGAGCCCCCGATGACTCAGCTCGGCTGCAACATGGAGCAGGGTAAAGGTCGGACGAATATAGGCAGAAGCAGCGAGACGGGCGTCCTACTCAAGGGCGCTCTTAACAGTGTCCACATTGCCGCCAAAGACCGCTGTGCCAAAGTCTTCTGTTGCGCCCCTAGCGCGGAGCAGATCCACCATATCGGTGCGTTGAAACCAGAGGGCAGCATGGAGGGCGCAGAGGTTATGGGCAGAGCCTTGACTGCTGGTATCCCGGAGGTTGGGAGCTGCGCCTGCGTCGAGGAGTTCTGCCAGGTAGTCCACGCGTCGGGCAAAGACAGCACTGATGAGGACAGGGGCGACACAGCCATCGGCGGGTTGATTGAGCGCAGACTGGGGATGCGCTTTGAGCAGCTGCCGGAAACCGTCTGTATCCCCCGCCCGCATCAGCTTGTAGATCTGGCCAACGAATCCATATTTCATTTCGCCTCTGTGAACAGAACCCAACCAAGCTAAGCGTTCCCATCATCCTATGCGAACACACGTTCTTAGACTTGATTGAGAATAATTTTTATTTAGTAAAGAAATGTTAAGACAGACCAGTCGGCATTCAACTTAGCCCTTGACGTCATAACCCTTTCCTAGAAAGACGTCTGACGATTTACGGCATCCCTGACATCTGTCAGCAAGTTCAACTGAGCCCAGATCTTATTGACAATAAATGTTATTTAGACCAAACTAGCTTATGTCCTAAATTTTGCAATATTTTTAGTTTCTCGCTTGACTGACGCGGTGGTTGCTGCAAAAGCTTCTAACTTTATGTGCACACAGTAATCATTTTGGTCATAGCCCTTGCCGCCCTCAGTGCAAATACTTATGCATTGATCTAATGTCATCTTCAGTTGAAGGAATAAAGACTGCATCCCATTGAGAGCGCCCTAAAGTGCTGTATTGACAAAAACTTTGCTAGAAAAACTTAAGCAAGTTCTTGCAGGGTTTGAATGGTTACATCGCTCTAACTAAGGCGTTAGAAACCGATATTGGTTTGAAATTTACTGGCAAAAGTATTTAAATCAGGAGAACAATCATGTCAGGCTCAACTGGCGAGCGCCCTTTAAGAGATATCGTTACTGACCCACAGTTTTGGCTGTTGCACATTGTGAATTTTCCAGCTGTATTTATATCTGGCTGGCTCTTTGTGAGTACAGGGTTAGCTTATGATGCATTCGGTACACCCCGACCCAATGAATATTTCCCCGCCGATCGGATTGAAGCACCGATCTTAATGGATCGATATCAAGCAAAGCAGGATCTTGATCTCTATCAGGAAGATCTTCAAAAATCAGCACCATCATTAGACGAGTAGATTAATAGGAGGATTCTTAAAATGACCACTAACTTAGTAGACCAAGTTAATCGGCAAGAACCAAGGTATCCAATCTATACGGTTCGCTGGTTAGCGATTCACACCTTGGGAGTTCCCACGGTCTGGTTTATCGGCGCGATTAGCGCAATGCAGTTCAACACAACAGACTTGCAAGTGTCCACCCAATTTCAAATATTCGGTCAAGATACTCGAGTTTCGTTGGTTCTGCTTCCACTGATTCTCTCTGTTGTTTGGAATGCCATCAACTTCGGTAAACCAACCATTGATGAAATCCGTAGCTTTTTCGGCCGCTAAGTAAAGGCTGATTACGGTAAGCTGAGCCTGTTAGGGCATCGTCAAATAGTGAGGAATGTTATCGCATTTCTCTTAATTTTGGGAATTACACTTCTCTCTTTCCAAAGTAAGCCTACTTGTACGTTTGCCTGAGAAAATCCCCGATCTTCTGTGGGGACTGGTTTCCCTGCCTCACGCAACCTTTAACATTAACCGCCCAATGCTGTTGAGTGGGTTGCTAGGTAGCAACTAGATGAGTTTATTTCTCGCTCTAGAATGTGAGGTCGTTCTACCCTTTTGAAGGAAAAACGAGAGCAATTAATATGGGAGCATCCCACTTTGGCACATCCAGACTGCATCGCCTTCATCCCCCAGTCCCTTTTCCCAAAAAGGGATAAGAGGAGCCGGATTGGGAGCATCCCACTTTTGCCAATGCCATCTCAGTACTACCTTCAAGCAATCTCCCTTCCCCTCATCCCCAGTCCTTCTCCCTGGGGAGAAGGGGGTGTTTCCTCTCCCTGGGGAGAGGATTAAGGTGAGGGGTCGCGTAACTGGAATGCTCCCACCGGATTCAAAGTCCCTCTCCCAGCTTGGGAGAGGGATTTAGGGTGAGGGCTTGCGTAACTGGGATGCACCCATCAATATTCTTCATAGCTCCAGAAAATACGCTGAGTTTTAGTGATCCTGAATGTTAGGAAGAGAGAAATACTTAATTTCCTAGCTACTTTTTCAATACCTTAGTTCGTCGTCATTTCTACAACAACCATAAAGTTGGCGCTGGTTAATCTGGTGTCATCGAGAAATTTAGACTATCGATCAAGGTAAAACAAATGTTTGAACTCTCTGATTTATTTGACTTACGAGTACTAACCGTTCTTTCACCCATTACCACTGCGATCGTCTGGGCAATGCTCGTTTACGAAGAGTCTCGACAAAATCCTTCAGACTGGTTCTAGAGGGTCTCACAATAATTCTGGTATAGCGTTGCTGTTGACGATTCAGCTCTGCCTCAATGGCAGCCCGCATTGCTTTGGCATCCTCTGCATTGGGATTCAGTTCCAGCACTTTTTCTAACGCCGCCAGAGCTGCCTCAAATTCACCCAAGTTGGCATACATCGCCGCTAAGTTGAAGTAGCCATCTTCAAAGTTCGGATCAATTCCCACCGCAATTGTGTAAAATTCGATCGCGCTCAGGAAGTCTCCCTGATTCTCAAACAGCACACCGAGACTATACGCCCCGAGGGGATCGTCTGGAGCGAGTTGTGCTGCTGTTTCAAAGGCAGCTTGGGCTTCCTCAATTCGACCGAGCCTGACGAGACCATTACCATAGTTGATGTAGGCATAGCTGAATTCGGGGTTGGTGGCGATCGCTCGCTCGGCCCAAACTACTTCTTGCTCAAACTGACCGAGCTGGCCATACAAACTGGCAATGACATTCATGGCACGAAAGTCTTGGGGAGCGAGTTCCAATATTTGTTCGTATGTGGCGATCGCCCCCCACAAATCGCCTTGGTTTTCGAGGCGAAATGCCCTTTGCCGCAGCTCGATGATTTTTGGGGTGAGTTCAGGCTCTGTTGTAGTTGGGGTTTGGGCGAGAAGAGGGGTTTGTTGAGGAGCGATTGTTGTTGTTTTGCTGTGGGCGGGGCAGGCGATCGCCACAGCTAAGGCAGCGGCAAGCCAGAGCGTTATTTTGCGGGGGAGTTGGCGCATTGTTTTATAGATTTTCAGTTAATTAATTCTGTCTCAGGGTAGGGGAGGGTTTCAAACCCTCCCTCACTGGGTCTAGGGCAACCAGGGAGGATTGTTCCTACCGTAGCCCGAAAATTACGCATTTTAAAGCAGGTGAGGTTTCCTGAGATCACTGGGATGAGATGAAAGGGACAATCGTGTTACAAGACATTTCAATTTCTGCCCCATCCCACTCCTGCGCTTACCATAGGAGCATTCATTGCCTAATGAGACGTTTGAAGTGATTGCCAATGTTGACTTGGAAGGGGTTGCGTTTGATTCGTCGGCGAGCTAGGTGATTCGTTTTATTGATTCGACCAGTACGATGATGATGGATTAAGGGCGATCACGGTTTGGGTTTTAGGAGTTTGGGGGGAGCGATCGTCCTCCAGAAAATCCTCGTCTCCTTATGCAATCTGGGCTTCTGGTGGGCAGTGTCCACCCTACAACTGTGAAGAATAGTACCAACATTAATGACTGGATAGAATACTGTGATTCTGCATGGGATTCGGCTGGACGACCGCATGGGTTAAAGCCAAGTCTCATATTTAGTAATCCTATTGATTATGACAAATACTACTACCAGTATTTCGAGCACCGTTATATCGACTTATGGCTTGCCATTCACTCACGGGTAAATCCGGTGAATGGTTTCTTCTTCAAAAGAGAAAATATTGTATTCAGGAAATTATGGGAACGCAAATTCTCATGGAAAACGATATGGAAGCAGACTTTACCATTTCTTGTTTATGGTACTACCTTAGGTGTTACCCATGAAATACTTATTGAACTTGCATCTTTATACTGCTTAGGTCAAGCAATACCATCAATGGTCATTGATCAGCTTTTGGACAATAAAGCAGTGGAAGCATCTAAGCCTGACGTTGTTTTTTGTGTTCTCGCTTATATAAAAGCATTACGAGGTCTTCGTCATATGAAGCTTCCCTGCGAAAATGCTATTGAAGATACTTTTCTGGACTTGACTTGTGAAATGTACGACAGGATGCTAACAGAGCATGATGGTCGTTCCAATAAAAAAATACCCCAATTTCTATTGGATTCTATTTGTGAATATCTGTCACCCAATAGCCGTTTGAGATCTTCTATCTTTTTTGGTATATTACCAATTTGGGCACATGCTTTAGCAGATAGGGATCTATCAGAACGATTTATAGAATCAACGATAGCGTTGCGGACAGTGCGGCAGCTAAATGATGAAATCTTAGATGTACATGAAGATATCTGTAATGGATTACTGACCCTACCATGGCTTTATGCTCTTGAAGAAAAGCCGGAATTGCGTGGAAAGATCGAAATGTTGTGGCAAGATACAGCTAATCTTGATGTGATTAATGACTGCAAGGAAATTCTCAAAAATTCATCAGGACAGTACCGAGCTGCTTCGAAATCCATGGAGATTTTATCAGAGAGCATGAGAACAACAATGGAATATTTTAATGTTGGTTCTGCATTTGAAATTACCTTACTACACAATATTCGACTAGCGCTTGTGAACTGGCTAGAGCAAGTGAATTATGAGCGAGACCAAAAAAATGTTAGAGAGCCGTGCTTACCGCAAGATATTATCTTAGATTCCACAAACCCAATTGAACCAGTCCCAGGTGGTGGAGTGTTGGTACTTAATGAAGAGAATGAAGTATTAATGACCTTGAACTTGAAACGTGGAATGCTCCGATGGGAACTACCAGCAGGTGTAGCAAAAGGAGAAGAGTCTCTTGAGGAGACTGCTAGACGCGAGACCAAAGAGGAGACAGGAAAAGACATTGAAATTGGTGAAGCCGTTGCAGTTTGCTGGCACTATTCACGCCAGCTCAATAAAGGTTGGATGGGAATGTTCTTTCGAGGAGAACTGATAGATGGCACTTCTGCCAATAATTTCCTGGTCGTTTCTACAGATGCTTTTTCTCATGGTAAATCTCACATAAAATATGGTGTTGAGCAATACGATCAAGTTGATCTCAATAGTTATGATTTTGATGAGTTAAAACGACTATGTGAAGAACAAGTACCAGCTGCCCATGAGAATATTGTTGCGAGTGGCTTTGTAAACTGGAAACAGATTCCCATTGAGCGAATGCATCCACTTCACCGAAAGTTGCTGGAAGCCTACTGCCGTAGATCCCAATGTATGGAAATACTTGTTGCTGATGCAGATCAAGACTCTGTAATCTATGATGTTGATTCAAAACTATACTACAAGAGCTGAAGGTTTAAGAGAATGATCACTAGGTTGGGTGCTGGAGCAATTATCACAGACTCTGATGGTAAAGTATTTCTCGTTAGAATAAAGCGGCGTGGTATGCTCCGATGGGAACTTCCAACTAGAATTCGTCAAAAAGGGGAATCACTTTTCCTAACTCTTTATCGTTGTATAGAAAAAGAATCATCTTCTAATATGAAGGTTCGTATTGGTCGTCCTATTTGTCTTGGCGTTAATACCTCAGCGCAAGTTGGTCACCAATACTATGCAATGTTCTTTGAATGTAAAACAGAGATTGCTAATGTTAAACCGATCAAAGATGCAGAGGTAGATATGCCTGATGAAGTACGTCAAAAAATCATTGATACAGACTTTCTTGATTGGCGAAATTTAGATCCTACTGAAATTCATCCTCAGCACCAATTAATCTTGGATCATTGGTCTCAAGCGACTGACAATTCATTGTTTTCTGTGATTAGCAACGCAGATAGTGAATTGGCATTTTATTGCAAAAAAGGAGTAGTTGAATCTTCTATTCTCAACATACTTGATACTCCTGATAAATATCTTATAGATGAAATCAATCAGAAAGAAAAACTAAATTCATATCAAAATCCTCAATCTGAACAGAACAGCAAAAGAAAAATGACAGATCAACCCAAGATTGACTTATCTGGAACATTCCATGCTCCAATTAATATTTCTTCTCCCAATAGTGGAAATCAAGCTGAGAATATCGAAATTCATAATATAAACTCAGAACAAAATCTTGAGGTTTTGTTGACTAATTTCAAGTATTTTATTGATAAGTTAAAAGAGCAACACCCTAATATTGATACTCCTCAAGAAGCTATGCGAACGATAGATGCAGAGGCTCAATTGAGTTCTAATTCACATTGGCAGAATTTTCTTGACCTTAAGCGTCTTTGGCAAGGGAGCAAAAATGCAGGTTTGAAAATAGGTGAATACTTTGTTGAAAATAGTGTTTGGGGTAAAGGTGCAATTGCCTTCTTAGAAGGTGTGACTGAAGATCTTGACTAGGTCATTTAATGACTTTCTATTAGTGTAGACATTGAATACGGAAACGTATGTTTGTTTTTATGAAAATGTGGGATCAGAATCGAGCTAAACTGCTTTATCGGTTAAGAACCATAAATTTAATTTATTTGCACAGTCTTAGGGTTCGTACTATCCACAGGGAAAATCTGAATTAGCCCCACGAGAGTAATCTTGATTCTTGGCAAGGGCTAGAAGTGCCAATCAAGCCTCTGCCTGCTCTAGCAAAATCCGAATGATATTCCGCACCTGCTCAGAGGTGAGCACCGCTTCCAAACCCGCTTCAAACTCCTCAAGTGTCAGATATTGCTTAGCCTCCTCATCAGGATCAGCCAAATTGGTCAAGGTAACTGGATAGGTTGTCGGTAACTTATACTCGATCTGCGCCACACCATAAATGTAGTCATCAAGGGCAGGAACTTTGATCTTAAGAGAATCCACAATCACTGGACTCGGTTGTTGCGAAACCAACTGTAGACTGCCCTGATAAGCATGGGTAATTTTACCAACCTCTCCTACCAGTGAACCATTCGTCATTTCCGTCAGAAATTTAGCCTGATCTTTTAGGATACTTTTGGGCGTGGGTTGGTCTAGCTCGCCATTCGGCAGCGTGCCCCAAAGATTCTTTTTCTCTGTCATTGTGTCGTCCTCCTGGCAAAAACTAAGATCTGGGTTTCAAGGTGATCAAGATAGGGAGATGGTCTGAGAACTGATTGCTGTCGATACCCGGTAACTCCTCTTGCAATAAAGATGTTCCTGAAATCTCAGATATCACCTGAAACTCATCTTCGACAAAGTAATGGAGCAAATCCTGACGAATAATCGCTTGATCAAACGCATTCCAAAAAAACTGATCATTTTTAGATTGATCCCAATAGTAGGTTCCGGGAGGTTCCTGATTAAAATCCCCTAACTTACTCCACATCGGATTGTAGAACAGAGGATAGTCTTTACCCGAAACGGTACGAGCACGAAAGGCTTTAGGGCGCTGCAACACGCGGCGATCCATGATGGCATGAAAGGCATCTGCATTAACCATTCCTTCCTCAAAAGGATGCATATTAAAATCGCCAATGACAAGGGTTCGACAGTGACCTTGTTTTTTCTCGGCTTGATTAATTTCAGGAATTATATTTCTCACAGAATAATACTGATTGGAGCTGTTGTTACTGGGATATTTACTCTCTAGATGAACAGCTACAACTAAAATTGAATCTCCAGATGAGGGGTGAATCTCACGGAATGAAAAACGACCGTAATCTTCAATTCTCTTAAAATCTTGAATTGATTCTCTATAAAAGAAATAAGTTTTCTTGGCTACGATATTAAACTGAGCAACGTACTGTGTCGAAGCATGGATATTGAGGGCTTGAAGTATTCTATGCTCTGCTTGCTCAATTGTTTCTTTCGGCTTCTTCGGCTTTCCTTGCAATAATTCTGCCAGAATAAGCACATCAACGTCTTTTTCATGACACAACGTTGCCACTTCCTTCTCAAGGGGCTTCCGGTTTAGGTTCCAGAATAGAAAGGTGGTCATGTTGGTTCAGATGACTGACTTGTCTATTACATCATATCGCAAGAAAAAAGGCGCATTCTGTAGAATGCGCCTTTTTTCAAAAATCAAACCGGATTGCGGCGAGTGAATTAACCCATCACTTCTTTCGCTTTAGCAACCACATTCTCAACGGTAAAACCATATTCTTTCATGATCGTGCCGCCCGGTGCCGACGCACCGAAGGTGGGGGTGCCAATGATTGCACCCTCAGAACCCACATAGCGCTCCCAACCAAAGGGGGTACCGGCTTCGACCGCCACACGCTTGGTTGCTGCCTTGGGCAAAACCGACTCGTGATAGGCCGCATCTTGCTCCGCAAAGAGTTCCCAACAGGGCATGGAAACCACGCGCACTTTCTTGCCAGTTGCAGCGATTTCCTTGGCGGCATCCACACAGAGGCTCACTTCAGAGCCGGTGCCGATGAGGATGAGATCCGGCTCATTGCAGCCGCAGTCCACCACGATGTAGGCCCCTTTGGCCACACCCTCAGCGCTACTGCCTTCGAGGTTCGGCAAACCTTGGCGGGTGAAGGCGAGCACAGAAGAGCGGTTGGGCGCACCGGAGCGCTTGGCGTTGGTGACGGCCACTTGATATGCCCCGGCGGCTTCCTTGCCATCGGCGGGGCGAATCACCAAGAGGTTGGGGATCACGCGCAGGGAGGCAACGGTCTCAACGGGCTGGTGGGTGGGGCCATCTTCACCGAGGGCGATCGAGTCGTGGGTGAGAACGTAAATCACACCGGCTTCGGCAAGGGCCGAGAGACGCATGGCACCGCGCATGTAGTCGGCGAAGACCAAGAAGGTGGCGCAGTAGGGGATCAAACCAGAGTTGTGCAGAGAAATGCCGTTGCAGATCGCCGCCATGCCATGCTCCCGGACGCCGAAGCGGAGGTTGCGGTTGTTGTAGTCGGCCTTCTGGAAGTCACCGGAGCATTTGAGTTCGGTGAGGTTGGAATGGGTCAAGTCGGCGGAACCCCCGATCAGTTCGGGGAGCTTGGGGGCGATCGCATTCAATGCCACTTGAGAATGCTTCCGGGTCGCCACGCCTTTGACGTCTGGGCCGGGCATGGGCAGATCCGCATCCCAACCTTCGGGAAGGGCACCACTGATGAAGCGCTCGAATTCAGCCGCGTCGGCCGCGTACTTGGTTTTGTATTGAGCAAAGACTTCTTCCCATTCGGCTTGGTAGCTCGCACCGCGCTCGACGGCTTTGCGGAAGTGAGCCAGGGCATCGTCGGGAACGACAAAGGGATCGTATTCCCAGCCGAGTTCCTTGCGGGTGAGGGTCACTTCATCATCCCCCAGGGCTGCACCGTGAACCCCAGCGGTTCCGGCTTTGTTGGGGGAGCCGTAGCCGATCGTGGTGGTGACTTTGATCATCGTCGGCTTGTCGGTGACCTTCTTGGCTGCTTCGATCGCGGCGGCGATCGCATCCAGGTCGGTATTTCCATTTTCGACGTGAATCGTGTGCCAGCCGTAGGCTTCAAAGCGCTTGCTCACATCCTCGGTGAAGGAAATGGCAGTGTCGCCATCAATGGAAATATGGTTGTCGTCGTAGAGGGCAATTAACTTTCCAAGGCCCCAGTGACCAGCCAGGGAGCAGGCTTCACCGGAAACCCCTTCCATGTTGCAGCCATCGCCCAAAATCACATAGGTGTAATGATCGACAATCTTGGCATCGGGCTTGTTGAACTTGGCCCCCATATAGGCTTCGGCAGCAGCCAATCCCACCGCATTACAAATCCCTTGACCCAAGGGTCCAGTGGTCACTTCTACCCCCGCCGTCATAAAGTTTTCGGGGTGACCGGGGGTTTTGGACTCCCATTGGCGGAACTGCTTAATATCATCCATTGTGACGCTGTCGTAGCCGGTGAGGTGCAGCATGGCATATTGCAGCATGCAGCCATGACCGGCAGAGAGCACGAAGCGATCGCGGTTGAACCATTGGGGATTTTTGGGGTTGTACCGCATAAAGCGATCCCACAGGACAAAGGCCATGGGAGCGGCTCCCATCGGCAAACCAGGGTGACCTGACTTCGCTTTCTGAACCGCATCGATCGCTAGGAAGCGAATGGAGTTAATGCAGACTTGTTCGAGGGATTGGCTAGCAACGACCATATTTTCTTACGTTTAAGATTGATGAGGAACTAAAGTTTTCTATGCAATTACTGCTTTAGGTAGCACAATGCAACATCGGGAGCGCCCCCCGAATTCAGTCCTATCATCCCATCGGACGGATCGCAGGGCAAGGAATTTTCCCAGGCTGTAGCGACGCCTACAGCCGTTTCTGAGAATTGTCTGATTTGCCCTAGCGCTCCGGCTTAGGGCAAGGGCTCAAACTCAAGTTGCACCAGCAATGTAATCCCCTGACGACCGATGACCCGACAGAGTTGTCCGGGTCGGGGCAGCGCCTGGCTCAAGGCTTGACTGGCTGAGTACAACTTGCCCTGCCAGCTTGTGCCTTCACACCAGACCCGCAGGGTGGGGTCTACACAGGCAATCGTACCGGCGATCGCTTCGGGAAAGAGGGTGATTTGGGGTTTTGAGAAGTGAAACATGAAATTGCACCTCAAAGTGAGGAAGAGGACGGAGAGTAAAAGTCTCGATCATGTAGAAGCACACCGTTTCGGTTCTATATTTATTTCTTCTGGTGATTTTGCGCCAAAATATGCAATGCCCAACGATTCAGCATCGGGCCAATTTCGTGAGACCCTAAAGCCAGGGAGCGATTGGAGGATGCAGCGACGATAACTTACATGATTGAGCAACGCCGATACCCCACCTAATATCTTGACGGATGCAACCCAGCAATCGGTGGTAGCCGTGGTGCCCGAACGGGGCGGCATGATCACCAGCTGGCGCAGCTAGAACATCGAGCAAACGTTCATGGGGTGTGCATGGTCTACCCCATCAGGATCTCTATCCACCTCACTTAAGCCTCAAGGCATTGCAAGATGATGAGCTTGAAAAAATGGTTAACGCCCCGAAATATTGTGGGTGGCTGTTTATTACTCTTGATCACCTCGATCGGAGGGTGTGGTGCCCTGTTTTTTGCTGTCTTTTCACTGCTCAAATCCTCAGATGCCTACAAAACAGGTTTAGATGCCGTACAAGAGAGTGAGGCCGTCGCAGACATCATTGGCGAACCTGTTCAGGCCGGGTTTTGGCTCTCGGGTTCCGTGGAGGTCAATGGGCCCTCCGGTGCTGCGGATATCGCCTTTCCAGTTAAGGGACCAGAGGGTGCGGGAACTGTTTATGTGGTGGGCCAAAAAAGTGCTGGCGTTTGGGACTATTCCACGATCCAATTTGCATCTAAGGACAGTGATGAATCTGTGGATCTCCTGGCTCCGAGCGAGTGATGATCTTAATCAACCTGAGTTCTAGATAAGCGCAGCGATCGCCTTCCTCAAAGCCTTGAAGTCTCGTTTTCAAACCTGGTTGTCAGGGAACCCGCCCCCCGACACCTCCCGCTGAGGGGGAAATTGCCCCCTCAGACTCCGGCAATATCGGAGCCAGTATTGTTGACGTCGCTGATTTTCATAAGCTTTCGTGCTGTTTGCTTATCCAGAACTCAGGTTTCCTACCAATTCGCAGTTTCTCTAGAGGAGACGCTACTCGAACGCAGTTTCCTCGCTGGGGACGCTGCGCGATCGCACCTCAGACCAAATCGTGGCATGGGCGTTTGAGTCTGACGATTGTGTCGTCGGCATGGCGAGAATTGGTATCAAGCAGTAGATGCACGCTGTTTCGGTTCTATATCTATTTCTTTTGGTGATTTTGCGTCAAAATATGCAATGCCAATCTCTTGCCTTGGTTTTAGGCACGGGGATAATTTTAGCTTGGCGTATCTACATGGTTTTTGGAGGGTCAGATGGAAGACTCAATTCGTATTTTCTTGGGCGTAATCGCAATTTGGATAGGATTCTCTATGAGCAACTTGCTTGCACATAGTTTTAATGCACTGGCCAGTGAAGTCAATCCGACTTCTGAGGCTCGTGCTAATGATGAATTATCCAGCGAATCATCAGACTATTCACCCTCTACGGTGAATGGCGTCAGCTTCCAGACAGTAATTGACAATCCGGTACTGCAAATCCCTGAACCGGGCTCTGAACAATCAACCCCTGTTCGATTTGGTCTTCAGCTTACGAATAATACTGAAGCAGTGGTTCGGTTTGGGCTAATTCCCTATCATCGCCTTTTCCTACAAATTTTCCAATCAGATGGTGTAAGTATTTCTCAATCACTCTCTTCAGAGGGCGTTATTCCTTTAACTGAGGAATGTCCTTTTGTTATTCAGGCTGGTGAGACTCGAATTATATGGGTTCAGGCATCACTGTTCTGGGATAAGGAAAATTTGCGAATGCAGAGGTGGCCATGGTTAGAGTTGGAAAATCTTAAAGCAGGAGACTACACTGCTCAATTTCACTATAACGGTTTTGGAGGAGCACCATTTTGCATAAAATCAGGAACTTATCCTTTGGAGATTCTTGATGATTTATGGACAGGTCAGGTTAGTGCAGCTCCTATCTCTTTTTTACTTTTTAGTCCTTGACTTTTCCTTGGAGGAAGTTCAAAAATGTTAGGTTTATTACGTGTGCATCGCTACAAGATGGGCTTAACTAAATCGACTCATTTTTTCTTGGGTTCAATTGCAATTACAATTGGGATAGGGATTTCTATAAACAGTTTACTTGCGCCTGTTTCTACTACACTAGCTAGTGAAATTAATCCGGCTTCAGAAGCTAGTGCTGACGATGAACTATCCAGTGAATCATCAGACTATTCACCCTCTCCGGTGAATGGCGTCAGTTTCCAAACGGTAATTGATAATCCGGTGCTACAAATCCCTGAACCGGGCACTGACCAATCAACCCCTGTTCGATTTGGTCTTCAGCTCACAAATAATACTGAAGAGGTTATTCGGTTTGGGCTGATGGTTTATCCCAATATTTCTCTACAAATTTTCCAATCAGATAGTGTAAGGATTTCTCAAGGAATAGGCTCAGATCGCCCGATAGTCATGGGCGAGGAATGTCCCTTTGTCCTTCAAGCTGGTGAAACCCAAACCCTATGGGTTCAGGCAGCAGTTTTTTGGGATGGAGAGAATTTACGAATGCACGAATCTAGCTGGGTGAATCTAGAACACTTGACAGTAGGAGAATATTTTGCTCAGTTTTACTATGACAGTAGTGTACCCATACCATTTTGTTTTATGCCAGACACTCAATCTTCAGAGCCTTTTAGTGATCTATGGCGAGGCAAAGTGATCACAAATTCTGTTCCCTTTTCACTAATCAACCCTTGATTTTTAACTTTTTCCTAAAGGAGGTTTCGAAGTGCTAGGCTCATTACACGTGGATTACAAACTAACCTCAGTTATTGCTACAACTCTAGCACTCTGTGTTTACGGACATCAGAGTAAGGCTGCGAACATCAGGTTTATACCCTCTCAAATAGGGGTGTTTGACATGCAGGAGTCAAGTACTTTACCGGATGGCACAGTGGTTGATGTCACGTTACAGAATATCACTACGATTGACCCAAGCAGCTCGACTGGATTCTTAAACCTACTCAGCAGCTCTTATCCCGATTGGACATTCAGTACTGCACCACTTAGTGCATCGACTGGCATCTTTTATGACATCTACTACTATGATGCTGTTGCTCCGGGTCCACAAGGCCCCGTTGTGGGAGCACAGATGATTTTTAGCTACGCTGTCGGTTCAGGTGCTCCAGATCCGAGTAATCGAGATTTACATTGGATTCAGCGAGTTACTTCCAATCATGCAGTTAGTAAACCTACAATCTTTTCACCTCCTATACTTTCGCCCCATGGTACTTCAGAGGACAAGATTGATGTTGTTGGAACTCAACTCAATCCTAAGTCTCCAGATTATAATCCCTTCTACGATACATATGGTCAAGCTACGGAGAGTAGTTTTCTTGATTATCCAACACGTCCTAATGTCACAGATCCCCATGATTGGATCGCAGAAACTTATCTTGCAGAACTCACTGCTCCTAAAACCGTCACTCTCTATGAAGGAATTCGGTGGGGCTGGGAAAATACAGTAACGTTGCCCCTGCTCGATATTTCGCTGCTATTTGATACAACTGGCAGCATGGGAAGTGCAATTGAGGGTGTGAAGGAAAAAGCCCTGGAACTCGTCGGTGAGTTACTTGAAGACCGACCCGGAACCCGAGTTTCAGTAGCAGAATACCGTGACTTCCCGACCTCCCCCTACGGCGATCCGGGAGACTTCACCTATCAGCCACGTTTGGGTTTTTCGAGTGATATCAATGCCATTAACAATGCGATTGATAGCTTAGCTGTTGATGGGGGCGGTGATTTTCCGGAATCCGCCTACACGGCGTTAGTCAACACCATTGACGGACAAGGCATTGGGGACTGGCGCGAAGATGCCAAGAAAACCATTATCCTTATGACCGACGCACCCCCCCAAGATCCTGAACCGTTTACAGGTTTTACGGCTCAATCTGTGATTGATGCCTCTCAAAACTCCCCCTTTGTTGCCAATGGTGGGGTCTCAGCGCCCCTTGATCTGGGTGGTTCTACTTATGATCTGTTGCTTGCGGGCGAAGAGTTCCCGATCGCCTTCGATGAAGAGCAGCAATTCGAGCGCAACCCCATCTCGATTTACAGTGTTGTTCTCGGTGGTCATTCCTCCGCTGTTGATGCCCTCTTGCCCATTTCTCAGCAAACCGGCGGACAGCTCTACCAACCCTCTAAGCTGGTTGATGGCTTGGCCCAAGCTCTGGCTGATATCCGCAACGATGGGGGTTTGCCTTCAAGCGAGGGGTCTGTTTCTGTGCCCGAACCCCTCTCTAGCCTTGCTCTGTTGGGACTAGGGGTGACGGCGCTGGGCCTCAAGCGGAAATGATAATACCCAGGACAACCGGGGTTCGACTCCGCTCACCCCTCATTGGCGACGAGATATCAAGGCTTTGACTGATTTTTGCGCAACTTCTAGCACCCCATTCGCTGAGTGGAAGCGACATGGGATGATTAAGGGGCAAAACCGGGAAAAGATGACTCCATGCTTCGCCACGTTTTCACAACAGTAACCAATCCCCGTTACCGTCCAACGGCGCTCCGGGTGGCCCTCTGTGTGGGTTCAGTGCTGTTTGTGATTAATCATGGTCATGCTTTGGTGACGGGTCAAATGACCTTTGGCCGTTGGCTTTCGGCGGCTTTGACCTATTGTGTGCCCTATGGGGTGAGTTTGCATGGTCAATGGCGGGGCGATCGCGCCCAGTGCACTGCCCAAGGCGATCGCGCTTTGCACACGGTCAACGGCGATCGCACCCGTGATTTAGAGTCGTAACGCGCTCTAATGCCGTGACATAGCTAAAACGGAGAAAATTTTCGATTTCTTGTAGGGGCGCGGTTTCCGCGCCCAACCCATCAGGGGACAAGCCAAACCTTGAACCGTGGGTTGCAAGATGTATTGAACTAACGCCGGGCAGGGAAACCCAGCCCCTACCGTTGGATTGATCTGAACTCTGAACTCTAGGCTCTACCCCGCCAACACCGCCAACAGCGCTTCACCCATGCCCTTACAGCCCACGGCCTTCATGCCCTCGGACATAATATCTCCCGTGCGATAGCCCTGATCCAGCACCGTGGTAACGGCAGTTTCCAGCGTCGTGGCAGCAGCGGGCTGGTTGAGGGCATAGCGGAGCATCATCGCCGCACTCAGCACCTGGGCCAGCGGGTTGGCTTTATCTTGACCCGCAATATCCGGGGCAGAACCATGCACCGGCTCAAACAGACCCGGTTTGCCCGGTGCGCCTAAGCTGGCGGAGGGCAGCATACCGATACTGCCCGTGAGCATGGCGGCGGCATCGGAGAGGATATCGCCAAACATATTGCCGGTGACGATTGTGTCAAACTGCTTGGGGGCTCGTACCAGTTGCATGGCGGCGTTATCGACGTAGAGATGACTCAGCTCTACGTTGGCATAGTCAGCGCTCAGGGCGATCGCGCGATCGCGCCAGAGTTGTGACACATCCAAGACATTGGCCTTGTCTACCGAACAGAGTTGGCCGCGCCGCTTCTGGGCGGTTTCAAAGCCCACTTTTAAAATGCGATCAATCTCAGAAATCGTGTAGGCCATGGTGTTGACCCCTCGTTTTTCCCCCGTTTCGCTACTAAAAACCCCCTTGGGCTGGCCAAAATAGATGCCGCCGGTCAGCTCCCGCACCACCATAATATCCACCCCTGTCACCACCTCACGCTTGAGGGTCGAGGCATCCACCAGTTGGGGCAGGATGGTGGCGGGTCGCAGGTTAGCAAAGAGTTCAAGCCCGGCCCGGATCCCCAACAGACCCGTCTCGGGGCGCTGGTGACGGGGCAGTTTGTCCCATTTGTAGCCGCCGATCGCCGCCAGGAGTACCGCATCGCTCTGCTGACAGGCCGCTAGGGTCTCGTCGGGCAGGGGTTTGCCGGTCTGGTCAATCGCTGCTCCGCCAATGAGAGATTCTGTAAAGTCAAAGTGTAAATTATAGGCCGGGGCGATCGCCTGGAGCACCGCCACGGTCACGGCCATAATTTCCGGGCCAATGCCATCACCGGGCAGGAGAGTAATACAGTAATGCTGGGTTGTCATAGAGTAATGAAGGGAAATGGAGCAGCACCTGGGACAGGATACCAATAATACCCTGGTTCTTCCGCCACAGTTTATGGGAAAATACCTCAAATCCAGCGACCGTAACCGTTACAATACCCAAGAAGAAGCCGTGGCGATTGTTCCAGATCCTGTAGAGTGCAGCTTCAGTCATTGATAACGGTAATACAATACACCCGTCCCTAAAACCATTGCGAACTGCGAACTGCGAACTGCGAACTGCGAACTGTCCCTCCGACAGACCTGGGTTTCACCCGCCTCTTCGTCAACCCGTAACCCAAGACTATGTGGGACGTTCAACAGCCCGTTAAACCGAATCCCCCCTCCCTGTCCCAATGGCTCTACCAAGCCATTGACTTGCCGGGAGTGCGGTTGCGGTTGCGGTTGCGGGGCAATAATCTCCATGTCTTACTCGAGAGCTCTCGCCCGCCAACGGCTGAGGCGGTACGACAGCGGGTTGAGCAGGCCCTGCAAAAACAAACCGAGAGCTTCCAGGTCTTCTTCCGCAACACCGACGACCCGGTCTACAAGGTGATTCTCTACGGGCGGCATTTGGGCCAGCAGCGTCCGGACTGGATTGAATCGATTGTCCTCGCGGATCTGAACTTGAGCCTGTCCACCGTCTCCCCCACCGCCGAACTGAATCCTGCGCTGAGTACCGCACTGCTCTCCAATGAACACCTGGCCCGCACGGGTTCCCCAGAGGCGATCGCCCGCTACCTCAGCGAATCGCTCTCCCATTTGGGCGTCAGCGTCAAAGTGTTGGTACAAAAACTTCCGGAGACCGAGTCCCCAGATGCCACACCCCTAGACGTTGAGCCCCTAGAGGCGACGCCGCCACCAGCGACCCACCTCAAACGGCTCTGGGTCATCTGTAGCTGCCATTACAGCCCCGATGCGTCCCTGATTGCTGAGCCGATCGCCCAGCAACTGCGCGATCTTGAACTCAAGGGTTTCAAGGAAGCGATTATCCGCTCCCAAGTCCAGGGCGAAACCAGTCCCGACTGGATGCTCCAGGTGGATCTCACCCATCCCACTGAGTTGCTCTGGGAATGGGCTAAATGGGGGGATGAGGCGGCGATCGCCCGGCTCCTCAACCAAAAGCTGGCAATCCATCACCTTGACACCCGTGTGATCAGCGAGGCGCAGACCCTCCACATCTTCTGCCGTCCCCTGCCCGACCACCCCGCCGCACCGCTGATTCCCCCCACCCAAGCGACCCTACACACGGTGGGTCAATGCCTGCGTGAACTCTTGCCCCAGGGCATTACAGCAGCAGCCCTGTACGGCATCCGGACGCAAACCTTTCCCCAGACCCCACCTAGCGCTACCGAACTCGCTCAACTCCAAACCCAACCCGCCTGGGTGAACTGGCTCCCCCTAACTCACCCGGTGGGTGAAACTGTACTGACCCGTCGCGAACTGGCCCGTCGCCAGCATGTCCCTGCCCTGACCTTTTTGCTGCAACGCTGCCTCAACCCAGATATTGAAGGCTTTTTGGCCACGGGCGGCATTCGGGTCAAGCTCTGTTTTCGGGGATCACTGCTCCATGTGATGACCGAGGCAGTGGTCTGTCCGCGCCAGACCCTGGTCGTTCCCAAACTGGAGACCTATTTGGCACATCTCGATATTCCCGGTGTTACGGGGATGCGTATCTATGGCCGACGCGCCGGGCAATCTTCGCCCCTATGGAGCTACGGTGCGAATTGTGAGTCCGAGACCCCTGATATTGTGGGGGAAGCAGCGACTCCGACCGTAGAACTGGTTGTGCCCAGCCTGCCGACCCAGCCGGTGGCGGCCCCCCGTTGGCCCAAGTTACGGGCGCTCCTGCAACGGGCCTTTTGTTTAACTAGCATTTTCTTGCCCCATCCCGATTCGGCTTGGCAACCCTCAGCCCTTTCTCGCTGGCATCGCCAGGTGGGTTGGCCGGCGGCGATCGCCTGGAGTCTGGTGGGTCTGGTGGGCACGGGTCTGGTGGACTGGCAATTGAGTCGCTACTTGGCAACCCGCGTCCCCGCTGTGGCCACAACACCCCTGTCGCTGGAGATGGAGTTACCCGAAACCCCTGCTAAGGGGTCAGGGGCAGGTGCCGCCATTTTGGCGGCCGCCCGGACGCCCAATCCCACCTTTAACAACCGCCTCCTCGACGAAAAGCTCGCCCTCTACCAAGAACGAATCCGGCAAACCGGGGTGGTTCCCGATATTTTAATTGTCGGCAGTTCTCGGGCGATGCGTGGTATTGATCCCCAACTGTTGCAAGCTCAGCTTGCCGCCCAGCAATTGGGTGGACAGCCCGTGCAAGTGTTTAACTTTGGTGTCAATGGGGCCACGGCTCAGGTGGTGGAACTCCTATTGCGGCGGATTTTGACCCCGGAGCAGTTGCCGAAGCTCATCCTCTGGGCCGACGGGGCTCGGGCCTTTAATAGCGGCCGCCCCGATCGCACCTTTGAAGCGATTCAGTCCTCTGCAGGCTATGCTCAGCTTGAAGCGGGTGCCTTTCATCAAGCCGCTCTGAATCGCCGCGAGCCCCTTCTTCGCGATGACCCTACGCCCCTCAACTTTAGCCAACTCCACCACAGCATTCAACGGCCCTACCAAACCCTGAATCAGGCCACGGCGCAAACGCTTCAGCAATTGTCCTTTAGCTATGGCGATCGCCTCCGCTTACACGATTGGCTGCGATCGCACCTCGGCACCGCCACCTTACCCAAGATGCGCCTCGAACTCTCGCCCGATGCGGAAGCTTTGGAATTGAGCCCCCAGGAGGCGATCACCGCAGAGGGCTTCTTGCCGCTCGATCGCCAATTTGACCCCGAGACCTACTATCTTGCCCACCCCAGGGTGTCTGGCAACTATGATACGGACTATACCTCGTTTACCCTCAGAGGAAAGCAACTGCGGGCGACTCATCGTCTGCTGGATTACCTCGCCAACCAATCTGTACCCGTGGTGTTGATTAATCTTCCCGTGACGGGAGATTATTTGGACGAGACTCGCCAGGCCCACGAAGTGACCTTTACCCAGAAGCTGACAGCGATCGCCACTGATTCCAACCTGATCTTCAAAGATTGGGGCCAAGTGTGGCCCAATCGCCATGGTGACTTTTCCGATCCAAGTCATCTCAATCGCTATGGTGCGGCCATTGTGACCCAAGAACTTGCCGCTGATGCCACCTTGCCTTGGCAGATCTTGCTTGCCAAATGATGTGTGCTATCCACTAAATTTTTTGACCTCCGACATTGCTGACCCGGGCGCTCGCCCCTTACTCGTAAACTTACATCTATGTACGCCTCCACCCTTGATTCGCTGACACCGCGATCGCAACTGGCTGCGCCCCCGCAAATCTGCACCCTCGCCAATGGTGCCACCCTCATTGCCGATCGCACGACCGTTCCGGCAGTTAGCCTCAATGCCTGGTTCCGCGTCGGCTCAGTCTGGGAAGCCGATGCGATCAACGGCATGGCTCATTTTTTAGAGCATATGATCTTCAAAGGTACGGCTCGTCTGCCCGAAGGCGTTTTTGAGCAGCAGGTTGAGAGCCGGGGCGGTACGCTCAACGCGGCAACCTCCCAGGAATATACCCATTTCTATCTCACCACCGCGCCCCAAGACTTTGCCCAGCTCGCTCCCCTCCAGCTCGATTTGGTACTGAATCCAACCTTGGCCGCGTCGGCCCTAGAGCGAGAGCGGGATGTGGTACTCGAAGAAATCCGCCGTGCGGATGATAATCCCAATCGACGCACCTATCAGCAGGCCCTTGATCTCTGCTTCCCCAACCTGCCCTATCGCCGCCCGGTGCTCGGGCCCACATCGGTGGTTGAGCAGCTCTCGCGGACGCAGATGCAAGCCTTCCACCAAACCTGGTATCGCCCGGAAACCCTGACCATCAGCGTCGTCGGTGATTTGCCGATCGAGACCCTGCTAACTACGGTTAAAGATGCGCTAGACCAGGCCGAACAATATTCTGTCGCGCCCCGTCCTGCCGCCCAGCCAGAACCGTTGACTGCCCAGACCCCGGAACCGGGCTTTCAGGCGATCGTCCGCCGGGATCTGACCGAATCCCGTCTCCAGCAGGCCCGCCTGGTCATGCTCTGGCGCGTCCCCGGCCTCCGCGCCCGATCTGAAACCTATGCTCTGGATGTCCTAGCGGCAATTCTCGGCCAGGGACGACTCTCGCGGCTGTTTCAGGAGTTGCGGGAGCAGCGCCAACTGGTTTATGGCGTGGGGGTGAGTAATGTGACCCAGCAGATTCAAGGCGCGTTTTATGTCTCGGCACAACTGGCTAGCGAACACCTGGCAACCGTCGAGCAGGTGATTCAACGTCATATCCGACGGATGCAAGACGAACCCGTTACCCCCGAGGAACTTGCCCGCATTCGCACCCAGGTGGCCAATCGGTTTGTCTTTGCCAATGAACGGCCGGGCGATCGCGCCAATCTATATGGCTATTACTATTCTCAACTCGGTTCCCTCACCGCCGCCTTTGACTACCCCGAACGCATCCGTGCCGTCACGGCTGCTGAGGTACAAAGTGCGGCTCAGCGCTATCTCAATCCGGACGCTTATGGGGTTTTGACCGTGCGACCGGAGGGGTAAAGGGGGCTGAGTGAGTTGATTGGGAATTGCAGGAATCTCAAGCTCTTTCTGAGCTGACTGAAGTTATTTAGTAACGTGAGTTTTGGATAAGCGAAGTGATCGTATTCCTCAAAGCCTTGAAATCTCGTTGTCAAACCCGGTTGTCAGGGGACCAGCCCCCCGACACCTCCCGCTGAGGTGGAAATTGCCACCTCAGACTCCTGCAATATCGGAGCCAGTATGGTTGATTTCGTTGAGTTTTATGGGTTTTCGTGATCTTGGCTTAACCGAAACTCAGGTTTAGTACTGCTTGAATTTGGCATTCAAATGGATACTCGAACTCATTATTCTATTTTTTCCTGAATGTAGGTCACAATCGTGAATAGCTAGCTAGCTAGCCAAAAGATGATTCCCCATGTCTCAGTCACAGGATTTTACAGAAAAAGAGAGAGAAGAGTATGCGACCAGCATGATTGAGTGGGTAACAAGCTCAATTCGTAAATTCTTCAAGAAAATTCTCCCAGACGGCTCTTCATCAGAAACACTGGAAGCTGCCAATGTGATTATTTCTGATTTGGAAGATGCCACTCAGCGTATTTCTGATGGACGACTCTTAGTTGCCGTGGTTGGAGGTAGAGGTGCGGGTCAATCCAGCCTTATCAATGCAATTCTTGGTCAAGAGTTACTTCCAGAAGGTCATTTTTAGGCATGCACAACATTTCCTGCAGTAGTTAGTTTCTCTGGAGAATATGAACTCAATGTGACTTCAGAGATTTCGCAGAAAGATATACATTTGAAAGGACTTGAACCCTCTCATTTAAAGGAATGTCTTTGTGAACTTCTTGATGAAGAATATAACCGGGACAATGATAAACGTCTTAAAAGTGTGACTGTGGGTGTTCCGGTAGATATCCTACAGCGCATCGATTTGGCAGATGTTCCAGGATTCACTGTAGGCAACAAACGTCAGCAGTCCCTTGCTGAGCGATACTCAACACAGAGAGCTGACCTTGCGTTAGTACTCCTTAACGACCATGATACGGTCGAGATTCGAGGCACTGGCGGTCTTGATGGCATAGCAAATTGTTTTAAAAATCGTCTAAAGTCTACGATATTTATAATGAATAAGGCTGACAAAGATCCGTCACTTAGGCATTTCAAAAGTCTGAAACAGCGATTTATTGGGAAGATCAAAGACTATGAAGTCGATGCTAGTGATGCTCGTATATATTCAGTCTCTGCCCATAAAGTCCAGGGTAAGCGCAAGAAAAAGTGGATGGAAGTATGGTAGGAAAGAAAGCCAAGCAAAACCATTATCAAGCCAATGAGCCAGAGAAGCAGAAGCACCTGTTCAAAGGGAGAGAGGATAAGAAAATCTTACACCCATGGCTC
>JBCDEB010000024.1:0-59616 GCA_039180005.1 Cyanobacteria bacterium P01_G01_bin.54 | reverse complement strand
TGAGGGTCACGAAACCCAACACAACCATTGCTGATACTGGTTTACTCTGCGAGAAGGCTTCGCCAACAGGATTCAATTCAATCTCGCGATACCCCCTCATTTCGCTCTTGGCAAAGCACTAGGGGGTAAATCCCTCAAAACATTGGCGGTGTTGGGTTTCGCTGGGCTCAACCCAACCTACTCCCGAATGCCCGTAAAGCCAGCCGCAACAACCTTAAGAGGCACAGAAGGTCACACCGGTGCCGCCCAGACCACAGTAGCCACCGGGGTTTTTCGCCAAGTATTGTTGATGATAATCTTCTGCGTAATAGAATTCGGGGGCCGCCAAAATTTCGGTGGTGATGGCTTTGTAACCTGCACCTTGGAGTGCGGTTTGGTAGGCTTCAAGTGAAGCTTTGGCCGCTGCTTTTTGGGCGTCAGAATAGACGTAAATCCCACTGCGATATTGGGTTCCCGCGTCATTGCCTTGGCGCATGCCTTGGGTGGGGTCATGGCTCTCCCAGAAAACTTTCAACAGGTCTTCAAAGGTCACGGTCTGGGGATCGTAAACCACTAGAACCACCTCATTGTGGCCCGTCATCCCACTACAGACTTCCCGATAGGTAGGGTTGGGGGTATAGCCCGCAGCGTAGCCTACAGCAGTGGTGTAGACGCCCTCCACCTGCCAAAACTTTCGCTCAGCCCCCCAAAAGCAGCCTAAACCAAAGATGGCTTGCTCCATCTCTTTGGGAAAGGGGGGCTTGAGGGGGTTGCCGTTGACAAAATGTTTTTCGGGAACGGGCATCATCTCTGCGCGTCCGGGCAATGCCTCGCTCGGGGCGGGCATTGCGTTTTTTTTACCCAAGCCAAATAAAACCATGATCAAGTCCAATTGCGAAATGAATCTGTTCCCACTGTAGTGAATGCTTGGTTAGAACGGGGGAGGGATTTTACGACTGATCAGGATGGGTTTGGGCAAGGGAGGCTGATCTCCGTTAGAGTGCTAAGACAAGGTTTTAATGTTCATCAATACGGAGCAGATTTAAACATGGGTATGACTCCCAAGAGTGGTGTATTGCTGGCCCTATGCTGCATTAGTGCAATCGCGGCGGTGGGCTGTGTGTTTGAGCTCGGCTATGGCCACCCCACCTACGGTACACCGACGACCGTTGGCATTTTGGTGGCGAGCATTCCCCTAACGGGAGTGCTGTTTTGGGCAGCGGTTCAAGACACGAAAGCGAATCAAGGGGATTAGTGGGTTCAGAGTTCAGGGTTCAGAGTGTTTGTACGACGAACCTAATGTGGGTTTTGAACCGATAGCTTATTTCTAGAGACAAGGGACAATCGTTGTGAATACACCCAGCCACTATGTACTCAATCTGGCGGTGCTCGGCAGCGTCGTCCAGCCCCAGGCAGCGGTCGCGATTACGTTGGGGGCGATCGGGCCGGATCTGCCGATTTTTGTGTTCTATGCTTGGGCGAAGCTGATCCAGCGGTTGCCTGAGTCTGAGATTTGGTCAACGGCGTATTATCAGCCCTTTTGGCAAACCGTTATTGCCCTGACCCATTCTTTTCCAGTGGCGATCGTGGGCTTGTTGATTTGCTGGCGACTCAAGTCCCATTGGGGGCTCGTGTTTTTTCTGAGCATGATCGGACATTCGCTGCTGGATCTGCCCGTTCACAATGACGATGCCCATCGGCATTTCTTCCCCCTGAGCAACTATCGATTCATTAGCCCCCTGTCTTACTGGGACCCCAATCACTATGGCTATTGGGTGGCAGGGGCGGAACTGCTCTTGGTACTCGGGGCGGTGCCGATAGTTTGGCCGCTACTACAGACGATCGCCGCTCGGGTGATCTTGGTGAGTATTCCGGTGGTGTACATTGTTGGCTACAGTCGTTTTTATCTGCCAGGGGCGATCGCGCAATTAGCACGTTGGTTGCCGTGACGCTTGAACATTCCATGCGCTTTCTTCATTGGTTCTGCCTGAGTCCGCTGCTCCTGCCCGGATGGGCTGGGTCGGCCCCAGCTCAAACTTTACCCCAGCCTTCACCTGCGCCGGCCTGTGCTGCGCCAGCCTTGGATCGCTTCATTCCCCACAGCACAACTACAGGCGAGACGCTCGCGGCGATCGCGTCCCAATATGGACTGACCCTGGCGACCCTACAGCATTTTAACCCCCGTCTACCCCAGAGCCCTTTACCCAGCGGAACCACGGTGTTGGTTCCCCCCTACAACGGCATTCAAGTCAGGGTTCCTACTGGTTCAACCTGGAATGATTTGGCCCAGGCCTACCAGGTGCGGGCGGATGTGCTCTTTGAGGTCAATGGTTGTCAAGCGCCGGGGGCGGTTGCGTTTATCCCGCGTAGTGGTACCCAACGGCCCCGAGCCTTGCCCTCGGCGAGCGATCGCTACGAAGGCCTCACCGCCAGCCCCCTGACCGTTGCCCTGGCCAGCGGACTGGCGTATGGCTGGTA
Source organism: Cyanobacteria bacterium P01_G01_bin.54 (assembly GCA_039180005.1). Classification (GTDB taxonomy): domain Bacteria; phylum Cyanobacteriota; class Cyanobacteriia; order Cyanobacteriales; family Spirulinaceae; genus SIO3F2. The sequence continues at coordinate 57,159 of JBCDEB010000024.1, read as the reverse complement.
TGAGCAGGGGGGGCAGGGCCAAACCTTCCACAATGGCCTAGACTTGCTGGCCCCGCTAGGCACGACGGTGCAAGCAGCGGCGGACGGAGCCATCGCCTTTGCGGGCTCCGAAGGCGACTACGGTCAACTGGTGGTGATCAACCATGCCGGGGGACGCCAGACGCGCTATGCCCATCTGGACTCAATTACGGTCAGCGTGGGTCAGGCGGTGAGAGCGGGGCAGGCGATCGGCACGGTGGGCAATAGCGGCCGCCCCGATATCAACCCCAGCCATCTGCACTTTGAAGTGCGCCAGCAAGCGCCTGTGGGTTGGATTGCCCAAGACCCAGTGCTGCACCTCCAGGTTGAGGTTCAGTAGACTAGGGCAGCAGCCCTGTTGGAACCCAACGTTAGAGGCTGTCATCATTTAGATTTCAAGCTCTGACTATGACTGGCTTACAGCCCCTTTTTCTGTTGTTTGGGTCGGGCGCGACCTTCCTTGTCCCATCAGGCTTCTGCGGTTAACTGATGACACGCCCTAGATGTGTAGGGGTAATGTCCCCCTTGCCTACCCCGGCGCGGTCTAGAGCAACCACGGGGGGATTGCCCCTACCCCATCCTGGACATTACACCGTTTAGGGGCTGTCATCAGTTAGATCTAAAACGATTGCTGCGGCTCGCTTACAGCCCCTTTCCTGTTTTTTGGGTCGGGCGCTCTATCGCTTTTCCCATAAGGCTTCTGGCGTTAAATAATGACGCGCCCTAAATTGGGCAAGATTGAATAGTTGCCCTGCTCTCAGCAGACCGCTAGGCTAGAACATGCCGCCCCGATTAGAGATTTCTCAGAGCTATGCTGGACGTCCGTCAATATTTCCGGGCCACGAACCCCGGTCAAACCCTCTCGATCGACAACGAGAACCATTGCAAGTATTACATTGACTTCTCCTCAGTCCGCGGTGGTCAGATCATTGACGACATGTGCAGTAATATCACCTTCTTCTCGCCCGATGAGCCGACTTGCCAACTCTTCAGTGGACATATTGGCTGTGGCAAGTCCACTGAGCTGAGCCGGATGCGGGTGGAGCTTGAGAAGGCGGGCTTTCATGTGGTCTATTTTGAATCCTCTGATGACCTGGAAATGGGCGATGTGGATATTGGCGATATTTTGCTGGCGATCGCCCGCCGAGTCAGCGAAAGTCTAGAAGAACTCGGTGCCCCCCCTCAACTCGAAGAGGCCAAAGGCTTTCGTAACCTCCTCCAAGGCGCGGCGCAGCTATTGCAAACCGAAATTGAACTGAGCGGGGAAGCCAACATCCCTGGCTTTGGTACATTCAAAGGCAATACTGACGGGGAGTTCTCTGCTGAGGTCGGCGTGGGGGGGATTGGGACGGTCAGTGCTAGCAACGAAGGGGTATCACTGATGGCGTTGGGGATTGGCAAAATTTCTGCCAAGGTGAAAGAAAGTCCCGAACTGCGCAGCAAACTCCGGGAATACCTCGGCCCCCGTACCGCTTCATTACTGGAGGTGATCAACACCGAACTCCTAGAGCCCGCCAAGGCGCAACTCAAGTCTCATGGCAAAATGGGTCTAGCGGTAATCGTCGATAACCTCGACCGAGTGGAGACGATCCCCAAACCCTGGGGTCGGCCGCAGCCGGAATATCTCTTTGTCGATCGCGGTGAGCAACTCAGTCAGCTCAACTGCCACATGATCTACACAATCCCCCTCTCGCTACTGTTCTCCAACGACCTCAATCGCCTCACCAATCGCTTTGGCACGGATCCCACCGTGCTGCCCATGGTACCGGTACAACACCGGGATGGTCGCCCTTTTGAGGACGGTTTAGCGCTGCTGCGTCAGATGGTTCTAGCTCGCGCCTTCCCCAACCTCAGCCCCCAAGAGCGCTTGGCTCAGCTCACTGAGGTGTTTGAGAGCCCAGAAACCTTGGACTATCTCTGCCAAATTAGCGGTGGTCATATTCGGGAACTCCTACGTTTGCTCAATGACTGGATCAAGAAGCAGCGCAAGTTCCCCCTGACCCGCGAGATACTCAACAAGGTCGTAAAACTCCGCTGCGACCAAATGGGCCACGCGCTCGATGATGCCGAATGGGTCTTGCTGCGCCAGGTGGAGCAGACGCAGCGGGTGAGTGGGGGGGACGCTTATCAGGTCTTAGTGCGCAGCTTATTCGTCTTTCAATATCGCGTGGAAGAAGAGTCCTGGTCAGCCGTCAACCCAATTCTCCGCCTCTCTTCCCAACTCCAGGCGGGTTAAGTCTTAAGAACAGGAATTCACATCCTCTTGGAGCCAATCTTCCACGGGCTGGCCATCTTTGCGTTGTAGTTCAATGTCGATCTCAATGACATGAATGGAGCCGGGGGGCGCAGGCTTTTCGTGAAACAGAATCTGGTAGTCATTGGGGTCAAGTTGGCGCTCCTTGAGCCAGTCTTGCACCTTGATCGTTGCAAAGAACGCCTGCTTGTTCTCAAAGAGACGCGTGACTTGCATGCGAAGCGTGTAGGGATTGATGCGAGACATGGGGCTGGAAAAAGGGTTTAAGGGGGGCTTAGGGGGAGAGATGTTGCTGGCGACGGGATTGGGCGGCTGGGACATGCGCCTGGAGTTCCCGATGCTGGAGTTCTGATTGCTGAAGTTCCTGTTGTTGGAGTTCTTTAGCGGCAGAGGTTTTTAGTTGCAGCGGCAGGTTTAGGGGCGCAACCTCGCGCTGGTGGTCTTGAAACTGATCGATCGCCCGCAAGAGACTACTGCGTACCTTGGGATGGGCTTCATCGACCAGCAGCATCAGGAAATAGTCTTCGAGCTCCTGCTGCTGCGATCGCGGATAGCGGCGATAATGCCGCGCCAACTGACGAACGGCCATCAGGCGCTGGAGGGGGTTCGGTGCGGTTAAACGCCAGAGTAGGCGATCGTAGGCACGGTCAACTTGGAGCAAGGGGCGTTGCAAGGCCTGCCAGCCAACCAAGGCCAACAGCCCCAACACTCCAGCACCCTGCACCAGCGAGGCCGTTGCCAACCAATGGTTCTCCGTCGCCACCCAGACCGATGCCATTAGATAGGTGCTAAAGGCCGTGGCGCTGCCGGTCAAGACGGCGATCGCCAACTGACGTTGGGGTCCCTGCAATTTTTGACTCCAGGTGCGCCAAAGCGCCGCTAAATCTTGATGTTGGAGCCAATAGGCCAACGCCATAGCACCCGCCCCTGAGCCAGCGGCCACCAGCAAGCGCCAGTTCCAGATCAACAGGGCAAGCCCGGTGGTTCCCCCTAGCAACCAGAGGAGCATCAGGCGATCGCGCGATCGATTCAAGCGCTGCCAGAGATAACGTTCTAGCGCCATGAGGGGCTGGCGAGAGGAGTGGTGTTGAGGGTGAGCTGAGCGACGCGAAGACACGATGCCACCTACCAAAAATCTATCTGCTCATCGTAGCATCTCCCCCGTTATCCGAAACAGCAGATCTACTAATGCAGCTCTGTCTCGGGAGGGAGGGCTGCCACGGGGCGTGGCCGTCGCAGGGCCAGGACTTCCGCCTCGTTTGTTTCCCGCGCCACTCGTACCAATAAACCCGCAATCAACAGGCTCGAGATCATCGAGCTGCCCCCATAGCTCAACAGGGGGAAGGGCAGGCCGGTCGTGGGCAACACGCCGGTGGCGACACCGATATTCACCAGTGCTTGCCCGACCAGAAAGAGAGTACAACCCACCGCCACCAGTTGATGGGCCGGTTGACGGGCTCGCAGCGCCACCAACAGGGCGATCGTGGCATAGCTGGCCAAGAGTCCCAACAACAAGACCCCGCCCAAGAAACCCAGCTCCTCGGCAAAGACGGAAAAAATAAAGTCAGTGTATTGGATCGGCAAATAAAAGAGTTTCTGTTGGGAGAGCCCAAACCCCGAGCCCCAGGTGCCACCGGAGCCGATCGCCAGCAGGCTCTGAATCAGTTGATAGCCGTCTTGGCGCGGGTCTGACCAGGGGTTAAGAAAGGACAAGACTCGACGGCGCTGGTAGTCATGGATGCTAATGCTCAGGGTGACCAGCACCATCCCGCCGCTGGCGGTGGCAAGCAAGGGCCACCAGGGTAGCTCTGCTGCCAACGCCAACAGCCAGAGAGCAATGCCACAGAGGGCGGCAGTGCTCAGGTTGGGCTGGAGCAAAATGGCCCCGAGTAATAAACCAAAGACGCCCAGCCAGAGCCAGCGTTCGGCCCAGGTTTGGCTCGACCAACGGCCAAAGACCACAGCACTTTGCAAAATCAGAAAGGGTTTGATTAGCTCTGAGGGCTGCAAAGGCACAAAGGCGATCGTGATCCAGCGCGTTGCACCATTGACTGTGGTGCCCAAGCCGGGGATCAGGGTCAGGACAATCATCAAAACCAGTAGCGGTAGCACCAGCCGTGCCAGCTTGAGGAGATAGCGCAGGGGCGATCGCACCGCCACGCTAAACCCCACCAAACCCAATGCCACCCAGAGCAGTTGCCGCCGAAAATAGTACAAGCCATCGCCATACTCCGCATCGGCCACAGGGTAGGAGGCCGAAAACAAAACGGCCAGGCCCAGAAAGAGCCAGACAAAGGTCAACCAACGCAGCAACCGAGCTTCAAGCGACCAGCTCAGCACATCGCCATCAAAAAAGGGCAAGACATAGCGCAACCATTGCCAGGGCTGGAAACGGCGGAGCAGTTGGGGGAGAGGGTTGGCCATGGGCAAAGGAAGCAGGGTGTAAGGTGCAAAGTTAAAAGTTCAAAGTCAAAAGTTTACAAACCTTAAAACGAGTCGCATGGTTTACGAAATCCCTTGAATTCAACCGTAGGGGCTGGGTTTCCCTGCCCTGCGCTAATTTGATATCCATTGCAACCCAAGGGTTCAGGGTTGCAATGGATAATGCAGGATTTGAGCGCCCTAAATCTCGAAGATCAGAGGCATTATTCACTAATCGCACTCTTAAGATCGTGACAAAACTGGGCGATCGCCACCAGCCCCTCTTCAGGAGTCCCCTGGGCCAAGCGCTTGACGATCGCACTGCCCACGATCACCCCATCCACACCCCATTGATGCAAGATGCGAGCCTGTTCCGGCTCAGAAACGCCAAAGCCCACCCCGATGGGTTTATCGGTCACGGCTCGCAGTTGGGGCAGCAAGTCTTGCACCTGAGTCGCAACCTGCGTCCTGGCCCCCGTCACCCCCGTCACACTGACGAGATAAATAAACCCTTGGGAACGACGGGCGATCGCCTCAATCCGCTCTTGGGGGCTGGTGGGCGCAACCAACAGCGTCACCTCCACCCCCACTTGCTCAGCGAGCTGGAGAATTTCATCGGCCTCTTCTAGGGGCAAATCGGGAATCACCAGCCCCTTCACCCCCGCAGCGGCAATCCGCTCAAAAAACGTCTTAACTCCCCGGTGATAGATCGGGTTGTAATAGGTAAAAAGAATAATCGGCGCTGAAATTTCCGGCGCAACCTGGCAGACCACCTGCAACACATCATCTAGCTTTACACCCCGCCTGAGCGCCCGCGTTGCCGCTGCCTGGATTGTGGGGCCATCGGCAAGGGGATCAGAATAAGGGACGCCCAGTTCAATAAAATCCGCCCCCGCTTGGGCCAGCACGCGCAGGGCTTGCGCCGTGGTTGCCAAATCCGGATCACCAGCGGTAATAAAGGGAATCAGGGCACATTGAGACTGGGCCTTGAGCTGTTGAAACCGCTGGGAAACTGTCATCATCGTACTGTCCGAAACGAAGGGCTAGAGCGCGCCTATTTTATCCTAGAGAGCGCCCCTCTTACGAAAAGATTCGCACGTCGCTCTCCCCCAACGAATCGCAAGATCAGGATGCACGACAAACTCATACGGTAAAATAGAGCGTATAAATTGAATCTTGTAAGTTCGGAGAATTGTCCTATCGTTAAGCAGCAAAAAGATCTCATCAACCGCAACATCAAAGCACCCCAAGTTCTCTTTATCGACCACCAGGGTGAGCAACATGGCGTCATTGACACCCGCGATGCGCTCAAGCTCGCCAAAGAACAGAATCTTGATCTGGTACTCGTCTCGCAGCGCCAGGATGCAGCCCCCGTTGCCAAAGCCATGGATTATGGCAAATTCAAATATCAGCAGAGCAAGCGACAAAAGCAAGACTCCCGCCCCTCCGTCAAGGAAGTCAAATTCCGACCCAATATTGGTGAGTCGGACTACGCTCTGCGGATCGAACGAGCCACGAAGTGGCTAAGCAAGGGAGATTCGGTGAAATTTTTGGTACGTCTGCGGGGCCGAGAGCATCATCACCGCGATCGCGCCTATGAATTGCTGCAACGGGTAATTGACGACCTTAACGAAGCGGGTAAGGTGCAATCCTTTGATAAGCGAGCGCTGACAGTCTTTCTCGCTCCAGCTTAGAGGATATCTATAAATAAAACCTTAAACTCCATTGCAGCGGGTTGCAGGGTCGGGAGACCCGACCCCTCTTTAATCCATTCAGACTGTTCAGGTCTTTCCATCATTCTCCCGTAGGGGCGGGGTTTCCCCCATCGGCGTGAACTTAACGCTGAAAAGCTTACCCTGCCTGGAATCCAGGCCATGGCGGGCAAGATGCCCGCGTTACGGATCATCTATGGCAAAACCGTAGCTCAGGCGTCCCACCTGCCAGGGTTTTTAATCCTCTCTATCTGCGTTTTAGAGATCCTGTTTCAATCGCCCTCAGGGCTTAGGTTTTGTGCTTAAGTTCACACCAGTGGGTTTCCCCACCCAACCAGCTCTTTATTTTTTCTTTATAAGTACCGTCTCGTCCTAGAGGCGCAATCTTATTGATGCAGCACGATTTTTGCTCGTGTTGATATTCAACATCCCTCCCCAAGGAATAGACTGCATTGAAGGCTTTATCAGCTCGACTTTAGTGCAGTCTGACTCCGGCAATCGAGCCACGTCTGGCTGCTAAACCTCGTCTAGGGCGCGTCATCAGTTAATACCAGAAACCCTACGGGACAAGCGATTGCCTCTGGCACTGCGCAAAGCGCAATCGAGCACCCGATCTAAACAACAGGCCAAGGGTCTGTAAGCTAGTAACAGTAAGAGTTTGAAATCTAACTGATGACAGCCCCTAGTCACCTATCAATAAGGCATCAACAAATCCTAATTTTCATAGTGGTCGTTGTATCAGTAATGAAGCCACATCAATGACTGAACATCACAACCGCTAGCACTGAATTCGACCTAACGTCCGATGCAATGCACTGATTGACCAAAAATCCACGCCATGGGGAATGATTCGGATCATTAATTGTGTAAACATTCAGGCGATCAATTACATAAACATCTCGAAGTTTGCCCAAAAAAATGGAGAACATTCCACTTTTGCCAATATTACCCTCATCCCCCAGCCCCTTCTCCCAAATTTGGGAGAAGGGGAGCTAGATTCAAAGTCCCTCTCCCAAGCTTGGGAAAAGGATTTAGGGTGAGGGTTGCCAAATTGGGATGCACCAAAAAAATGGACTGTATTCCTGTCGTTCAGTCCGGAACAACAGTTGAACACTGTAGGTTGAGCGGAGCACAACCCAAAATTGCCAATACTTTGAGCGATTGCGCTGGAGCGAAGTACCAAAGGCAATCGTGTGGCGTTTCGTTATTACTCAACCTAACCGACGGAATTCAAGGGTTTTCAGGCGACTTTACTATTTTTCACCCTGTACTCAGCAATGATGTCCAGACCTGTTGTAGAAGTACAGTGATGACTGTAGATGACTATAATAGCTGGCCTGCCCCCTGCCAACCTCCCTTTGATATAGGGAGGAATCAAAAGTGGCTCGTTCACCTCGCTGTTCTTGGGTGTGCTCTCAACAATTTGACACAATTTAACCCTCCCGATTCTTGCAAATGACGCTTCCTATTTTGCCTGGAGCTCCCTGGTTGATTGCCCATCGCTCAATGCTGGGCATTAATCGTCCCTACAAAATCACATTAAACGGTAAAGATTATGTACTCTGGCAAACGTCTACAGGCCAGATCTATGCCCTCGATAATTGCTGCCCCCATCGGCAAGCACAGTTGAGTTCTGGTTGGATTAATCGCGATCGCGCCACCATCACCTGTCCCTTCCATGCCTTGGAATTCAATGGTGCGGGTTGTAAAGTAACGGACGGTGTTGCTAAAGGTTCCCCTGCCGTAGCGGTTCTTGATCTCGTCATTGAGGAAGACTTTATCTGGACCTACGGTGGTCACCCCCCCCAATTGCCCATCCCCAAACTGAATCAACAGCTCAGGGACGGATATGAATGGGTTTGTGCCGCGCCCAAATCATCCGCTCGCACCCCCTTTGTGAATGCGCTGCGAATCAATTATGACTATGACCATTCGATCCCGATCCATAATGACCCCTGGCAGTTTAAAGAGCTAAATGTTCGACAGTATAAAAACCAGGGGATCTACACCTGGGTGACTCAGGACGTGGTGCGAGAGGAAAACAACTGGCTCGACTGTCTGGCGCATCCCTCACTGATGTTATTTCCCACCCGATATACCAATCGCTGTGAACATATCTTCCCCTCCATTTCTGTTGTGCATCAAGATATTTTGGGTGGAGCGGTCAAAATATTTGCCTGTATTTATCCTGAAGCTGACCAGCAAACAGCCTTTTTCCACTGTTTGTATGCGAAAACACCGCTTCCCTGGTTTATTCCCTTGGTGAGTCCCTTTGCAGAAGCCTCTCTTGAGCTGGTCTTGGAGCAAGACAAAATCAATCTGGAGCAGCGCTATGCTGATCGGCCCGCCCGAATCCGCCTCCCCAACGATGACATCGAGCGCCACGCCTTGCAGTTGTATCAGCAATGGCCGAATGTCGCATTATCTGAAACCCCAGCCCATTAACCGTTCAGGAATTGTCCACGAGTTGCCAGCCCAACCGTGTGGGTTGCCCATACACCCGTCGCAAAACGCTCAAATCTCGACCACTAATGGGCGGCGGACGACGCACCTGTTGCCGGTACATCACATCCTCCTCATCGGGGCTATGGCCCCAGAGCCCCAAGGCATGACCCAACTCATGACGGGCTGTGCCGCGCAGGTGTTTACTATTTTGCGCTGGGCTCAAGGTAACGTTGAAGCGATGCTTGATGAGCGGCGACTCGGTGGGTGACTCAGTTTCGGTGAGATAAAACTCGTAGCGAGCCGTGCCGTGGCGGGCATCGGGGATGATCAGGCGTTGGTTGTCACGATCGATACGGATGTCGCGGGGCGGTCGCTGACGCCAAACGGTAATATCCGCTTGCTCAGACTCTGTCACCTTCAGCAGCGGAACATATTCCTGCCAATCGGCGATCGCCACATCCACGGCCTTGACCCATTTTTCAAAGTCATCCTGATCGGCAGCGGGGATTGGTTCGTCTGCGAGCTGCTGGACATAGATCTTGACCGGGAACTCACTCCAGACCAAATAGCCCAGCGGGGTCGTCTGAATCTCGTCAAAGTAGTCGGCTTCAAGCTGGGGCAACCGCTCAATAAAGGGGGGTAGGGCATGAACTTGGGGGGGTGGCAGAGACGGCTGGGCCAGGGTGGGGCTCCAAGGGCTGGTGAAGAGGAGGGCGGCAATCGCCCCCAAGATAATCCCCAGGAGCGATCGCCACCGTCGTTTAATCCCTGTCGCGAACTGGCCAGACAACCGTTGCCCGTTGCGTCGAAGTCGCATCATAAACATCGAACAAATACTACAGCCATCCCCCCATGATTGCCTCAAAACCAGTAGGGGAGGATTTAAAACCACTGGTGTGAACTTAACGCTGAAAAGCTAACCCTGTCTGGAATCCAGATCGTTGCGGGCAGGATGCCCGCGCTACGGATCATTTTTGGCCAAACCGTAGCGCAGGCATCTTGCCTGCCAGGGTTGTTAATTCTCTCTGTCTGCGATTTGGAGATCCTATCTCAATAGCCCGCAGGGCGTAGGTTTGGTGCCTAATTCACGCCGATGGTTTTAAACCCTCCCCTACGCCAGATTTGAAACCTGTGTGGGGTCTAAGCTCTAAGGTCTCAAGTCTCTAACCAACCGGCCGTCAGCACGATCGTTAGGCTCATGAAAACGATACTGAGCACCCAGGTCACCCGGTTGAGCGTCACCTCCGCACTCTTGGTACTGGTGAAGAGCTGGGCTTGACCGCCAATGCCCCCGATACCATCTCCCTTAGGGCTGTGAAGCATAACCAGAACAACCAGTAAGAGGGCAGAAAGGGCCCAAACGGTTTGCAGAATTTGTATAACGCTCATAATTGCCAGAGAGGGGAATAATTAAGAAGGGATTCAGGTGGAGATGACCTGCCATGATCAAGGCATCTGACCCTTTGGGTTGAGCGTTGATGGGCTCAACGCTTGCGATCCCCTAGACTAGCACAGTCGTTGGGGTTGATAATAGTTCTGTCGTTAACGCAGCAGTCTGGCAAAAAAAGTTGAGCAGCTATCGATTCGCCCTGCAATTGTTTATCCATTGCTCTTGTGGTGGGCAATGCCCACCCTACAATTGCCTAGGGTTGATTCTCTAACAGGAGAACAGATCGAAATCGTTCAATTCAACTGTATGGGCTGGGTTTCCCTGCCCTGCGCCAGCCGAATATACCCTGCAATCCATTATCCAGGGTTTGGCTTGTCCCTTGATGGGTTGGGTGCGATTTCCGCGCCCCGACAAGGGCTCTAGAACTTTCTCCATTTTGAGGAATCAATCCTACCGCTTCCCCTTCTGTCATGACCTCGATTCAAACCCAGCTCAATCAGCAATTTAATCAAGCCTTCCGGTTGGCCTTCGGGGCGGATTTGCCGCTCCCCGAAGAACCGCTTGTCGTGCCCGCCAGTAATCCCAAGTTTGGTGATTACCAATGCAACGCGGCACTGCCTTTGGCCAAGCCCCTCCAGCGTCAGCCCCGCGAGATTGCCCAGGCTCTGATTGAGCAGCTCCACCTTGAGCCCTGGTGTGAGGCCCCAGCAATTGCTGGGCCCGGCTTTATTAACCTCAGGCTCAAAACTGACTATTTAGCCGCCCAGCTCACCCGACGGCTGACCGATGCCCGGCTTGGGGTTGAGCGGGCGAAAGTTCCCCAGACGGTGATTGTGGACTTTTCGAGCCCCAATATTGCCAAGGAAATGCATGTGGGGCATTTGCGCTCGACGATCATCGGCGATTCGATCGCCCGCATTCTGGAATTCCAGGGTCATGATGTGGTGCGACTCAACCATGTGGGCGACTGGGGAACCCAGTTTGGCATGCTCATCTCCTATCTCGGCGAGGCCTATCCCGATGCCCTCACCACCGCCGATGCCTTAGAATTGGGCGACTTGGTTACCTTCTATAAAAAAGCTAAGCAGCGCTTTGATGAGGACGAGGACTTTAAGGCCACGGCCCGGGAGGCAGTCGTGCGCCTACAAGCGGGGGACGACGAGAGCCGTCGTGCCTGGCAACTGCTCTGTGACCAGTCCCGGCGGGAGTTCCAGACCATTTATGATCGCCTCGATATCCAGATCAGCGAGCGGGGCGAGTCGTTCTATAATCCGCTATTGCCCGGAGTGGTGGAATTACTGGAGTCCAAGGGTCTGGTCGAGGAGGACAATGGCGCAAAATGTGTCTTTCTGGAAGGCTTTACCAATAAGGAGGGCAATCCGTTGCCGCTAATTGTCCAGAAGTCTGACGGCGGCTACAACTACGCCACTACAGATCTGGCGGCCTTGCAATATCGCATCACTCAGGATGGGGGCGATCGCCTCGTCTACGTCACCGATTCGGGCCAAGCGAATCACTTTGCCCAGGTCTTTCAAGTGGCCCGCCGCGCTGGCATTCTTACCGATGATGTGCAGGTAGTGCATGTGCCCTTTGGTCTGGTGCAGGGGGAAGATGGCAAGAAGCTCAAGACCCGCTCCGGCGAGACGATCAAGCTTAAGGATTTACTCGATGAAGCGATCGACCAAACCTATGGAGATCTCGATCAACGCCTCCAGGAGGAAGATCGCAGTGAAATCGCGGACTTCAAACGACATGTTGCTCAAGTCGTGGGTATCAGTGCAGTCAAATATGCTGACTTGAGTCAAAACCGCACCAGCAACTATATCTTCAGCTACCAGAAGATGCTCGACCTCAAGGGCAACACCTCGCCCTACCTGCTCTATGCCTATGCTCGGATTCAGTCGATCGCCCGTAAGGGCAAAGCCCAAGCCAAGCCCGCAGTCACAGCATTGTCCGTTCGGTACACGCCACCGAAAAAGATTACCCAAAGCTCAGCGATGCCCGCGTTGACCGTCGCTTTATTCTTCCAAAAGCTCGGTGACTTCGGAAATTATGCCTTAGAAACCAGTCGGGCGATCGAGAGTCTCGCGCCGATCGCCCAGCAATTGGCGGGGTTGCGTCGGTTCGAATGGCGGGCGATCGTCTGGACAACCGTGGCAGTACTGGGCGGCGTCCTCTTGAGTGATGGGGTGCTAGCGCTTCATGCCGCCCTGCATAGCGTTCCGCTGCTAGCCCCCCTGATGGGTCTGGTGGGCTGCTTTGCCACGGGTCAGTTTGCCTGGAAGTTTTTGCTCTTTGCCCAGGGACGGCAACGCCTGACGGCAGGCATTGCGCAAACAAAAGCCGAGCTTCTCGGCCCAGTTGAGCCAACACCGCTCCTTTCGCCCACCTGTCTGGAAGCCCCCGAGATTCAACTCACGACAACCGAAGAGGTTGCATTGGCCAAACATATTCTGCAATTGAGCGATGTGCTGCAAGCAGTGGAGCAAGACCTATTGCCCAACCGCCTCTGTCAGTACCTCTTTGAGTTGAGTCAAAAGTTCAACCAGTTCTTCGAGCAATGTCCTGTGCTTAAGTCTGAAGAACCGTTGCGCAGTTCACGTTTGGCGCTCTGTGACCTAACGGCACGGACGTTGGAGTTGGGGTTATCGCTGTTGGGGATTCCGGTTCTGGAGCGGATGTGATCTTGAAACGCCATGAATGGCTGATCATTTTTGGGGCGGCGATCGCTGCCCTGATTCCCTTTTTCTCCCGTGACAAGCCAGATGTCAGCGGCGGCTTTGCCGGGGATGCGGGCATTTATGGCGACCTGGCCCAAGACTTTTATGGGCGCTGGGCCGAGGGAGTGAATAGTTTTTATCTGGGGCGATCGCTCCCCTCATGGTTACTGCACCATGTCTTGCACCTGTTTACGCCGGAGCCCAGCTATCACCAGGTGCTCATGGCCTTTGGGCTGCTCAACGTGGTGGCGATCGCCCTGATGGGCTACGTCTGGTGTTTGGTCTGCCGCCGCCTCCAGATCACGGCGGCAGGGGCTGGACTGGGGTTTATCGGACTGTTTCTCAATCACCATATCCTCAAGACGTCCGGCCAGTCACCGATCCGTACCGAGTTTTGCGCCTATGCCCTCTCGCTGTTGCTTTTTTGGGTCTATCTCCAGCGTCCCGGCTGGGGACGGCGCTTGGGGATGCTGGCCGTGACGATCGCCCTCACCTTCACCTGGCCGGCGGGCATCTACATGTGCACATTGCTCTGGCTCTTTCCCGGCTGGCCCAATCATCCAGAACCCAGCCCAGAATCTGACCCAGAAACCAGCGATCTGGCCCATCATTCCGTTAGTCCGCCCCCCTACAAACTCCATTACATCCTCGCACTGCTGCCGACGATCGCCGGGTTTATCTATATGCAAGCACTCCTGCCGGGCGATTTGGACTATCTCGGTCGGGGGGTACCGTTGGAGCGGGTGGGCTATCTGAGCATTGCGATCGCCACCAGCTACCTGTTTGTGGGTCTGAGCGAGCTGCTGCGTAACGCCCGTTTCTATCGTTGGGCGAGCGGGTTGTCTTACCTCAAGTCCTGGCAATTCTGGGTTAAGCTCCTGGGCTTGGCGGTGCTCTTTAAGCTGCCGGGGATGCTGGCGACCGACGGAGGCTACCCGATGGTGGTGGGGCATGTAATCTATCTGGTCGTGTTGACCAGTATCTTGCAGCCGGGGGTGTTTTTCATCGCCCATCTCGTCTACTACGGGCCGCTGCTGATTTTTGGTCTTTTCTTTTGGCGACCCGTTTGTCAGCTCTTGCATCGTTATGGCTTGGGCTTGAGCCTCTGGGCGGCCCTGATGTTTGTCTTCAGCCTGGGCAGCGAGTCGCGGCATATTGTCAATTTTTACCCGGTGCTGGTGACCCTGATTGTTTTGGCAACGCGATCGCTGCGCCAAGCCTGGAAGCCCTGGCATTATTGGGTATTCGGGGGCTTGAGTCTGTTCACCTCCAAGGTCTGGTTGACGATCGGCACGCGGCCCGGCGATGTCGTGAGTGAACCCCAAGCGTTTCCAGCGCAGTTCTACTTTATGAACCATGGCCCCTGGATGTCGAATCTAATGTATGCCATCCAAGCGGCGATCAGCGTGGTGCTCATCTATGCCGTCTATGATCTTTGGATTCGCGGTCTACGGCCAGGCCGAGCGGCGATCGCGGCAAATCCCAACCCGCCGACCCCAACCCATCGGGATGAATCAGCGGGATATTGAGGAGATTGCGCTATGTCAATTCAAAACAGTCCAGCCTGGATTCAGTCTTTTCGCCAAAGAATCCCCATCCTCACCTACATTCTCTTGGCCTATATCCTTAAGCGAACCCATGGACATCTCTATGTCAATGAGCTAATTTTCTTGACGATTGTGTTTGTTTTTTTGCTCTGGTTTACGAGGGCGCGATCGCCCGCGAGTCACCGTGACTTCAACTGGGTATACCTCATCCTCTCCTTGCTCCTCTTGGACTCCACAGAATTGATCTATGCAGAAAACAACCAGGCAGCCAGAGTCTTGGAGTTTTTGATCGATGCCCATATCATCCTCCCCCTGATCTACTGCTGTTACAAGCCGGGAGCCCCGTCAAAAGACAACTTCAAAGACAAACTCCTTTGGCTCTCCTGGGGCGTCATTATCATTAGCCTTATCCTTGTGCCCCTAGCCACACCCGTCCCTCATATTGACGTTTATCATCTTCTCAATCAATCTGCAGAAAATATTTTACAGGGGATCAATCCCTATTCCTTTGCCTATGATGGTATCTATATCGGCCCACCCAATTTGGTTTACTGGCCCGGCTTACTCTATCCAGCGCTACCGTTTAAATTACTCGGCATTGATGTGCGCTACGCGCAAATCACCTCGATCTTAGTGACAGCAATACTGTTCAGGTATTTCAATCGAAATAACGAACAACACCCACATTTTTTCTTACTCTTTATGCTGATGCCCATTGGCCTGTTTGTGCTGGAGCAGTCTTGGTATGATGCCTTTCTATTTCCCTACATCTTGCTGCTGTTCGAGGGGCTCAAGCGTCAGTCCGTCTCCCTCTCTGCCCTGGGTTTAGGCTATCTTGCGGCCAGTCGCCAATGGAATCTATTTGTGATTATTTTTGTGCTGGTCTATCTCTGGCGCAATTATCGAACTGCCTTCTTTTTTCAAGTGTGTGGCTATACCGCCTTGGTCTCTAGTGTGCTCTTCTTGCCCTTTTGGCTGTGGAATTTTCCGGCTTTTCTAGAGTCCACCGTGATTCAAGTGCTCTCCTATCCCCCCCGTGGCGACTCATTATCTTGGCTCTCCTATGTCTTTGCTAACCATAACCAACAACTTTCGCCGTTCCCCTTTATGGTTGCCACCATTGCTATCGGGCTGGTCTTGACGTGGCGATCGCGCACCCCCGATCGACTGTTTTTGGTCATTTTCACCAGCCACCTCTTTTTCTTACTCACCTCACGGCAGGCGTTTTGTAATTATTATTATTATTTTTCGTTTTATCTGTTTCTGTTTTTGGCGGCGCAATTTCCCGTTCGCTCACTCTCATCCACGGCTTAAGGAGGGCGATCGCCTGATCTTATAAAGGATTAACCTCAAACGTCGCAAACCGATTCAAAATCGACCCGTCCAGTCGCCTGAGCAAACAGTTTGCCCCTTCGCATAAAATCTGGCAATTTCCCAGAGATCTAGATAGAACCATACCCTTACGCTACTGTGCATCGTAAGGATAGGTTTCCACCCTTTATCGATCCGAAGGGTTATGAAATCAGGTCTCATACTGAATCCGCATTGTGAACGCCAAGAATCACCTCATCCGGGAGGGTTTGAAACCCTCCCCTACAGGGAGCATCCCACTTTGGCACATCCAGACTACATCGCCCTCATCCCCCAGCCCCTTCTCCCTTTTTGGGAGAAGGGGAGCCGGATTCAAAGTCCCTCTCCCAGCTTGGGAGAGGGATTTAGGGTGAGGGCTTGCGTAACTGGGATGCACCCAATACAACTCAATGCAGGTCAGGATATCCTTATCAATGAAAGAATAGATACATCTGTGAGCAATAATGGCAGTACCGCCGGAATCACAGCAATTGCCAGTCGTGATATTACAGTGAATGATAAAATTGAAACAGAACAGGGGGAAATAAAACTTGATGCAAGTCGAGATATCTCCATCAATGGAATCCTTGATACAGCCGATAGTGGAGATGGCAATGGCGGAAATATTGAACTTCTAGCAGGCAATAATATCACCATTCATAATGAAATTGATAGTGAAGGAGGAGATATTGAGATCATCGCTATTGTGATTAGCGTAGACTTCATCAACCGGGCTAATCGCCGTAAAGGGATGCTCGGTCTTGACCCACTCAAGGCGTCGTCGCCCCTGAGAGCCTTTGATTTTGATGGCGACCTCTAATCCTGGTCGCCAGACTTTGCGCCGCCCAAACTCAAGCGTCGTCTCATCGGCTGTGAGATAAACGCTCGCTAGTTCCCATAGCTCCTTGTTGTAGCGCCGCTCACCATCGGTAAACCAACGCATAAATTGGGTTGGTAAAGCCCAATCCCAAACCTTTGCCACAATCTTCTCGAAGAGTTCCTTCGTCTTTTGACCCACTTGCGCAGCGACCCAGTAACGACTTTCTCTCTCAATGAAGTGGGCTGTCCAGCCTTGGGACTCACTGGGGGGGAAGACTTGCCGTGAGCGGAGTCGAATGATTCTCGCCGACGCGAGTATAGAGTTCATCTCCTTCAACCGTTACGTCTGACTTTTCTGGCGCTGCTGGTGACCATTGAGATTCTTGCCCTTGCATTCGCTTCTCCCACCGAATGATAGTGGCGTGGGACTTAGCAAATGAGCGTCCTGTGGCTCGCACCCCTCGACATTCTCCTCTTACATTGATGGCTGCTGAGACTGTTTCCACCGGGGTTCTCAGCCTGGCCATCGGGGTATTGGTTCGTTCATTGAAGCGTTTGTTGCACTCACGGCAGATATATCTCTGGCGACGGCTTTGGTCTTTGAGTTTGGCTGCTCCGTTCTTGATAGTCTTGTCGCTTCCGCAGCGGGGGCAGCTCATGGGGTCTCAGCTATACACCATGACCATTCTAACCGTCACCTTCTAACAAACCAGTGCCCTTGATCAATTGAAAATGTCGACCATTGGGAAGGAAACCATTCTACTGACGTGACATAATCTTGAAAGCGATCACCTTTGGCACTGTGCTCCAGCGTCATCGCCCCTCCTCTCCCTCGGATTCTGCAATCTATGTCCACTGAACTTGTCACTGAAATCAGCCAAGCGGTTGATGCCCGCCGCAACTTTGCGATTATCTCCCACCCGGACGCGGGCAAAACGACATTGACTGAAAAGCTACTGCTCTATGGGGGGGCAATTCACGAGGCAGGCGCGGTTAAAGCCCGGCGAGCCCAGAAGAATGCCACCTCCGACTGGATGGAGATGGAGCAACAGCGGGGCATTTCGATCACCTCCACCGTGTTACAGTTTCTCTACGACGACTGTCAGATTAACTTGCTTGACACTCCCGGTCACCAAGATTTTAGTGAAGATACCTACCGCACCCTGGCTGCCGCCGACAACGCGGTGATGCTGATTGATGCCGCCAAGGGTCTAGAGCCCCAAACCCGTAAGCTGTTTGAAGTGTGTAAGCTGCGATCGCTCCCCATTTTCACCTTTGTCAACAAAATGGATCGCCCGGGCCGTGACCCCCTAGAGTTGCTCGATGAAATTGAGCAGGATTTAGGCCTGCAAACCTATGCGGTGAACTATCCGATCGGCAGCGGCGATCGCTTCAAAGGGGTGTTTAATCGCCGCACCCAGCAGGTGCATTTATTTGAGCGCACCGCCCACGGTAAAAAAGCCGTCCACCAGACGATTCTGGCACTAGACGATCCCCAATTAGAGACCCTCATTGACGATGAGGAGCTTTACCTGCAGCTGCAAGAAAATATTGAGATTCTCGACGAAATTGCTCTGGACTTTGATCTCGATGCCATCCACGCCGGCCAGATGACCCCCGTTTTTTTTGGTTCCGCTATGACCAACTTCGGCGTCGAACTCTTTCTACAGGCCTTTCTGGACTATGCCCTCAAACCTGAAGGCCGCCAATCTAACAAAGGCGAGATTGAACCGACCTATCCAGACTTTACGGGTTTTGTCTTTAAGCTCCAGGCCAACATGGACCCCAAACACCGCGATCGCGTCGCCTTCATTCGCGTCTGCACTGGCAAATTCGAGAAAGACATGACCGTCAGCCATGCCCGCACCGGCAAAACCGTCCGCCTCTCCCGACCCCAGAAACTCTTTGCTCAGGGGCGCGAATCGTTAGATGTCGCCTATCCCGGTGACATTATTGGCCTGAATAATCCGGGGGTGTTTGCGATCGGTGACACGATCTATAAGGGCAAAAAACTCGAATACGAAGGCATTCCCTGCTTTTCCCCCGAACTCTTTGCCTACCTGAAAAACCCCAACCCCTCCAAGTTCAAACAATTCCACAAGGGCATTACCGAACTCCAAGAAGAAGGGGCGATTCAAATCATGAACGACACCGACGAGTTTAAGCGCGATCCGATCCTGGCTGCCGTTGGTCAGCTGCAATTTGAGGTGGTGCAGTTCCGGATGCAGACGGAGTATAACGTGGAAACACGCCTCGACCCGCTGCCCTATAGCCTAGCCCGTTGGGTGATGGGGGGCTGGGAAGCCCTAGAAAAAGTGGGTCGTCTCTTTAACACCCTGACGGTCAAAGATCTTTGGGGTCGGCCCGTGCTACTGTTTCGTAACGAATGGAACATGCAACAAATCGCAGGGGATCATCCAGAGCTGAAGCTGAAAAATACGGCTCCGGTGGGTTCGGAGGGTTAAACACCATCCCAGCCAGAATGCTTCAGCAGCGCAATGTTCAATGGCAGGCAGGATGCCTGCCCTATAGCTTAGCTAACCTCAATCTCCGTAGCGCAGGCGTCTCGCTTGCCAATTTTTTTTGTGGAATCATTCCCTGTGACGTTCCCTCAGATCCATGCCATGCTTAGAGGATTGAGGAATTTAAACGCCTCTCCTTTCTTTATTCCCACTGTGGAGATTCTGAAATGAAATTGCGAAACAAGACTGCCACGTTGCTTGGTGCAGGCTTCATGTCCGCTGTAGGTTTGCTGATGCCTGGAGCTGCTCTGGCTGAGGATACCTATACCGTGTCGGACGATTTAATGGCTGAATGTACCGAAGATGGTCTCTCTGAAGGGGCCTGTGAATGCATCATTGGAGAAATCTCTGCTGTGACGGGCATTACTGAGTTTGATCTGGGTAATATTGAAGGCGCTGTAGATGATTATATTGAAGTAAAAGATGGTGATGTCGCTGCCCTTGATGAGCTGTTTGAGGACTGTGTTGCTGAATATCCATAATTAACCATTCCCAATAAAACTGAGACACGACAGGTTTACCATACGTCCCACTTCACATTTATTGACTTGTTTAAGTCTGACATTTCTGAATCATCAATGGCATCTATAAGAGAACGAGTCGAGATTCAGATTCTTATCCATTCACTAATCTATGGAGATTCCCTAATGAAATTACTCAATGTCACAGCTTTAATCGGTGCGGGTTTAATGGCAGCGGCGACTACTCTGGCTCCTAGTGCATCATTGGCTCAAGCTAGCATCACACTCAGTGAAGAAATGCTCGACCTTTGCTACACCTATGGCGCTGTGAGTGATGCGGCTTGTGCTTGCTATCTCAATCAAGCGTTGCCTGAGGGTGAATTTGATATCATTGCTGTGGAGGATGCATTGCTTGCTGCTGAAGAAGATGACGACTACTACAATCTTCTGGTGGGTTGCAACGAAGCAAATTAATCAAATGATGAGTGATAGCTGCAACTGTTAACGTACCAGAAATATTATTTCGGGTTTGACCTCACAGGTATTTTGATATTTGTGAGGTTTATTAAACTGTGGGGGCAGGTCTCTTGACCTTGTCTTCCAATGAAATTGAGCCGAAGATTCTCTACATAGATACCTTCTAGAGCAAGCGTAAGGTGAGCAAAATTAGTTGTCTTGAAACCCAAAGCAGAATCGCTCAATTGTTGCCCACCACCTGTCTATAGCCTTTTGCGAAAGTATGAGAACACCACTTCCCCCTTTCAAAGGGGGATTGAGGGGGATTAACGTACCTCATGCTTATGAAAACCGCTATATTCGCATCACAACCCTTTAATCAGCTTGAATCGTCAAGGTGGCAGTACCTGCGCCCCCACCCACATAGATGCGATGGACGCCATTTATATTCGCATCACAACCCTTTAATCAGCTTGAATCGTCAAGGTGGCAGTACCTGCGCCCCCACCCACATAGATGCGATGGACGCCATTTGACCAAAAGCCGGGAATCTTTGCCACGCCATTATTGGGCAGGGCATAGAAACAGCCATCGGGACCATCAATGAGGAGGGTGGGATTGCCGCCAGATTGCACCGAGACTTCTACCCCGTTCATGGCACCCAAATTCATTTGGTGACTGGCTGCCCCCGGAATGGCATCACAACTGAGGGTTTGAGGTTGGGCGGTTACGGTACAGCGCACCGAAGTGCCTGCCCCCACTGAGGTCGTGGCACCACAGGCAGCTTGGGCTTGGGCGGCTTGGCCACTCAAGAGACCGCTGGCTAGGGCTGTCGCGAAAATCGCGCCAGAGCAAAGATGTTTCAACATGAACTGTGTGTTCTCCAAACTCGCTTATCTCTATGATGACGCTTGGTGGGTTGGGTCATAAACAAGATGTTACTGTTGTTCAACTGGCTGTTGAGACCCTCAGGATGACGACTCAATCTTTTCCCCCTGCACCACCTGGGCTGCTAAGCCTCTGGCGCTTTGCCCGCCCCCATACGATTATCGGGACAAGCCTCTCAGTGATAGCCTTGGCGGTGATTGCGATGACCTCGGGGACTGCGCAGAGCGCAATCACTCAGGAAACCCAAGTGCTGCCCAGCCGTCTAATGTTGCCAAGTCTGGTCTTCCTGGGCAGTTGGCTAGCTTGTCTAGCGGGTAACCTCTATATTGTCGGTCTGAATCAGCTCACAGATATTGAGATTGACCGAATCAATAAGCCGAATCTACCGCTGGTCTCGGGGGCGTTGACCGTGCGGCAGGGTCAGATAATTGTGGCAGGGGCAGGGGTCAGTGCGATCGCCCTCTCTCTCTTGCTTGGCCCTTGGCTGCTGGCCACCGTACTGGCAAGTTTGGTTCTGGGAACCGTCTATTCTCTACCCCCTTTCCGGCTCAAGCGCTGGCCGCTGCTCGCTGCGTTTTGCATCTTGGTGGTACGGGGTGGGGTGATCAATGGTGGTTTAGCCCTGCATTTTACCCAGGTGTTCACGGGCCAGGCGCAGCTCGATGCCACCATTGGGCTACTCATCGCTTTTATCGTCGTGTTTTCAATTGCCATCGCTCTGTTTAAAGATATGCCGGATACGGATGGCGATCGCGCCCACAACATTGCGACATTTGTGTTGCAATTGGGGCCCGAGGCGATATTCCAGATCGTGCGTGGCCTCTTGATTGCCTGCTATGTGGGCATGATTGGCACGGGATGGTATCAGCTTGTACCTATGAATCGGGTTGTGATGCTGGGTGGGCATACGCTGCTGTTGGTGGTGCTTTGCTGGCGATCGCAGCGGGTTGAGCTGGGCGATCGCATCGCTATCCAGCGGTTTTATCAGTTCATTTGGCGGCTGTTTTTTCTGGAATATATTCTGTTTCCGATTGCCTGTTGGCCCTGGCCGTCAACCTAGTGCCGTGGCACACCTTAGTTTTTGCATTAGATTACTAGGGGTTAAATCCCTCAAAACATTGGCGGTGTTGGTTTCACTCCGTCCTGGGTTGAGCGGAGTCGAAATCTCAACCCAACCTACTCCAACACACCTTTTTAGCTGTGCCACGGCACTAAAGCGCGCCTAAAAATTCCTCCAGACTCACCTGTGCCTGCAACAATACTTGTTTGAGCGTCACCGGGTTAACTTCCGTATGGTTGGGCACAATACAAGTCTGGGTCCAGGAGCGCTGGAGTTTAATGTGGCTACCATTTTGGTGCTCGACGTGAAAGCCTAACTGCTCTAAGGCCCGCACGGCCTGTTTGCCCGAGATGCTCGTGAGCCGAGAGACGGGAATTGCTTTAGCGGGGTGTTCAGCCAAGTGGGGTTCAGGCGCTTTGGTCGCAGCCGTCAATCCGTTTGTCACCACAGGAGACACATTCGGTGGGCAATGGGGATATTCCCGCAATTGCCAATTTTCTTGCTTGAGGGTTTTGAGCTCGTCTCGCAGCGTTTTGTTATCCTGCTCAAGCTGTAAACAATCCTCCAGGATTGCCTCAGCGGCATCTTGGGCTTGGGTATGCTGGGCTTGCAGTTGCTGTTGGAGGCGATCGCATTCTTGAGATAGGGCTTGGTATTGCGCTTGAGTGTCCTGGTGCTGACGCTGAACCTGCCGATAGGTTTGGTCTAGCGCAGCGTAGGCCAGGCGATCGCCTTGCTCTCGTCTGGCGCGACGATAGTCACGCCAAGCCCAGAGCCCACCACTAACGATCCCCGTCCAAATGAGAAAAAGCCAACCGCCTAGGGGAGTGAGTATGTTTTGGGTCGCCAGCCAGTGCAGACCATAGGTGCCCATCATCGCCAAACCGGCGATGCCAATACTCCGTCCAATGAGTCGATGCCAATCTAGCGATTGCTTCATGATGCGACGCCCAAGGACGTCAATCGCAGCTCACCCTGCTCATGACCCTTACGGATGAAGGCGGAGCGTGCGATCGCCGCTGGGAACACGACTTCAACAATTGTACTTATTTCCTGACGATCGCCAAACTTCTCTGTTATGTTAAGTACTGAGATTTTTTTACCCAGCAACAAGGGAGGGTTGTGTGTCGTACGCACCGCAATCTCATACGCCACAACCTCACCGGTCACAACAATGGGAATACACGGTGATTCAAGAGACCATCTTTCCCTTGCGACCCTTGCGCATTACGGTTGAATCGGAAGACGAGGCCCTGACCAATGTCTTGCAAGGCAAGTCGGTGGTGGAAACCCTTAACTATATGGGGAGTAATGGCTGGGAACTGGTGCACGTGAGTCCAGGCTTTGAGAAGAACACCCAGGTGTTTTACTTCAAGCGACCCAAGCCTATTGCCTAGTTTTATAAAGCCTTCACAGCTTTTTCACAACTGGTGCTTACCGTAGAGATAGAAGCGTATGTTGTCTTTGAACGAAACGGAGTTCCTATGGGATGGAAAAAGGGTATGGGTTTCGGTTTGAGTCGTAGATATCAGCGACTGCTTGTCTGTTGGGCGGTGATCAGTTGGGGGG
The DNA here is from genome assembly GCA_039180005.1 of Cyanobacteria bacterium P01_G01_bin.54. Lineage (GTDB taxonomy): Bacteria > Cyanobacteriota > Cyanobacteriia > Cyanobacteriales > Spirulinaceae > SIO3F2. The sequence continues at coordinate 33,527 of JBCDEB010000024.1, read as the reverse complement.
GATTTATGGCTTGTCGCCCTCTTGAATCCACCAACGTGCCAGCGCCTGAGCCAGCAGCCCCAACAATTGAAGAGACGCAAACGGACGTTGAGTTTGAAGGTGAGCTGGTTCGGTTTGGAGTCCTTGCGATCGATAGTGCTGTTTCTGCCAATGAGCGCTATCGGCCGCTGCTCGATTATCTCGAAGCGGAAATTGGTCGGCCCTTTGAGCTAGTGCCGCTGTCTCAAGCAAGCCAATTTAGCGAAGTTGAAGCGGGCAGTTTGGACTTTACAACCAATAATCCCCTGGCTGCCGTGCAGATCCGTCGTCTCTACAGCACGAATTTTCTCGTAACCCATACTCGCCCCCAAACGGGCCCAGAATTTAGTGGACTCATTGTGGTGCGGGCCGATAGCGACATTCAAACCTTAGCAGACCTACAGGGTAAACGTGTCGCTTGCGTTAATTTCCAAACAGCAGCGGCAGGCTGCGTATTTCAGATTTATCATCTTCTGCAAGCGGGTATTGATCCAGAAACCGAGTTTGCTAGCTTTGTTGAGAATCCGTCCCAAGACAGTATTGTGCTTGGTGTGCTCAACAACACATTAGATGCTGGGTTTATTCGCACCGGGCAACTGGAGAAGATGGTTGACAAGGACCTGATTCAAAGCCAGGACACCCTCCGCATCTTGGAACCGATGGACGATAATTTTCCCTTCACTCATACCACCGCACTCTATCCCGAATGGCCGATTGCGGCGTTGCCCGAAACCGATCCAGAACTGGTTACCCAAGTGCGAGAGGCCCTACTCAAGCTCCCTCCCGATCATTCTGCGCTGAAACCGGCTAAGGTTGCTGGGTTTGTGCCCAGTACCGATTATGCGGAACTCGATAACTTAATCGAGACCCTTAAACTCAAAAGTTGGGATATGCCCCAGGAGTGAGCCCAGCAGGCGATCGTGCTTGTTTCGTTATCTTTCCTCGTTGCTACTCTCGTCACCTGTTCCTGTCATGTCTTCTGCCTTTGCTACCTTTAAATCCTTCCGCCAAAGCATTGCCTTTCGATATCTCAGCATTGCCTGTGGCATCTTAGTGACCACCCAATTGGGCTTAGGACTTCTACAAGCCCGGAACAATTTTGTGCAGGGCTTGGCGCAACTGGAGCAACAAGCGGCCAATCAAGCCCAGTTTCTGAGTTTGATCAGCCCAGAAGCGTTGCTAGAGATGGATTTTTTGGCTTTAGAGCGGATGATGCGTGAAACCGAGCGTGAGCGCGATTTTGTCTACAGTGTGGTGCTCGGACGAGATGAAACTCCCCTGACCCGCTCTCTTAATCAAGCGCATCCGCTGGTTAGTCGCGCGTTGCAAACCGAGAACCTGGATGGGGAAACGAGAGACCTCACGACCAATGAGTTGCGTCAGGTGTTTGCGGCGATCGCTGCTCACCCGAATGTGGATGTGGTGGAAGAACCGATCGTATCGGGTGAAACCTTTTTAGGGGAAGTGGTTTTGGCTTATTCACGGGTGAATGTACAGCAAGAGCTTTACTGGAGTGCCGCTTTGAGTGTGCTGACGGCTCTGGGTGTGAGTGGTCTGCTCGCCACCATCACGATCGTGCTCTTCAACCGCCAGGTGCGTCACCCCTTGAGCCAATTAGCAACGGTGGCACAAGACTTAACGGCCGGCAATCTCGAACAACGGGTTGAGATTCCGCTCCGGAATAGTAACGACGAGGTTGGACATCTGAAGCAGGCGTTCAACACCATGGCGGATCAACTCCAAACCACGCTTGAAGGTTTGCAAGAACGGAATAAAACCCTGGCGTTTACCAACGCAGAATTGGCAAGAGCAACCCGGCTCAAGGACGAATTCCTGGCCAATATGAGTCATGAGTTACGCACTCCCCTTAATGCTGTTTTAGGCTTATCTCAGGCCCTATTGCAAGAGGTGTATGGTCCTCTCACGGAACGTCAGCAAATCTCTCTAGAGCGCATTCTTAAAAGTGGTGAACATTTGTTGTCACTGATTAATGATATTTTGGATTTAGCCAAAATTGAGTCAGGCAAAGAAAGTTTGCAACGTGTTCCCTTACCTGTTTCGATGCTGTGTCAAAGTTGTGTTGATCTCGTCCGGCGTTTAGCAGAAGATAAAGAGATTCAGATCAAGATGCAAATTGAGGTTGAACCCGATTTATTTGAAGTGGATGAGCGCCGGATGCGTCAGGTACTCTTAAACTTGCTTAACAATGCTATTAAATTTACCCCCGATGGCGGCAAGATTACGCTTACAGCTAACGGCGATCGCACAGAGCAAATTCTGCGCTTGGCGGTACAAGATACGGGCATCGGCATTGCCGAAGCAGATATGCCAAAACTCTTTGAGTCTTTTGTGCAGATCGAAAGTAGTCTGTCTCGACGCTACGACGGCACGGGCTTAGGACTCGCTCTTGTCCGTCGCTTAGTTGAGCTTCATGGCGGGTCGATCGCCGTTGAGAGTGAGGTGGGAGTGGGCAGTTGTTTCACCGTGGCGCTGCCCTGGCAGAATTTGGAACAACTGGCTTTAGCGGTGCCCACATCCCATCATCCTGCGCTCTTGGCTACCGTTAACGACTGGGCGGATTCAGCCTTTCATCCCCTGCCGGACGCTGACACCCTCAAGCCGCCGTTGGGTAATTACTTGATCTTGATTGCCGAAGATAACGAAAACAATGTCGTGATGTTGGCGGATTATCTGACGCATAAAGGGTATAAGCTCGCCTTTGCCCAAAATGGTTTAGAAGCCGTAAGCCTTGCTAAAGATAAAAAACCGCAACTCATCTTGATGGATATTCATATGCCTCGGATGGATGGGCTTGAGGCAACACGCTGGATCCGTGCAGATCAGGAATTAGCGGATATTCCCATCATTGCCCTCACTGCCTTGGCGATGCCAGGAGATGAGAAAAAATGTCAGGAAGCGGGTTTAGATGGCTATCTTACTAAGCCGGTTAATCTGGAACGTCTGGTTCAAGCGATCAACAGTACCTTAAGAACAACGGATGATATTCCTTCCGCTCCCACCTGAGCAAAGGGCAAACGTGGCTGATGTTTTGATAGTTCGGTGTCCGTTTTAATGCGGCTGATGACAATATTTCTTACTCGTATCCTTCTGCTGAATTAGCATTTCTACCATGAGCTATTCCGTCCTGAGTGTCGATGACGATCGTTCAAACTTTTATGTGATCGAAGCGTTGTTGTTTAAAGAGGGTTATGACCTCACAGCAGTTGATAGTGGCCAGGCCGCCCTTGCTCATCTTGAACAGAGTCTCCCCGATATTATTCTGCTCGATGTGATGATGCCGAATATGAATGGGATTGAAGTCTGCAAAATTCTTAAGTCCCAGGAACCCACGCGTCGCATTCCGATTTTGATGGTCACTGCCTTAGATGCGAAAGAAGACATGGCAGCTTGCCTGGAAGCTGGAGCCGATGACTTTTTGAGCAAGCCGGTTAATGGGATTGAACTCAAGGCACGGGTGCGATCGCTATTGCGGATTAAAGAGCAACAGGATGAAATTCAGGCAGCGCTTGAGAACCAAGCGGCGATCGCCCAACTGCGTGAAGATATGGCCAGCATGATCGTCCATGACTTTCGTAATCCCCTTAACTCCATTTTGGTGGGCTGTGAACTCCTGAAAAATACGGATCTAGCCAAGGCCCAGTTGCGCCAAATCAACAAGATTGATCATGCCCAAAGGCAGCTCCTTAACCTTACGGATGATTTACTGGTGATGTCCAAAGTGGATGCGGGCCATTTGGTTCTGCAGCGCGAAGCAACGGAGTTGTGTGAGCTGATTCGGGAGGCGATCGCTGATTGGGAATCGCTCGCCCAACGCCACGCCCTCACGCTGGCGTTGGAACTCCCCACCCTCGATTACACCGCCACACTCGATCCCAAACTCTGTCGCCGCGTGCTGGATAACCTCCTCTCTAACGCCATCAAGTTTTCAGAGCAGCAAACCACGATCACCGTACGGCTAGCCGTCAGTTCGGGTCAACCTGAGCCGATTCAACTCCAGGTGATGGATCAAGGCATGGGGGTTGATGAGAATATGCGCCAGCAGATCTTCCAGAAATATGAGACGGGCCAGGCCATTAAAGGCATTTGTCAACTGGGCTTAGGGCTGGCGTTTTGCAAAATGGTGGCCGAGGCCCACGGCGGTTGCCTTTCGGTACAAGATAATTGCCCACAAGGGTCCATTTTTACCCTAGCCTTGCCGACAACCACGAGCGAAGCAGTATTAGCATCGACGGTGGAGGCGACCTGGTCATGAGCGCGTTTACACCTGTGCCCTCGACTGACCGACCCAGGTTGGCAGATATTCTGGATACTCGCTTGCTTGCGATCGCGCCCACCACACCCCTGGTGCAAGTGCTTGAGCAACTCACCCAAGTTTCCAGTCAATGGTGTCTAGTTGAAGCCCAAAAGCCGGATACCCGTCCTGAAACGAGTCGTTGTGTGATCGCTGTTGATCCCCAACAGCGACCCTTGGGCATTGTTACCGAGCGCGACGTGGTGCGCTGGATTGCCGGGGGTCAGTCCTTGGCGGGGCGATCGCTCCAAGATGTCATGACGCTCAACCCGATTCGACTCCAGACTGACGACTATACCGATATCTTTGCAGTTGTGGATCTCATGCAGCGGCAGCGCATTCGTCATCTGCTTGTGGTTGATGCCGCCGGACGTCTGCAAGGCGTGATAACGCCAGAATCTTTGCGTTGGGTGCTCCAACCGGTGAATCTCTTGCGTATGGGTCTGATCTCGGAGGTGATGACAGCTGAGGTGGTGACGGCCGTCCCCGATGTCACCGTGCTGCAATTGGCCCAACAAATGGCCCAAGCCGGCGTGAGTTGTGTGGTTATCATTGACCCCTTGGTCGAGGGCGCGAAGCCGCTGGGCATTGTCACAGAATGGGATATTTTGCAATATCAGGTCTTGACCTTAGATTTATCGCGTTTGCTGGCCCGCCAAGTCATGAGTTCACCGCTGCTGACACTCTGGCCCGACCAGACCCTCTGGGATGCCCATCACTTGATGCAGACCAAGCGCATCCGTCGGGTGGTCATTACGGATGCTCAGCAACGATTGCAGGGGATTATCACTCAGACCAGCATCTTGCAATCGCTCTGTTCAGCTGATGTCTACAGCATTGTCCAGGTACTACAGCAAAGAATCACTCATCTAGAGCTGGAAAAACAAACCATCCTGGAGCAACGCACCCACGAACTGGAGCAGCAAGTAGCCCAACGAACTCAGGAACTCCAGGCCCAGACCCAACAATCCCAAGAAGCCTCCCAGCGGGAACGCTTGCTGGCCGATATTGCCCGGAATATTCGTCAATCCCTCGATCTGCCGCAAATTTTGGCGACGACAGTGCAGGAGGTGCGAGCACTGCTCGGGGTCGATCGTGTGTTTGTGCTGCAATTTGACCCAGACTGGCAGGGCTACGTTGTTGCAGAATCAGTAAATCCGCAGGTGCGATCGCTGCTCGGTGAGACCATCTATGATCCCTGTTTTGCCCCTGATTGGATTGAGCCCTATCTTCAAGGTCAACTCCGGGTCGTTAATGATATCTATCAAGCGCAGATGGCCGACTGTCATATCGAACTCTTAGAATCCCTCCGGATTCGTGCCAAGATTCTTGTACCCATTGTGTTACCGACGCCTGGGGGGAACCCCGACCCATCGCAGGCCAGACTTTGGGGTCTTTTGAATGTCAATCAATGTACAGCAGCGCGGTCGTGGCAACCCTTTGAAACGGATTTGCTTGAGCGCTTGGCTGTTCAGGTGGCGATCGCCATTCAACAGTCACAACTCTACCAGCAGTCACAAACCGAGCTAGCCGAACGGCAACAGGCAGAAACCGCACTGCATAACCTGATCAAAGGTACAGCCGCAGTGACGGGGGAAGACTTCTTCCCTGCATTGGTCAAGCATCTGGCCACGGCGTTGGGAATGCGAGGGGCAATGGTTTCTAGTTGGGTGGATGAGCAGTTTGAAACGCTAGGCTGTTGGGTTGATAATCACGATTTCAAGCCCTCTAGCTGCGAGAGAGCTGACTCACCCTGTTTCCAAACCCTCAAACAGCAGTATTTCTGCTGTCCTGCGCAACTGGCGAAGTACCATCCCCAGTTCAGCAGGGCTTATCCTTTGCAGCTTGAAAGTTATCTGGGCATTGCCCTCCTCAACAGTCACAAACAGCCAATGGGTCTCCTCTGTGTGCTCGACGATCGGGTCATGAACCATCCTGAGCGTACCAAGGGGGTTTTGCAGGTTTTTGCGGCGCGAGCTGCTGCTGAGCTAGAGCGGCAACGGGCCTTAGAGCGCCTTAAAACCTTAAACCAAACCCTTGAATCTCTGGTGATCAAGCGCACGAGTGCATTACAACAGTCGCTCAAGGCACTCTCGGATATCAAATATGCCCTCGACAAAACTGCAATTATTGCCATTACCAATGTGGAAGGTGTGATCACAGATGTTAACGACAAATTCTGTGAAATCTCCGAATACAACCGTAATGAACTTATTGGGCAGACTCATCGTTTAATTAAATCAGGTCATCATTCGCCCGATTTTTTTGCAATACTTTGGCAAACAATTCAATCAGGTCAAGTGTGGCATGGAGAGATCAAAAATCGAGCCAAAAGTGGGCGAGAATATTGGGTCAGTACAACCATTGTGCCATTCTTTGATGAGCAAGAAAAAATCGTCCAACACCTTGCCATTCGCTGGGATATTACTGAGCAGAAGAATGCTGAGGCTGGAATTCTTCAGCTACTCGAAAAAGAACGGGAGTTGAGTGAGCTCAAATCTCGCTTTGTGACCATGGCATCCCATGAATTTCGGACGCCATTATCCTTGGTTTCATCTTCAGCTGGCCTGCTGCAAGAGTATGGCGATCGCCTGTCGGCAGTCAAAAAACAGAAACACCTGGATCGTATTCAAGGTGCTGTACAGCAAATCACCCATCTCCTTGAAGATGTTTTAACCTTCAACCATGCCGCTTCGGATCAGTTGCCTTTTAGTCCAGTCATCTTAGACCTTGTTGAATTTTGTACCACATTGTGGGCAGAGTTCGAAAATCGATATCCAGAGCGCAAGATTGAATGGCAATTGCATAAACCAGAGGCACAGTCTCCCCGCATCAAAGCTGACCCTCAACTCTTAGAGAAAATCTTTACCCACCTACTAGAAAATGCCTTAAAATACTCCTCAATTGAAACACCAATCACTTGGGAGCTAACCTATAAACCCACAACCGTGAGGGTGCAAATTTTCGATCATGGCATTGGTATTCCAATCGCAGATCAAGCCCGCCTATTCGAGTCCTTTCATCGCTCCAAAAATGTTGGTACGATTCAAGGGACGGGCCTCGGTCTGGCGATTGTAAAAAATTGTGTCAATCTGCATCATGGTCAAATTACCGTTGACAGTGTTGAGCAGGTGGGTACAACCATCACTGTCGAACTTCCTTTAGCTATAAATGGAGAACAAACCGATCATGCGTAAGATTTTGGCCATCGAAGATGATCCGCTCGTGATGGATAACATCCTCGATATCTTAGAGTTAGAGGAGGATTATGCGGTTATTAGCGCGACCAATGGTCGTGAGGGCGTCCAAAAAGCACAGGAGCATCATCCTGATTTGATCCTCTGTGATGTAATGATGCCCCACATGAATGGTTATGAAGTGCTGCGCACCCTCAGGGCGGAAGAACCCACTGCCACAACCCCCTTTATCTTCTTGACTGCGAAGGCTGATCGGAGTGATCAACGCCAGGGCATGGAATTGGGGGCCAATGACTATCTCACCAAACCCTTTACGCCGCGCGAACTGTTGCAGACCATCGAAACTCGGCTCCAGCAACAAGGCGCTATGGATCAAAAGTATGAGTCCCAAATTCAAAATTACGAGGCCCAGATCCGGGAGATTCAAAAAAGAGCCAAGAAGCAGTCGTATCTTGATGTTGTTACGGGTTTACCCAATCGTCTAACCTTGGGGGATTGCTTTATGAAAGTAACCAAAGCCTATAGTGAGGACAAAGAGCGACTTTTCTGTATCACGAGTCTACGCATCGATCGCTTCAGTACGCTTCAACATGAATTGGGCTATAAAGCCACCGATCAATTACTCAGAGCCTTTGCCCAAGGTCTCCAAGGTTACTTCAGCAAAGCGTTTGTGGCCCGAGTGAGCGATGCTGAATTCGTGCTCATCTTCTCCCCTGTCAAACATAAAACAGAGATCACAACAGCAATCAAAGCCTTTCAAGCCGAATTAGCCAAACCCTTTAGGATTGATGGCAAGCCTATCTTTCTGACCATCAGTGCTGGTTTGACGCTCTATCCTCGTGATGGTCGGGCTCTCAAACAGATTCTCCAACATTCGCAAATGGCGATTGCCCAGGTCGAGCGCCAAGGCGGTAATGGTTACGAGTTCTACAGTGCTGTGTTGAGTGCTGCCCAAACCCCAATCCTCGATCGTGAAACGGAAGCCGGACTCCGCAATGCGCTCGTGAATCGGCACATCAAAGTCTATTATCAACCCAAACTCAATATTCGAACGCTGGCAATTGAGGGGTGCGAAGCATTGTTGGGGTGGGTACATCCCCTACAAGGTTTTATGGAGCCCAAGCAATTTTTGCCCTTCATCGAAGAATCGAGTCTAAGCGATGGTCTGGGAGAATATGTTTTAGAGCAAGCCTGCCAACAGGTAAAACAATGGCAGACCCAATTTAAGTTGCCCTTAACCCTCGCTGTTCATGTGTCGAGTCGTCAGTTTAATCGTGCCGATTTGCGTCAGCAAGTTCTACATATCCTCGCTGACAACGGCCTTGCCCCTGAATGTCTTGAGCTGGAATTAACTGAAGACGCCTTTTCACAAGATGCGGCTGTTGTAAAACGTCGCTTAGATGCGTTCCGGCATACAGGGCTCAAAATCACCCTAGGTGATTTTGGGATGGGTGCTGCATCCCTCCAATCTTTGCAACAGTTCGTCTTTGATACGCTCAAAATCAATCGCTGCTTTATCAATGAAGTGGAGCGTAAGGCCAGTCATGCGACAGTGACCCAAGCCATCATTGAGATGGCCCATCAATTGGAGCTTCAGGTTATCGCTGAAGGTGTGGAGCGTGAAACCGAATTGGATTGGCTGAAAGACCATGGCTGCGACATGATTCAGGGGATTTACTTCAGTCTGCCCGTGAGTGCAAATGAGTTCACTCATTTGCTCGGTCAGCAGGTGCAGTGATACAAACCCAGCAATGGTATCATTGGCTCCTTGGCATTGGATGGGTCGCAAGCTTGGGTTTACAAGGCTGGATGAACACCGATGAGGCGACGTTTCGTGAGCGCCAAGAACAGGCGCTCCAAGCCCTTGCCGCTAAACCCCCCGGCTCGATCGCCTACGAATACGAGAAAAACAGCTATCCTCGCGCGATCGCCCGGTTTCTCCAGGGAGATGCAGCGGCGATCGCCTTTCTAGAGCAACCCGACCCCGAAGCGGTGCAAACGCAACAGGTCGATTTGCACTCGGGCTTCACCCTCAAGGTGCAGATGCGGAAATATTTTGCCCTGCCCCTGACCTCCCAGCATCGCGCTCAGATGCGGCAGGCGTTTGCCCAAGTCACCCGCCAAGATCCCCTCACGGTTACCGCTAACCCACCGCGCAAATTTTGGCAAAACTCCCAGGATGACTGCACAACCTTGGTCGATTGTCGGGGTACAGAAAACCTCCAAACCATGGTTGAGACCTCGGTTTATCTGATGGCAGAGGAGACGGGGAACGAAGGGGTTCAGGCATTGTATGCTCAGAAGCTGCGCGATCGCGTCGAACGGCTGACCCGCTATGGCTTTGCGGAATGGAATAGCCCCAGCTATCTGGGTCATACCACTGCCGCCTGGCTCAATCTCTACGACTATGCCCAAGATCCGGAGATCAAAGCCCTGGCTCAGCAAGCCCTCGATCGCTGTTTTGAGATGGCTGCTCTTAAATATTGGCGGGGCACTTGGGGACACCCTGCCAAACGCTACGCTGGTGAGGGTGCTGCCCGTTTTTTCTGGCTCTACTTTGGCGAGGCACGGCTCCCAGCGCAACCCGAACCTGACTGGGTTCACGCCAGCTTGAGCACCTATCGCCCCCAGTTGCGCACCCTACAAATTGCCCGACGCCAATTTACAAAGCCCTGGCAAGTGCAACGCTTTCATGCCAACTATCCCCGCACCCAGATTGGCTTCCAGGAGACGATTTACTTCGGTTCTAATTACGAGATTGCTTTCTTAGACCGCCAGAGTGGCCCCGACTGGACGAGTTTTGGCTTGCGTTGGTGGGATGGCCAGCAGATTCGGCAGTTTTATTATTAAGGCGATCGCTGCCGTGGAGCCTGGCGATGCTGCAAAAACAGCTCAACTGCTTTCTCTGAGGAAAGACAATACTTTGCTTTGGAGAAAGCTTGGAACAATGCCTGATGCCCGGTATAGGAAGAACGAGTGGTGCGATCGTAATATTGAGCAGCCCAGGCGAGCAAATCGTTGAGTCCCTGTTCAGTCTGCGGACGGTTCAGATGCTGGCTGCTTTGAGCGCTGCGTTGACGAATGCGCTCAAGACACAGCTCCAGTGGCAGATTCAACCAAATTAGCTCATCCGCTGCTCTCAGATACTGTCTCGCCATGTGGCCAAAGACCCCTTCAGCGATCCAGGCAGACGCCAGCTTGCTTTGCTCAATGAGCGCTAATACATCCTGGGGGTCGCGCTTCTGCTCAAAGCTACCCGGCTGCCAAAATAAATCATCAAAGTGAATGACGACAGCACCAGAATATGAAGCCAATTGCTGGGCAAGCCAGGTTTTTCCACTGCCACTATTGCCGATAATCAGGCGTTTCATGTGGAGAGACGACCGTGACACACTATTGATGGATACAGGAAAAAACACTGTAGTGCCGTGACACACCTTAATTTGTGCATTAGAAATCCTGTAGGGGCAATCCCCCCGTGGTTGCCCGGATGTGTTGCGTGGCCAGGGATTGTCGGTAGGTGGCCGAGACCAGGGTAGGCACGGGGGCACTACCCCTACAGAACTTGACGGCAGGAGAGGATCTCTAGCTCAGCCCCATTTTCTTCAGGGTTTCCGGCCCAACAATCCCGTCGATTGTGAGGTCATTGGCCTTCTGAAAGGCGATTACTGCCTCACGGGTTTTTGAGCCATAGATGCCATCAACCCCGGTCTTGCCCACATCATATTTCAGCTCTGTGAGCTTCTTTTGCACCCCTTTGACCTTGTCTCCCTGAGCCCCCAGCAGCATGAGCCGGCCCCCAGTGCCCTGCTGAGGCGCAGCCGTTGCCACTGTTTGCATGGATTTGGTGTAGGGCCCGTAAACCCAGCGACCGCTGGAGAGTTGGAGCCAATCCCCCTGGGTATTAACGACTGTCTTCAGGGGCGCACCGTTACGGACGCAGGTATAAACCGGATTTTTGGTGCTCGGACCAAGGCGCGCATTGAGACAGCTACCTTTGGGGGTGCTGACTTGACGCACAGGGCCACCGATCGCCGCCATTGCGGGGGGCTTGTTGTAGGTGGTGTAGGGGCCATACACCCAGCGACCGCTGGAGAGTTGGAGCCAATTGCCCTGGGTTTTAACGACAGGCAACAGGGGCATGCCATCATTAACGCAACTATGCACAAGGGTGTTGGTGCCAGGACCAAGGCGAGCATTGAGGCAGCGGCCGCTGGGGGTATCCACTTCGATTGCCTGGGCCGGTGTCGCTGCCATAATGCCAGTGGCCAGAACCCCTACAGCGAGGAGCTGGAGCCAAGCAGAACTGGGACTGTGCAACCAATCAAAAAATTCAGCTTCAAATTCGTACTCAATTCCTGTCCAATCTTCATGATTTGCATAGGAATGGGTATAGGCAAGGGCGTCCACGATAATCTCCTTCGCACGGATCAAAACGACAGTTTCCAACAGCTTGTCTGCACCGAAAGCCTTGGGCTGTGGGAAACGCATGGGGCATTATCGTGCCAAAATCTTGGCAGGTTAAAGACCCACTCCCTACTTTATAGTCGAGAATGGGCCAAAAGATGCAGTCGTGAATTCAGGGCTTTAGATTGCTTAAAGAAACGGTTCGGAACGAATCACCTGGTTGCGATGTAAAACGATCAGGCGATCGCCCTCGACCTGATAGATGTAATGGCCATTGACGGCCTGGTAGCCTGAGCCATTCGCTTGGGCTGGTAGCCAAATCGCGTCCTGGGGCAGGGCTTTGGACTGGCCAAAATAATGCACCTGACCTTGCACTTCGCAGAGTTGCACCCGATAGTTGCGGGTTTCGCGATCGAACAGAATCCGCCCTGCACAATTAGCTGTTTGGGTCGCCCCTCCCTGCTCTGCTGGAGGGGTCAGCACGGGAATTTCACCCGCAACGAGAGTCGGTAGATAGTTGATCGGGTTCTGGGCCTGGTTTTGGGGTGAATAATATTCAAAGTGGAGGTGGGGGCCCGTGGAGTTCCCTGTGCTGCCCATTTCCGCGATCACTTGGCCCTGCTCCACCCAATCGTCGCCCTGAACGTAGAGCATCGCGTTGTGACCATAGACTGTGCGGCTGCCGTCGGGGTGCGCTAGGGTAATGGCATAGCCGAGCCCCCAGTCATCCCAACCCGCTTGAATCACCTGGCCGGCTTGGGCCGCAAAAACCGCCGTGCCCTCTGGCCCAGCAATATCAATGCCCTCATGGTAGCGATGGAAAGTTTGGCTGATTGTGCCTGCGGTGGGCCAAATCAAGCTGGCCGGAAGCGAGCTGGCTGGGAGGGATTGAAGCTGGGCCGTAAAAATGGGTTCGGGAGGGTGCTGCCAGGGCTCTGCGACAACCATCGTCGTGAGCGAGAGTACCCCAAACCAACTCATGGCCAGCGATCGCCCCATAACCTTGATATTCATTAATACGTTTGCTCCTGATGTGTAGTCTAGTACAGATTTGATCTTTCTTTTCACTCGGTTGAGTCTCTGACCCGGAGTATTCGCTGGCGGCTCGGTACAATAGATCCCGAGTAGTGATTCGAGTGGCAGGATGAGGCGACACAGTCAGCAAGCTCCGTTTGGGAATCTGAAATCTTTGATGGGTGGGCAATTTCCTCACAGGCGACGGAACCATCGCACGTCTAAGCAACCGATGCAAGGATGCCCAGCACCCAACCCACCCCGGTCTACGCTACGCTTGACCGCCCCTCCCAAGAGGGGATGTTCTAGCCAGAAATCGACCCTTGGGAGGAGTACCCCGGAGGGGGGAGGTGGGTCGGCCCACTTCACTTCGAGGAAAACGTTTCTTCCGCTGAAATCGGTGTGGCAATGGAGTTGCGCTGTCGCAATGCTGATCCTGCTGCTTTGGAATGGTGCGATGCCTGCAGCCCAGGCCCAAGCCTCGAAATATTACGATCCCCCCCTGACCTTTACCGGTGCAAACCTACCCGGTGCAGACTTTTCGGGTCGGGTGCTGCAAGCGACCGAATTTGCCCTAGCGCATCTGGAGTTTTCCTCGTTTCGGGATGCCCAGCTCCAGGGCTCGATTTTTAGTTCGTCTCGGCTGGCCGAGGCAGATTTCCATGGCGCGGATCTCAGCTATGGCATGATCGATAAGGCGGATCTCACCGGCGCGGATCTCAGCGAGGGCGTTTTTGTGGAGACGCTCTTTTTACGGGCGATTCTGGATGGCGTGACGATCGCTGGCGCTGACTTTACCGATGCGCTCTTGGACAGGTCGCAACAAACTCAGCTCTGTGCGATCGCCACCGGCACGAACCCCAAAACGGGTGTGGCGACTCGGGATTCTTTAGGTTGTTCCTGATCTCGATCGCTTCTGATTACCATGCAGATTAAGATGGGCAGGCGGGACGCCTGCGCTACAGTTCTCTTCCTTTCTATCCGTAGCGCGGGCATCTTGCCCGCCACCGTATCATTGGCATTTTTGTGGTGATAAACCAACGGAGTCGATTATGATGCTCGGTCAATTTCAACAGAGTTCTCTCCGCATTGAAGTCGATGCGCCCCAAAATGAGATCGCCGCTTCTCTGACCCATGGCGCTCAGGTTAAAGCCTGGCTCTTTCCGCAGCAGTTTGAGGGACTGCCGGAGCAACTGAAGGTGGGCGATCGTTTTACCAGCCAGCTCGCCCTCATCTCTGTAACCCATACCGTAGAAGTCTGCACAGAAAACAGCCTGCGACTCATTTTGAGCGGCAGCATTGATGGTTTTCATGAATGGTCCTGGGGCGATGGTTGGGTGCAATCCCGTCTAGAAGGGGTTTCGCTGCTGCCCTTGAATTTGGGCGCAACCCTGAGTCTGTGGCGATTGCGGCAGCAGTTGGAGTCGGCTACGGTAGAGACAACCGACGATTAGTGCAATTAATAATGCCATTCCACAACTGTTCAATAGGCATAAGACCTGCTGCAGGCTAATCTTTAAGTTATGTAAAGCAAACTTGGCGATAGTGGAGCAATCGGTTACATTACGAAAGAACTATAAAACCCCGTATTGGTGTATTTACCAATTCCAAATCAGTCAGGGAATCGAGTTGATCGAGATTTTGTGTCATTGTTTTCTGAAACGGATATATTCCGTTCTTATCCAAACTAATTGCATAAAAGAATCAACCATCTTGGGAGTCAAAATTGGTTTAGATTCCCCTTAATGCAGTGTTTCTCATACATGCGAGAACAACATAGTCTCCTCTTTCCAAAAGGATGGAGAGAGATGTGTGAATCTCATTTTTTTTCCTGTCTTGAGGTTTTTAACTCAATTAGTCAGGAAAAGCTCATCCCTTGATTTGGATTGTTCGTTTTATTGGGAACTAAGCTCTGAGATTCAGACATTCAAATTCTGAGGGCAGAGGACTACTCAATTCAATCGGAATCTATGAGAACCAGATAAAAAATCCTAGTAAGGAGATTAGCTATGATGAACATAAAATCGATCGTTACACTCTGTTTGACATTCCTTATCACCGCTATTCTTGGCGTCGTGAACCCTTCACCTGCTTATGCTTTTGAGGCACAATTGGCAAACTCAACGACGCATTGGATAAATCAGGGGGGGTCGAAAATGACATTAGTCTTAGCAAACTGCGGCGTAAGTCAACCCATCGTCTGCCAAGCGTCAGGAACCTATGTAAACAACGAACCGGGATACAAGTGTCAGGGGTCTCCCTATCCACTTACAGGTGTTTATTACATCAACACTCAAACCATTTCTTGGTCTGTTGCTTGGTCTAATGGGCATGACGACTGTCAGTCTGTGACAGGGTGGACAGGTTATCTTGGTAGTAACTCTTCAGGCCAGCTTCAATTTTTGACAGATTGGAATCTGGCTTATGCAACTAGTGGGGGGGGGCGTACAATTCAGCAGGGGAAAGATACGTTTACAAAGGTTCCTCATCCTATTTCATCCCAATCTCTGCTCAAAGATTCTCAAAGCGAGTAATTCAAAGCACTTTCTAACTCAAGATAGCCGGATGCAGTGGCAGTGCGAATGGGCCGCTTTATCCGGCTGATTTGTAACCTCATCCTTTACACCATTGCTCCCGCCTGTTAGAATCCCCTCGTTCAACGCTACGGGGAAGCTATGAGTCGCTATAGCTGGGCTATCTTGCTGCTTGCCTATGTCATCGGCTTACTCACCACTGGCTTAACCCTCTCTCCCTGGGTGGCCGGGGCAGCGATATTGCTCATTAGCTTGATTGTGGGAATTTTGATCCCCAATTATTGGCGGGCGGGTCCCCGGCGACGCATTTGGTGGCTCGCAGGTCTGGTAGGGATCGTAGCGATCGCCCACTTCCAACTCCGGCAGCCCCAACCCAGCCAATGGGACATCAGCCGTTGGGTCGAGCAGACGCCCAACTCCGTCACCATTGCGGGAAAAATTATCGAGATGCCCCGGCAAAATCGCCAGGGTCGCATTCGTTTTCCCCTGCAAGTTGAACGTCTCAACCAAAACCCCAATATTGGTGGCAAGCTCTACGTCACCATGCCCCTGCTTCAGGGAACAGGTCTAGTGCCCGGCCAAAGCGTCACACTTGCCGGGCGGCTCTACGCACCCCAAGCGGCTCGCTCTCCGGGCAGTTTTGACTTTCAGCAATACCTGGCCCGGCAAGGGATCTTTGCCGGCCTCAGTGGTCGCCTGACGGAGGAGCCGGGGCCCGCTCCTGAGGGCTTTTGGCAGGTGCGCCGTCGCATCACCCAAGCCCTGGTACAGGGTCTGGGCAGCCCCAATGGCTTTTTGGTCAGCAGCATGATTTTGGGGCGACGGGCGGTGGACTTGCCTAGCGATGTGCAACTGCAATTTACCCAAGCCGGCCTGGCCCATACCCTGGCAGCTTCCGGGTTTCACGTCTCGCTGCTGGTGGGGACGGTAATGACGCTCATCAAACGCTTGACCGCTCGGCTGCGGTTCCTGGTCGGCCTGGCAACCTTAGGGGGGTATCTGAGCCTGACGGGTTTGCACCCTTCGGTGGTGCGAGCAGCCCTGATGGGGACGGCTGGGCTGGTGTCACTGATCGTTGAGCGACGGGTGCGGCCGATGGGGCTGCTGTTGGTGACGGCAGCGGGGTTGCTGATCCTAAACCCTTTGTGGATCTGGGATGTGGGCTTTCAGCTCAGTTTTATGGCCACTGCTGGCTTGGTGGCTACCGTGCCCTGGCTGCAGGCGCAACTGCCTTGGCTACCCAGCGCGATCGCCACCCCGTTGCTGATTCCCATTGCGGTTCTGGGCTGGACGATGCCGATCACCCTCACCCATTTCCATGTCATGCCCCTCTATGGGGTACTGATCAATGCGGCCACTGCGCCGCTGGTGATGGTGGTGACGTTGGGCGGGATGATCAGTGCCGCGATCGCCGCCCTCTCCCCCGGTTTAGGCACCCTGGCGGCCCAGTTGTTAAGCCTGCCCGTCGAGCTTTTGCGGGCGATCGTCGCCTGGACAAATACCTTGCCCTGGAGCCAATGGCATGGCGGTGATATTGCCCTCTGGCAACTGCTCTTGGTCTATGGGGGCATTGGGCTACTCCTGTATGGGTCTCGTCTGCGGGGTTGGCAGCGCTGGAGCGTGGGTTTGGCGCTGGGCGTGATCTTGATGGGGCCCTATGCCTATGCTCAGCTCACCCGGGTGCAAATTACGGTGCTGGGCTCCCGAGACTATCCGGTGGTCGTGATTCAAGATCGGGGACAGACGGGGTTGATTGGCCTCGGCGATCGCGCCACCTATGACTATCAACTCCAGCCGTTTTTAGCCCATGCCGGTATCAATCGCTTTCAGGTGGTAGTGCAGTTGGCCCGCGACCCCGCCGAGATTCGCCAGGCGCTGCAAGAACGGTATCCCATCGACCAAACCTGGGAGCTGGTGCCCACCGACCCCCCCAGCACCGCCCCCATCCTGGCAACCCAGCAAAGCTTTCAAGTGGGTTCCACTGTGGTGCAACGGATGGCAGACAATCCGCCCTTACTGCAAATTCAGCAGCCGGAACAAACCTGGCTGATTGCCCCCGAGCCCTTGGTGGCGGTTCCCGCCCTGGCAACCCGTCCTGATGTGGTGGTGGCACGGGATCATCCCCTGATTGCCAGTCTGCTGACGGAGCCGGAACCGGCGATCGCCATCACCATCAAACCCTTCCAAAAGGTGGCGGAAGGAGAGCGAGAACCCGCCGAGCATTACAGCATTGAGGAAGATGGCACGGTCTGGTGGACCCCTCAAACGGGCATTCAAACCGGGCGGAGTCAGACTGAGGTTGATCTGGGCGATTAGTGGTGAGCCAGTGAGGTGAATGTTTGTGACGATCGTAGCGTTATGACTGAAGACCAACCCTGGCATTTTCAGTAATATATCTCCCTCCGGTTAGAGGCTGCCCTCTGGAGCGAAGAGAATCGCCGCCCCCAAGAACGGCCGGCGGTGATTGTTTCCTATTGGTGGGATTGATAGAGCTACACTACCCACAGAAATATTCTGACTTGGGTGAGGTCGTGACGATGGGGCGATGGGGTTTAGTGGCGATAGTGGTGTTCCTATCCAACGCTGCACCGACGGGGGGGGTGAGGGCCCATAAAACCCCAACCGAGGTGGCGGACAATGCCGCAGAGCAATCAGCAACGGCGACACAACTCCACCAAACCGCTCTAGAGCGCTATCGGCGGGCCGAAGAGTCGGGGGTTCGCGAGCAGTTCGAGCAAGCCTTGGCGTTGTACCAGGCAGCAGGTGATCGCCCCGGTGAAGCCCGGTTGTTGCTCGACTTGAGTGAATTCTTGCTGTTTCACAGTGGCGATGCGAAGTCACTTCAGTTGGCCCAGGAGAGTTTAGCCATTGCCCAAGCGATTGAGCATGCTGAAATCGCTGCCCAGGCCTTGATTCGCATGGGTGATTATCACTTTTTGTGGGACCAACCCGAGACGGCCCAAGACACCTATCAACAGAGTCTAGAGATTGCCCAGGCAGCAGGCGATCGCCTTGGCGAAGGTCGGGCGCGGGTGAGTTTGGGGACTATCGCGGGGACAGGAGCGTCAGCCACGCAACCGGGTTTGGCAATCATTAGAGAAGTGGGAACTCCCAGAGATGAAGCCTTTGCACTGCTCAAGGTTGCCTATGCTTATGGGCCAGATTCACCCGAAATCTTGGGTTTGCTCACCCAAAGTCTGGCGAAGTTTCAGGAAGCGGGCGATCGCGCCCTCTTTCAAAAAGTCCTAGAGTCGTTTACCTGGCTAGCGGATGAGCAAGAGAATGGGGCAGAGATCTTGCGCACCGAGTTGCAGGAACGGCTGGCGATCGCCCGAGCCGACCATGCCACCCTCTTTGCAATTGATCTGCTCCATTCCCTCGGCTTCCTCGCCAGAACCGAGGAAGATAGCGGGGCGGCGATCGCCTATTATCAGCAGGCCCTATCCCTGGCCCAAACAACAAACAACATCCAGTCCACCATTGCCAGCTTGCAACAATTGGGTCATCTCTATGAGGAGCAAGATGACCTATCTCAGGCTCGGGACTATTATGAGCAGGGCTTTTTATTGGCACGAGATGCGGGTGAACAGGGTCGGGCCAGCCGCTTTCTTTCGGATATTGGCAGCTTAGGCTGGTTTGGCGGAGGACGAGCGGAAGCGTTGGCGACGGTGGACTATTTCCAGTCTAGACGGCCCGAGTTTCTCGCGGCTGGAGATATTGAGAGTATTGTGGTCAGTGCCGAAACGATCGCGTTTCGAGCACGTCATGCGGTTCCGGAAGCCCGGGCCTATCTCCAACAAAGTCTAGAGATGGTCCGTTCTCAGGGGCAGCCCGAACAAGTCGCACGGATCTTGGAGCACCTCGGCGAAATGTACAGAGAACAATTTCAATTTGAGACCGCTGCTCATCAGTACAACGAGGCTTTAACGATCTATCAAGCGGCTGAAAACCGAGCCAAAGCGGTGGATATCTTAACTCGATTGGCTGGGATTTATGATGATTCCATTGCGCCACTTGATGCCCAAAAAGCAATTGATTTTTATCAACAGGCGCTGCATATCCATCAGGCGCATGATATTCGCAGCCAAAATCTGAGCAGTGAGGGTCATCTTCTCGGTCAAATCGCCAGACTCTATCAGCAGCAAGAAAACTTTACTCAAGCGCTCCGTTACTATCAACAGCAGATTGAGTTTTATAAAAGTGACGAGCGTGAGCAGGTTTGGGGTGCATCATCCATTGCTGCAGTTCTCAGCAACATTGCTGAACTCTATGTAGCTCAAGCAGACTATGATACAGCCATTGACTATTACTACCGAGCGATTGAAATCGAGCGACAGGTAGAGGACAATTATCGGCATGATTATCATTCAATTGCTTATAAACTCGGCAAAATTGTTGAGCTACAGCTTAAACAAGGCAATCTTGAGGCTGCCCTTGATATCTACCAAGAACAACTAGATGCGTTGCAAGCAGAGGGGAATCAAGCGGCGATCGCTGAACTTTTCGATAGCCTCGCTCTGATTCACCAACAACAGCAGTTTGAGCGGCAACAGCACCCTGACTCGCAACCCCAGCCGGATGTATTCGCTGAGATTATGATTGAGCTGTACCAGCGTGGCCTAGAGATTTTAGGCCCAGACGGTGATCAGCTAGCGATCGCTAAATTACTCGGTGGACTGGGTGAAATCTACAATCAACAAGAGCAATATGAGCTAGCAATTGAGGCTTATCAACGTCAACTCGCCATTCAGGAAACCCCTGAGTACCGGCAAGAATTCAAGAATAGGCGCGAAGTTGGTAGTGCGTTAGGTCGACTTGCTAGCATCCATCGCCAGCAAGGAGATTTTGCGGCGGCAATTGAATCCTATCAACAACAGGTTGAGCATCAACGCGCCCGAGTCGAATCCCCCAGCTTTTATTATTTGGATCTGATGCAGCCTTTGGATGAGCTGCGATTCATTTATCTAGAGCAGGGGGATTTTGCCGCAGCGATCGCCGTTTATCAAAACGAGTTGGACTTTGCCCGTGCCCAGGATAGTCAATTTTTATATGCAGAACTCCTGGAACGGATTGCCTATCTCTACCGTTCACGCCGAGACTATACTCGTGCTCTAGACTATTATCAGCAACAGCTTGCAGTGCAGCAAAATTACGAAGTACAAAACCAGCATGTTCAACTGTATACCTTAGAGGAGATTGCTAAAACTTATATCGAACAAGGTGATCTCACCGCCGTGCTAGACACGCTACAACAACGACTGGCGATCGCCCAGGAGATTGGCGCACCTCGCAACATCGCCAAAGCCCTCCGTCAACTCGGTAACTTCTACCTCTGGCAAGAACAGTACTCCGAAGCCCTTAGCACCTACGAAGAGCAGATGCGTGTCGCCCAAGCCTGGGGCGAGCAACGTTACATCGCCCAAGCCTTTGGGTTGATGGGCCGTGCCCACCACCAACTCAAAAATTATGACCAGGCGATCAGTAACTATCAACAACAGTTCAGTATTTCTCAAGCCATCGGTGGGGGCTCGGCTGACATATTACGCTCAATGGGTGAAGTCTACCAATCTCAAGGTGAATATGAAGAAGCCCTCAAATACTACGAAGAATATCTTGCTATTTATCAGCAACAACCCTCTCATTGGTCTTTGTTTGATGCCTTCTCTATTTTGGGTGCTTTACATCAGGAAATGGGAGAATATGAGCAAGCCCTGAGTTACTATCAGCAAGGGTATGACATCGCACAGGCACAAGATCGTGACTATGCTAAGGTTCAGAGCCTGGGCCAATTTGCCAGTCTTTTCGCAGCCCAAGGCGATGCATTAAAGGCAATTGACTATTATCGTCAGGCGATCGCCGTCGGCGAAGCCATTCGCACCGAGCTTAGGACCGAACGTTCTAGCGATCAGGTCTCTGAGCAAACACTCAATGAGCACGTTGGCGAAATCTATCAAGATTTTGCGAATTTACTAACTCAGCAGGGGCGAATCGAAGCAGCAAAAGAGGTATTGGATTTGTTGATCATTCCTGAAGAAACTGTTTCCGACTGAGCCTAGATTAATTCGGTTTTCCTTGAAATCCACTCCGGAGCTCGACCAACGCCGACCCCAGGCAAGGCCTATAATTGAGCCAGTTGCTAGGGACTATAAACCCATGAGTCAAGCCGAATGAGTCAAGTCAGATGAGTCAAGCCAATTATTCTGAGCCCAACGCCTCACTTCCCACCGCAGTCAGCGATCGCCAAGGCTTTAACAAACGCTGGTATGCCAGTGATGCCAATCTCCAGATCGTTCGCCCCACCTCTGCTCAAGAGGTTCTCGCTGTCTTTAGCGCCATTCTGGCCGATCCGAACATTGCCCCTGGTCAATGCCAAATTACTTGCGGTCGGCATTGCTATGAGGGCTTTGTTTACAACGCCAACACCCGAGCCATCCTCGATCTTACAGGTCTCAAAGCCTATGGCGAAGCGATCGTCAACGGTGAACCGACGCTATATGTGGATGTGGGGTTGGGCAACTGGGATATGTATCGGCTGCTCAACAATGTTTACCAAAAAACCCTGCCCGCAGGCTCTTGCTATTCCGTGGGCTTGGGCGGTCATATTACCGGCGGCGGTTACGGCGTCCTCTCCCGGCTCTATGGCCTCTCGATTGACTATCTTACTGCTGTGGATATTGTGGTGGGCGATCGCCGCCAGGGCGCTCGTCTGATTCGCCAATGCTCAGCCACCCACGAGCCCGAGCTCTTTTGGGCAGTTCGCGGCGGCGGCGGTGGACAATTTGGCATCATCACCCGCTACTACTTTGGCCTGAACACTCTCCCCAATGCACCAACCTATATTTACATTCACGCGCTGGGTTGGGATTGGCAACAGGGAGGTAGCACCCTCTCGGAAACGACGTTTAGTGCGATCTTGGACTATTTCCAAGACACCTATGCCCGCCAGGAAAAATCCACCTGGAATACCTTTGGAATCTTTGCGGGAAATCATCGCGATGCCGGGACGCTCAACCTCTCGGCCATTCATACCTACGATGCGGCTTACCCGCTGGCGTTGGCGGAGTTTGAGCGCGACCTGTTCGCCACAATTCGGCAACGGCAAGACCAGGCTGCGGCGATCGCCCCCCTCTCCACCGCCGACCTAGTCTTCAATAGCCACCCCTACATCGCCAGTACCCGGCGCTTGGGCCTCACCGCAACCAACACCTGGCGCAAATATACCTACCTTGAAGGGATGCAGCAACTCAACACCTCGGGTCCCAATCGCTATGGCAAGTATAAGTCGGCCTACCATACCGAGAAATTCAACCCCGCCATGACCGCTGCGGCCTACCAAGGTCTGACCACAACTGTCACCGATGCTCAGGGCAACAGGGTAGATATGTCCAACTCCCTGATTCAGTTTGATAGCTATGGCGGCAAAATTAATACAATTGCGGCCGAGGCAACGGCAATTCCCCAACGCAACTCCATCTTGAAGTTGCAATATCAAAGCTATTGGGATACCAACCTGCCGCCCGGTCAAGACGACCCAGTGTTAGAAACTGCCCATGTCAATTGGCTCAATGGCATGTATCAGGAGATCTATGCAGCCTCCGGGGGCATCCCCAATGGTGTCGGCACCGAGGGCTGCTACTTTAACTATCCGGATATTGACATTGGCAGCACGGGTGTCAGAACCCCACCCTTAGAACAGGCATTGACCCTTTATTTTGGTGAGAACTTACCCCGCCTGCAACAGGTCTCGGCGCAGTATAACCCAGACGGTTGGTTTCAGAACTCCCAATCCCTTAGCAATCTGGTTTAAGCCCTTGCCCCCATGACTCAGAACGTGGCTCAAAACCAACAAAATCCATCAATGTTATGGTTCTCAAGGTAGGGGTAAGATTTCCCCGTTCAATCAGCGCGTTGTTTTTTCCTTACAGATATCTTCTCAGCATCCTAACCCTCTCTCTTCTTGCTATGCCGAGAAAAAGTGCTCACCTGTTTTTGCTATGACCCCATCCTCTGAGTCAACACCAGAACCGACAGACCTGACCTCCCGTTCAATGACACCACTGGCCAAGTTCCACCATTGGCTGATTGCTGAAGACAAAAATCCAACGCTCTTTGCTCATATCCTGATTGTTGGACTGATCATCGGAACGGTAGCTTTGGCTGATCTATTGCTCGCGAAGGCTGCGACACAAAAGAGATATCGGTGGATGACCCTTTACTATCCACCGGAAGTCACGCTTTCTGAGTCAAAAAGCCCTCCCTCAATGGCTGAAATTATTAGCCACTCTGAAGCCCGGATTGATGAAGCACTTAGCAATTTCGAGGCTGCGCCTGATATTAAACAGCGGTTACGATCGCAGTTTTTACGTATCCAGGCCCGTACGCTCATTCATAGCGATGTGATGGCATTTTTTTATGGGCGATCGTTTGTTACGTTGGTCATTGTTTCGGTTAATGGTGTTGTGGGGGTCGTGTGTCTCTTTTTTATTAGTAAAGATGGTTGGTCAGATTCCAATAATGTCCTGCTCAACTTATTCGTGGTCTCAGCAGGAATTGTCGTCCTGTATAGCAATCTATCGATCTTCCTGAAAATTGAAGATAATGTCAATAACAATACAGAGCTTTACTTGTCTTATCTACTGCTCAAAGAAGAATTTCTGAGCTATCTTGTTACGCAAAAAAATGACACAGGCAATGATCTAACTCCTGAGGATTTCGTACTTTATATTGATCAGAAAATACTTCAGCTCAATATCATCACTCTCGATTTTGACAATCAGAAAGTGCAGGACTACAGCCAGCAATTTGAGCGAGTGCTTGAAGGCGAGCAAGATAATCTAGCTGATCCACCGACTGAAGAGTAATACCCAGCGTTTTGAATCCGATAGTAACTCTCCCTACAAGATAAAAACAAATGCTAGTACTGTACCAATACAGCCCAGCACTGCACCCAAGCCCATAAAATCCGTATCGGTGTCTTTCTTTTTGTCTTTAGCGGCATCATCGTTGATGCAGCTAAGCACCATAGGTGAATCTTTGATAACCAGATGTTTTTGGCATTCGGGGCATTCAACAAGCAAACCGTGTGTAAGCATAATGACCTCAGTGGCAATAAAGGAAGATAGCCCATACCCAATCCGCATCATAACCCCCAAAAAAACTAGCGTCCGGGAGGGTTTGAAACCCTCCCCTACTGCGTATTTTGTTTTAGGAGGACACAACTTAGATCTGGTATCTGCAAGCGTAATGCTTGCTCAACCGTCCCTTCTATAGACTTCTCTAGGGAATTGGCCCGTTTTTATGCAATCTTCCTCCCCCACTAAAATGATGCGGTCACCTCGCCATTGGTTGGCGTCGCGGGACTGTCCTGGGTTGCCACCCCTTTGGTAATTTGCACCGCTCGCTTGCGTTCCTCAATAAACTGGTTGATTTCTAGGGCAAACTTGGGACTCGCTTCAACCAGTTGTGTCACTGCGCTGCGATCGAGGGCAATCACAGTTAAGTCATCCAACACCCGTCCCGAAACCGGGCTAGGCTCACCCGGGAGAAACGCCATTTCACCAAAGCAATCCCCCCGTTTGAGTTGGGCCACCGCTTGGGTGCGATCGCTGAGATCCAGCACCGTTAATTGCACCGTTCCGGCCAAGATGAGATAAAAATATTCATTCGGTTCTCCCATGTGGATGACACGATCGCCCTGACCATAATATTCAACGATCGCGGTTTGGGCCAGGCTCTCAATTGTGTCTAACGTTAAGAAGCTGAAGTAGGCCAGCGATCGTAAAAACTGGCTAATATCTGACACTGACAACTCGGCGAGACGCGGACGTCCTTCCACTCGATATTGCATTTGGGTGGGGAAGGGAATCGTGAGCTGATGGCGTTTCGCTGCGTAATAAATACGTGACTTAATTTCATCGGTCAGATCATAGCTATCCGCAAATTCCTTGAGAGCGTAGCCCATGTAGTAGGTAATATAAGAATCTTCATAGGACTCAACAAACACTAGAGGTTCAGGATCTGTCAAAACCCCTTCGGTGGCGCGCATTGCTGCCAAGAGAATTTGTTTGACGCGATTGGGTGGATCATTGTAAGAAAAGCGGACAAAAAACTCACGCCATGTCCAAGGGTTCAAAAGCGTGAAATTATAAACCGTCTCTTGACTCAATACCCCATTGGGCACGGTAATCAGATGGCCCGTAATCGTTTGCAAACGCACCGCACGCCAGTCTTGACCAATCACTTCCGCTTCGATGTCACCCAGTTGAATCCAATCGCCGATTTTAAACGGCTTACTAAAGAGCAGTAAAAAACCAGAAACGAGATTACTCAAAGTATCTTGCAGTGCCAAAGCAATCACCAAGGAGCCGACCCCCAAGGCTGCAGCAACATTACTGAGGTCAACGCCCCAAATCGTTGCCATAACGTAACCCGCAACGATTAAAATTGCTAGAGCCCGAACAAACTGAAAAAACAGATTCGGTACGGGAACTTGCCAGCGACGGGCTTTTTCTCCAGTGGCAAAGAGGCTTGACATGAGGGCCAAGAGCGTCAAACTCGCCGCAAGCCAAACCCCGGTTTCCAGAAGGCGCAGGAGCAAGATCGGTTCTGAGAGGGAGACAATCGTTTTGAGTACGAGGAGGAGTGCAACCGTGGGGAGTAAATAGGTGCGGGCGCGACGTAAAAAGGGCACCAACGGATTCCGCTGACGCTCTAGGCGTTCAATCCCTTCACCGAGCACCAGGGTGAGAATCGGCACCCCCGTGATTAACGCTAAACCCCAAAATAAAAGTGATGGTTCCATTACAACGTCTTCCCCATTAAGTTTCTGAATTCATCGTTTGCCCCAAGGTTCTGACCCCGGTGATCCGGCTCAATCCCTGTCCAGCAACCAAACGTTCGGCGTGGCTATCCCCGACTCAAAGGGATAAAGCTCCTGAACAGTTTCGTAGACCGCTTGGGTGACTAAAATCTGGCCAGGATCTGCCTGTTGGCGCAATTGCTCGGCCCCGTTAAGGGTTTCGCCCCAGAGGGTATAGGCAAACCGTTGGTTGCCGACAATGGCCGCCTGCACTGGCCCCGTATGGATGCCGATCCGCAGGCTTAATTGCGTGGTGTGCTTCGCGTTGAAGCCTTGCAGGAGATGGCGGATGGCGATCGCAAAATCCACAACCCGCTTGGTTTGATCCAAGCGTTGCTTGGTCAAGCCACAGACTGCAATATATTGCTCACCCAAGGCTTTGAGCCGCTCCACATCATATTTCTCGGCGGCCTCATCAAAACTCGTCACCAGTTCATTGAGCCAGGCGGCGGCGGTGGCCGCATCTTGCTGCTCGGCTCGCTGCGTAAACCCGTCAATGCGGGCCACCAGAACGGTCACTTGTTGAATCTGATCGGCAATTTGGGTTTCTCCCTTTTGGCGTCGGGTGGCGATTGCACTGGGCAAAATATTGTGGAGTAAGGCATCGTTTTCGTTCGTTTTGCGGACGATCGTCTCCTGTTGTTCCCGCAGATTCTGCACCATGGTATTAAAGGTCTG
This sequence comes from Cyanobacteria bacterium P01_G01_bin.54, assembly GCA_039180005.1. Classification (GTDB taxonomy): domain Bacteria; phylum Cyanobacteriota; class Cyanobacteriia; order Cyanobacteriales; family Spirulinaceae; genus SIO3F2. Next base: position 6,509 of record JBCDEB010000024.1, on the reverse strand, counting down.
GGCCAATTCGCCAAATTCATCTTCCGAATTGAGCTTGACCACGGTATCCAACTGCCCCTCGCCCACTTTGTTAGCCCCTGCCGACAAGCGTTTAATCGGGCTGACAAACACATTGGCCGCAAAATTAGCAATTCCCGTCACAATCAAAATCAGCAGCACGGTTAGGATGAAAATGCTTTTTTGCAGATCTTGCAGCGGCCGGAAGGCCTCAGCAATATCCATCTCAGCTAAAATCACCCAATCGAGCCCTTCAATCTCCAGCGGTGCATAAGCGCTCAAAACCGGAACGCCTCGATAGTCTGTCACCACTCGTGTCCCCGTTTCTCCTCTCAGGGCTTCTTGGGCGGCCGTCGTTTCGACCGCTTGCACCAGAATGGTGGTGTCGAAATTCTCCATCAGTTGCAGGTTTTCTTCTTCTTCACCTTGCGATCGCAGTTTTTCTTTAAAGTCCTCCGGGGTCTCCAGGAAAAAGCGTGAGACGGAGCGCATGCGTTGATCATCACCGACGAGATAGGTCTCACCCGTTTCGCCGAGTCCCTTGGCTTGCCAATCTGCGCCGCTGGTCATCACGCGGTTGATCTGCTCAACCGGCAGTTGAATCGCTAAGATCCCCACAAAATCAGAGCCATCGTAGATCGGGGCCGCCAGAAACGCCGCTGGAGCTGCATAGGAGGGGCGATAGGCGGCAAAATCGACGATCTGAACCGTGCCCTGATCAGGATTATCGAGCACTTCAGTGACCACTTGTGCCAAATTGCTGCGTCGATAGGGCCCCTCAAACAGACTGGTGGCATAGTCTGTTTCTTTGTAAACGGAATAAACAATATTTCCCGTTTTCGGGTCGATTAAAAAGAGATCATAATAGCCAAATTTTTGAATAATCTCATCAAAGTTTTGATGATATTTACGATGCACCTGGCTATAGGTGCTGCCATCACCCGCATCTTGCTGCTGATTCTTTTCGCCCACCGCTTGGGGGTTATTGGCAATGTAATGGTATTGCAGATATCGAGCGGCTCGGGTGGTGGGACGATAGGTATCCAAAACCGGATTGCCGGGGATATTTTGGGTCAAACGACGGACAAATTCATCCGTATAATATTGATCAATGACTTGATCCCAACTCTCAGGAAGGTCTTGAATCGGTGCGGTTTCTGCTTCCCCTTCGGATGGTTGCGCTGCTGCCTGATCGGGTGGTGCTGGATCTGCCGTATTGGCATCCTGAGATGTTGGTTCTGCACCGGTTTCGATGGCTTGATATGCCTGTTTAAACTCCAGCATCGCCGCAATAAACATTTTGTCATTGGCGAAAACCTGGGTTTGATTGCGGAGGTTTTCAAAAAACAGCTCAAACTGATGGGCTTTGGAGGCCCGAATGCTAGTGAGTTGGTTAAAAATACTGGTCCTGAGGATCGCCCGCCCCCGCTGCAAGCTAATGGCACCGACCACGAGCGTTGAGCCTAAGCTAACCCCGAGTAGGGCGAGCATTAACTTGGACTTAATTCTAAGTTTGAAAAAGCCTGGCATGGGTTCACCCAATATTTTTGCTATTTAACCTGAGTTTCGGTTAAGCCAAGCGCACGAAAACTCATAAAACTCAATGAAATCAACAATACTGGCTCCAATATTGCCGGAGTCTGAGGGGGCAATCTCCCCCTCAGCGGGAGGTGTCGGGGGGCTGGCCCCCTGACAACCGGGTTTGACAACGAGATTTCAAGGTTTTGAGGAATGCGATCGCTTCGCTTATCCAGAACTTAGGTTATTTATGTTTAGTCTTGATGCTCGGCAATGGGGTCTTGACCCATTTGCCCTCTATAGTTGACCGTCTATAATTGACAGGCTTCAGCGTAATGATGTTAGCAATGAGTATAGTCGAGAACCGAAAGGCGGCAAGATTTTTAACTAAAGTTCATAGCTTGCTTAATGGGTCTGCGCCACCTGAAAGAGAATCACGGTGCTGCTGACGGCTGAGGCGATCGCCTCCGGGACGTTGCCATGCAGGGCCTGTTGCACCATACCTTCGCGGCTGGCCCCCAGCACCACCAAGCCACAGTGTTTGGCTTGGGTCAGTTGCACGATCGCCGTCACAATATCCTGGGAGGGTAAAGCCAGGGGCACAACCGGACAGGGCAGCTTGGGTCCCAGAGACTCTGCGATTTGTTGCAGTTCTTGGTCGCCCTCGCCTGCACCCACCTGGGGCATAAGAATGCTTTGGGGCAGCTCCAGTTGGGCCAAGGCCGGTAGGAGTGAGAGGGCAGCATAGATATTGGGACCGCCGGAGAAGGGGATCAACCAGGGGGTGGACTGCTGCTGCTGTGCCCCTAAGCCAAAGCCCTGAGCCGGTTTGAGCAGTAGCACATCGCAGGGGGATTCCCGCAGCAATGTATCGGTGATCGTGCCAAAGAGAAACTCCGCCGAACGGGTGCGACCGGGCCAGTCCATAATCAGCAGGTCAATATGGCGAGCTTGGATGGTTTCTAGAATCGTTTGGGCCGTGTCGTGGGCGACGCGCACTTGGGTATGGAGCGGTGCCGACCAGTGGTGGGTGGCCTGGCGAACGGTGTCGAGGAGGGCAAGGGCGGGTTGCAGGTTGATCGGCGTTTGGGCGGGCGAGAGGTGGGGGGGTAGGGTAATAATGTGCAGACATTCCACTTCGTAATGGTATTGGTCGGCGATCGCCGCCACCAGGGGCAGCAGTCGGTGCAGAACGGTCGCATCGCTTACGGGCAGCAAGATCCGCCCCTCCCCAGTGGCCGGGGCGCGGGTGCGATAGACCCCGTAGGACGGGTCAGTATTGTAGGCGCGATTGACCCCGCGCAATTGGTCTGCGGTGGCATGGATCAGGTCGCTGCGGGTAATAATGCCCACGAGCTTGCGCCCTTCGGTCACGGGCAAATGGGAGAGATGGTGGCGATCCATGAGATAGAGCACATCACTGAGTACCACTCCCGGATGCACGGCGACCGGACGGCGGTCCATAAAGTCCCGCACCGGACGCTGGGGGTTTTGGCTGCCCAGTTTGGCGAGATGGACTTCGGTGATCATGCCCACAAGCTGACCCCGTTCCACCACGGGGAAACCATGGTGGTGCGATCGCTGACAGATCTGCCAAACCGCCCCCAGCGTCATGCTGGGTTGGAGGGTTTCCACCTGGTGCTGCATCACCTGGGTAGCCTGGAGCGTGCCCAGCACATCATAGTTCTCGCCCTCATCGGTCAGTTCAATGCCGCTGGCCTTGAGCAGATGCTGATAGATGGAGCCCGGTTTAAGGGCTTCCGCCACACAATAGGCCAACGCCGTGCTGATCATTAGCGGCAGCACCAGACGAAAGTCAGTGGTTAGCTCAAAGATAATCACGATCGCCGTGACCGGAACCCGAGCCACCGCCGTAAAGAAGGCCCCCATGCCCACCAGGGCATAGGTCGTCTGGGGCGCTGCGCCAAGGAGCGCCAGCTTGGCACTGCCCATCAGATAGCCCAGGGCTGAGCCCAGCACCAGGGCCGGGGCAAAAAGCCCGCCGGGTGCGCCGGAACCGTAGGCCACCAAGGTCAGCATAAAATGCAGCACAAAAATGAGCAGGATGGTCTGCCAGCTGGAGTCCCCGGTGATCAAAAACTCCCGCAGGCCAGCATTGTCGCGGAAGACCGGGGGGGCGATCGCAATCACCACCCCCGTCACCAGACCCGCCGCCCCCATTCGCCAGACCCAGGAGAGGCGCTGTTGCGGCCCCGTCAGACCCCAGAGCAAGCCCTGGTTAAACACCACCCCCAACCCCCCCGCCATCACACCCAACGCCATATAGAAGGGAATATCACCCACCTGAAAAAAATTGCCCTCCGGCGGCGTAAGCATCGTGGCCACAATATTGAGATCCGCCGAACCCAGCCAACGGGAGATGACCGAGCCCGTAAACGAGGCCATGATCGCTGTCTCCAGCGTCAGCCCTGACATATCCCGCGAGAGCTCTTCCACCACAAAGAGAACCCCTGCAATTGGCGTATTAAACCCGGCAGCTAAACCCGCCGCCGCGCCCGCTGCAATCATCTGCCGTCGATGCTGGGGGGAGGTGGGCACCCATTGACTCAGTTGGGCGGCCAAAACTGCACCAATATGCACCGTGGGTCCCCGACGGCCGAGGGTAAACCCAGCCCCCAACGCCAGGATCGTCCCCAGGAGTTTAATCCCTGCCACCCACAGAGAGAGGGGAACCGGAAACCGTGCCAGGGCGGCTTTTACTTGGGGGATGCCACTGCCCTTGGTGGCCGTGGAGCCATATTCGATCAGCAAGCCGGCCAAGAGCCCCAACACACTGCTAAAGACCAGCAGACTGCCCACCCCAAACCGGTTGACAGCCTGCAGACGTAACCAACCCAGAGAGCCAATGCCGTCTTTGAGCAGCAGCGCTGCTAGGGCCGAGACAACCCCGATCAGACAGGCTTCGAGGAGGGCGTAGTAGGTGGTAATTGAAGAGTTGCCCAGATAGCGATGATTCAGCCAGGTATGCAGGTCTGAGAAACGGGGCCGGGGCATGGGTTGGGGGGACAGGAGCTGAGTCGATCATAGTCCCTATTCATGGCAAGAGACTATCGCACCTTTTGAGCTGGGCCACGACCGTACTGCCGTGGGACTTAGAGCTGATTCAACCCATCGATCGCGCCATAGCCCAAACATCCCAACCCGGCGGCGCCTAACACAACCGCGCCCAAAAACGCAGCGGTAGCCTGAGCCTTCAGACTCGACATCGCTTCATCGGGCGATCGCATGGAAATCAAAAGCTCTGGATCTTTAACCGATTGCGCTCGCAGCTCTACCCGATCTTGCTGGGGTTGTCGGCGTTGTACTTGCCCCACCACAAAGATTGTCCGCTCGGGCGGCAAAATTTTTTCCGTGTAGCGATAGCCCGTTACCTTGCCCTCAGACGACCAATTCGTCTGGGGGTCAGAGCGCCTTTTGACCTGTGCGAGGTGCTCCGACTGTTTGAGCGGCTCATATACATCTAGGGCGACCACAAGTTGATCCATTTGGGCATGGCGTGGATTTACGCTAATATTGCCCGTGGCATCTTCTAAGCGAAAGGGGCGACTGTCCACTACCTGCTCGACCCGGCGTTGCTCTTTGACTTGCCCTGGATTCTCCTCATCGTCATCCCAAACCCAAGCCTCTTGCCATACGGTGAGGTCACAGTAGAGACACGGCAGCCCAGAGGCCTGAGCCATCAAGGGACGCTCCTGCTCAGGATGGGCAATGCCCCGCACTGCCACCAAACCGGTTGGGGCTTTGAGGGCCTCAGCGATCGTCACCAAGGGGGCCTGACGAATAAGGGTGACGGCTTGGTTTTTATGTTGTGCGCTTAACCACAACGCACCGGCGAGAACCACTAACACAAGTCCTAAGCTGAGGATGGAGCCACTATTTTTCATTGCCTGTTCTCGGGGGTATTCATGGGTTGATCAATGGGTGATACAGCGATTTTAAATCACACTTGAGACACTCCAAATCGTGGAATTGTATGGGTGGTTGTCAGCGATACTCGCCCTGATTGAGAAAGGATGAAGGGGCGATCGCTACAATAGAACCAGCATCGCCCTAAACCCCATGATCGCCGCTCAAGACAAACCCAGCCATCTCACTCCCGAAGAATACTTTGCCTGGGAAGAACAGCAACAAGAGAAGCACGAATACATTAACGGCCAAGTCTATGCCATGAGTGGCGGTACGGTGAACCATAGCCGTATTGCTGTTCGTCTGACCGGCCGGTTGGATACCCATCTGATGGGCACAGGCTGCATCACCGGTAACTCTGACCTCAAAGTCAAAATTGCCCAAACGCAAAACTATACCTACCCTGATGCGAGTGTCACTTGCGATGAACGAGATAAAAGCACAGAAAACTACATTAACTATCCCTGCTTGATCGTTGAAGTCTTATCCAAGAGTACCGAGGCGTACGATCGGGGCGGTAAATTCCGTTTGTATTGCCAGAACCCAGTTTTGCAAGACTATCTACTCGTTAGCTCCACCCGCATCGAAATGGATCTATATCACAAAACCCAAACGGGTCAATGGCTACTCTTTAATTACAAACCCGGCGATATTGTAGAACTCAAAAGTATCAACTTCAGCTTTCCTATCGAACAGGTTTATCAGGGGCTTGCACTGATTCCAGAAAGCTAGGATCTGTCATCCAAAACAGATCACCAGAAGCAAAGTTCCCATTACAAAGGATTGGTGAATAACGGTAAGGTGGGCAAAATCAATGGTCTTATACTAAATTCGCCAATTAGATCCCAAATAAGACCGGAACGAGGGCTGAGCTTGTCGAAGCCCGGCCGCTCAGACTTCGACAGGCTCAGTCTTCGCTAGTATCTTGCACTTTTATTTGGGGTATGTAATCCGGATTTACTTTGAAAATAGACAATGTTAATACTCTTGCACCAAGTAAATGAAGCTAGCGAGATCCCCCCGGCTACGCCGACCCCCTTGGTAAGGGGGTTTTCATCGTTGGGGGT